>PMDX01000199.1:0-154 GCA_003154635.1 Actinomycetota bacterium | reverse complement strand
GCGAAATCGACCTCGTTTGGCGGGTCGGTGATGCCCGCCATCGCGTACGCCTTCTCAGCGGCCTTCACGGTCGGCCTCCACGCCAGGTAGTCGAAGTTCTTGTCGTACATCATCAGGGTGGTGTACGCCGCGAACCCCATGCCCTTGATGGTCA
>PMDX01000185.1 GCA_003154635.1 Actinomycetota bacterium | reverse complement strand
CCCCTCCCGCATTTACTTCTTTGTCGAAGCGCGGATCCAGAACTAGAGCCCGGTCCCGGTAACCCAGGAGATAAGGGTCAAACCGTGGAAGCAGTATGACGTCCTTTCGTCGAGAGGGGTCTTCATCCTCTTCGAATCGCGTGGTGAGCACCCACATTGCCACGCCCGCCACGTCAACTTGAGCCAACCGGCCTCCGATACCTCTGAAAGCAGTCTCAGCGCGTTTCAAATCCAGGCCGGACCACCACGTGAAGTCACGGGGAGTCGCAGGTCCGTACGCTGAGACGTACCGCCGCGCGAGCTCCACCGCGGCATCTTTATCGCTCAACGGCCGCACGCCTTTGATCCAGTCATTGACGAGAACGAACGTCTCCTGGCCATTCTGCTCGGGTCCGTAACACAGGTGACCCTCGAGCCCGGCCGTTCTAACCAGGTGGATGCCGGCCTGCCCTTCGTGCGGTATTCCCGCGGCCGCTAGGCGATCGAAGAGCATGTTTCGCGAGAGAGGGCCGTTCTCACTGAGCGCCTCGACGATAACTCGGACCCCACGCTCGGTTGATCTTTCGTCGAGGCCTAGCTCAGCACGCCTTCGCCCGCCCGCCGTGATGAATCTTTCACCGAGCAGCGATACGATCCAGCGCAGGTCATCCGCGCTGACGAGGTGAAGCGTTCCACGCATACACCAGGCGCGCACTATCGATCGGTTTCCCAACAGAGCCTCTCGGACGTCTTCTCGTGCGAGCCCCGAGCTCCGCGCTCTTGCCTGCAGAGAGGCCGCGCCGGGGTCTTGCGCCTGCAGGCCCACCAGCTTCCTCACAACCTCGAGGGCCGACCGCTTCTTCCCTTTTTCAAGAAGCTGCGCTCGCGTGCGTAGTTGGCGTGCATCGCTATCGCTCAGTTCAACATGCATACCGCAATAGTAGCAAACCGATGAAAAATGGTCTTAAGCAAGCCTTAAGCAAGCCTTGAATAACTCTTTACCCTACGGAAACCCGAAAGAAACCCACGCCTGATGTAATGGGGTCATGAGTACTCGAGAGGTCTTGAGAAAGACGGACACCCTCATGGAACAGGGTGCAAAGACAAGGAGGAATTGCATGAAAAAGAAAGGTCTCGTGCTTGGGTCGGCATGTCTGCTATTGATAGTTATTTTTGCAGCCGTAATGGCCGCGGGTTGTGGAGGCGTCACCGGTAACGTGACGGCATCGGGGTCCACGACGGTTCAGCCGATAGCGCAGGCTGCGGCGGAGCAGTTCATGAAGCAGAACTCCGGGGCGAACGTTACGGTTCAGGGAGGCGGCTCAAGTGTCGGCGTAACCCAGGTGACCGAAGGATCCGTCAACATCGGCAACTCATCTCGAGAGCTTAAGCCGGAAGAAGAAGGCAAGGGCCTCGTGGACCACCAGATCGCATACGACGTTATCGTGATGATCGTAAACCCGAGCGTCACCGTTAAAAATCTCACCTCGGCCCAAGCCAAGGACATCTTCATCGGAAAAGTCACCAACTGGAGCCAGGTCGGAGGTGCGAACGCCCCTATAGTCGTGGGCATCCGTGACTCGGCATCCGGCACCAGGGAGATGTTCGACCAAAAGATCCTCGGCCTTACCGCGACCAACCCGGTTAAGCCTGTGGCTGGCGCGCAGGAGTCCAACAGCAACGGCATTATGGTGCAGAAAGTCGGCTCCACCTCGAACATGATCGGTTACACCTCATACGGTTACATCAAGAGCAGTGTAAAGCCGGTGCAACTGGACGGCGTAACGGGCAACCTGGCAAACGCGCTGAACAATACCTATCCCCTCGGAAGGTACCTGCACATGTTCACAAAGGGGAAGGCAACCGGCGCAACAGAGTCCTATATCAACTTCGTCCTCTCCGACGATTTCCAGACCAACACGGTTTCCAAGGAGTACATACCAATATCGAAGGCGCAGGCCGCAATAAAGAAATAGCCGACCCGTCATAGAGCCTCGGGCGGGACCCTCCCGGGTTCCGCCCGGCTCATCCCATCAACAGGAGGACCGGGCTTAGTTGGTTGACAGAGAGTGGATCATCAAGAAGGTGCTGGCCGTCCTGTCCATGCTGGTCGTGGTCGGGATTCTTCTGATAGTAGTCTTCGTGACGAAAGCGGCGCTGCCCGTTATTACAAAGGTTGGACTCTTTAATCTCTTTAGTTCCAACTGGTACCCCCCGACAGGCCATTACGGCATCATGATATTCATCGTCGGCACCTTGCTCACGACCGTCGGCGGCCTCTTGATCGGGGCCCCTCTCGCGCTCGGGACCGCGTTGTTCTTGACGGAGATGGCCCCCAGGAGGGCGGCAACGATCGTGACGAGAGGCGTCGAGGTGCTTGCCGGCATTCCGTCGATAGTCCTTGGCTGGCTGGGCCTCATCATCCTACTGCCATGGATCAAGGCGCTGACGCGCACCGGCGGGACCGGTATCTTCGCGGCTTCTATCATTCTGGGAATAATGGTAATGCCGACGATAACCACCATCGCGAAGGACGCCCTCGAGACTGTGCCCGCGGACTACAGGCTGGGGTCGATAGGTCTCGGAGCGACGCGATGGCAGACCACGTGGCGCGTGACCCTTCCCGCAGCGAAGAGCGGGATAATCGTCGCCGTGATACTCGGCATGGGGAGGGCGATAGGGGAGACCATGGCCGTGGCGCTGGTGATAGGCCCGGCCACTTCGTACGCCAAGGGGCTATTTTCGCCAACTCATACCCTGACGACGAAGATGCTGATGGAGATGGGCGAGTCTTCGGGCATTCAGCGCTCGGCCCTCTTCTTCATGGCGCTGGTTCTGTTGCTTATAGCGATAGCCCTGATCGCGCTCATAAGGGTCGCTTCAAGGAAAAAGGCATACGCGAGATGAACAGAGACTTACAGACCACCGAAACTGCTTTCGGTATTGAAGCCGGTTCTCCGGCTGTTCGCCGGAGTGCGGGCAGGGCAAAGAGGACAGATCGGACCGCGACCGTCGTCGTCTGGAGCATGGCCATGTTCGGCCTCGCGCTGCTGGGCTTTATCGTCATCGCCATTTGCTGGAAAGGGCTCCTCTACGCTTTGAACCCGCACTTTGTTTTCGGCGCGCCCAGGACAAGCGCGGCGGGTGGGGGTATCTGGCCAATGGTCTGGTCCTCGTTCTATCTCGCTATTCTTACTCTGGTAATAGTCTTGCCCGTCGGCGTAGGCGCCGCGATCTACATGTCCGAGTACGCCAGGGAAGGGTTCATGACGCGCTCGGTGAGGTTTGGGGCGGACGTCCTGACTACGGTGCCGTCCATAGTCTTCGGGATCTTCGGACTGTTGCTGTTTGTGACGTATATGGGCCTGGGTTACTCACTTCTGGCCGGCGCGCTGCTTCTTGCCCTTCTCAATCTGCCCACTATCATGCGTACCTCGGAGGAGGCTCTCAAAGCGGTTCCCAACTCCTACCGTGAGGCTTCGATGGGGCTGGGCGCGAGTCGCTGGCATACTATCAAGAAGGTGGTACTACCAAGCGCGATACCGGGAATCACGACCGGCGCGATACTTGCCATCGGGAGGGTGGTCGGTGAGAGCGCGGCCATCGTCTACACGGTGGGGACGTTCGTGTTAAAGGCGCCCCTGCTGCCTACACAACCAGCGGCGCCCATGGCGGGAAACATCTGGTACCTGGTCAGCGAGGGAGGACTCATGATACCGGACGCCATCAAGATAGCCAGCGCGGAGGCGGCGTTCCTGCTGTTGCTGGTCCTGGCCTTCAACCTGCTGGCGAGGCTCATCGCCTGGCTCTACAAGCGCAAGACGAGGACCGCAGCGAGGTTCGTTTGATGAAGGCATGCAGGTTTCAAGGATTGGGAAGACCCGGGCATGGAGCGCGAAAGGCCGCATCGTGACCAGGATACTCATTATCGAAGACGAGGAGCCGATGGCCGAGGCGATCAAGTACAGCCTCGAGAAGGATGGGCTCGAAGCCGAGGTGGCGACGGATGGAGGCGCTGGCTGGCGTTTGTTCGAGGAGGGGGGCTATGACCTGGTAATCCTGGACCTCATGCTCCCGGTAATCGATGGACTTGAGATCTGCAGGAGGGTGAGGCAGGCGGGCGACACGCCGGTGCTCATCCTGACCGCAAAGGATACTGAGCTTGACAGGGTCCTGGGGTTGGAGATGGGCGCGGACGATTACGTGACCAAGCCGTTCAGCATGAGGGAACTCGTGGCCAGGGTCAAGGCGATACTGCGCCGAGCGTCGCGTACCCTTCAGGAATTCGATCGCGACGTACTCGAGGCAGGAGACGTATCAATCGATCCGGAGCGCCACGAGGTAGTAGTGCGAGGGGCCGTGGTGGACCTGCCGCCCGTAGAATACCGCCTGCTCGAACTATTCCTCAAGAAAAGCGGCAAGCTGCTAGCAAGGGATTACCTGATCTCCGCCGGATGGCGAGGTGAGTTTTACGGACAGAACAAGAACCTCGACGTTCATATCCGCCGCCTCCGCGAGAAAGTCGAGGAGGACCCGGCTCGTCCAAGGCGCATAGTAACCGTTCGCGGCCTCGGCTACCGCTACGAGCCTTGCGCGTAAACCGACGGCTCCACAAAACCCCGCATACCGACCCTTATTGACGTTCCAGTATTATGGGCATAATATTACGTGCATAATATCGGCAATGCCGCCGGGCAGTCCGGCGGGTTGGGAGGAAACAATGGCCGAAGATGTGTACGTGCGGCTCGCGGAACACCTGGACAAAGCGATAGCAGGTGCTCCTATGGCGCCCGCGCTGCTGGGAATCCTCGACATTCTCTATACCCCCGAGCAGGCAGAGGTCGCCTGCAAGATGAGTATCTATGAGAACAAGACGCTGGCCGAGTGCGAGGAGCTCGTACCGGGAAAGGCCGGAAGACTGGAGGGGATACTGGCCGACATGGCTCGCAGGGGGACTGTTCTAACCGAGCAAAAGCCAGGGCGCGAGAGGATCTACCGGCTCTTACCGACAGTCGTCGGAATCGCGGAGGTCCCATTTCTTTCCGGGGAAGATACACCCGAGAAGCGCGCGCTCGCCCCGCTGTGGAGGGACTACATGCTCGAGGCGTTCGGTAAGGAGATGGAGCGCGGCCTTCCGCTCATCAGGGTGGTGCCGATAGCGGAATCGCTCGAGGACGAGTCCGAAGTGCTTCCTTTTGACGCGCTCAAGGACAGGCTGGCGGAGGCGACCTTCATGGCGGTCGGGCACTGTCCGTGCCGCCAGATAGGCACGTACCTCGGAGAGGGATGCGAGCGATCGACCGAAAACTGCATGCACTTCGGCAGCCTCGGCAGGTATGTGGTAGAGCAGGGTATGGCCAGGCAGATAAACATCGACCAGGCGCTCGAGATACTGCGCGACGCTACCGAGCAGGGGCTAGTCCACGTTTGCGACAACGTCCAGGGAAGCCTGCGGACCATCTGCAACTGCTGCTCGTGTTGCTGCGCGTTCTTCCGCGCGAAAAAAGCCGAGCACGACACGATATCGCGTTCCAACTACGTGGCGAGGGTAACGATCGATGACTGCACCGCATGTGGCATCTGCGAGGAAAGGTGCCCGGTAAACGCGATTACAGTAGGCGACGCGGCCGTTGTGGACGAGGACATTTGTATAGGCTGCGGGGTCTGCACGCCGACGTGCGGTGGGGAAGAGGCGATACTGCTGCACGTCCGGGAGGAGACCAAACCGCCCCCCGCCCCCCAGGAGTTCCTAGCCGCGCGGATGAGGCAGTAGGAGGTTCGGCATGGACGAGAACGTCTACGTAAGACTGGCGGAGCTTCTTGACAAGGCACCGGCCGGGGTGCCGATGTCTCCAACGCTTCTAAAGATCCTGGCGATACTGTATCCCGGAGAAGAGGCCGAGGTCGCACTGAAGATGAGCATCTTCGAGAGCAAGACCGCCGACGGGTGGAAAGAGGTTATTCACGAGAAAGCGGACTCGCTGCAGGAGATACTCGACCGCATGGCTCGCCGGGGCACGGTCTTCAGCCAGCGGAAGCCGGGACAGGAGAGGACATACCGGCTGCTTCCGAGCGTCGTCGGCTTTGTCGAGACGCCGTTCTGGGCAGGCAGGGAGACCGAAATGACACGGGCCCTCGCCCCGCTATGGGTCAAGTACATGGACGAAGAGTTCGGCGGGGAGCTCGCGCGCGGCATCCCCCTGATCAGGGTGGTCCCGATCGAGGAATCCCTCCAGGACGCCTCGCAGATCCTCCCTTTCGATGCGATACCTTCGATGATCAAAGAGGACGCGTTTATTGCCGTGGCGTTCTGTCCGTGCCGGCAGATGAGGAATTCTGTGGGTGAGGGCTGCGACCATTCACTCGAGAACTGCCTCCACTTCGGGAGTATGGCCAGGCATATGGTCGAGCAGGGCATGGCGCGGAAGATAACCCGCGACGAGTGTCTCAAGATACTCAAGGAGACCACGGAAGAAGGGATGGTCCACAACTGCGACAATGTCCGGGGGAGCCTGGCGACCATCTGCAGTTGCTGCGAGTGCGGATGCGCTTTCATCCACGCGATGAAGGTCGGGGGACACGCGACGCAATCGCGCAGCAATTACGTGGCGCGTGTCGATGCCGGGGAGTGCGTGAGTTGCTCCACGTGTGAGGAACGGTGCCCGATGGACGCCATAACGATCAAAGACGACGTTGCCGTGGTCGACGAAAAGGTTTGCATCGGCTGTGGAGTATGCACGCCGACCTGCGGTGGAGACAGGGCTATCGCGCTCGTGCTCCGAGAGGAGATAAAGCCTCCCCCTGACATAGGCGAGTTCGTCTCGGCTAGGATGAAAAACGAGTAAGCGCGCATCGCATTTCTACGAAAGGAGAGAGCCATTACCGGCAGGTCGGAGAAAAAAGAAGAGAGCCGGGAGAAGATCCTCGAGTCGGCGGGTACTCTCATCAGGGAAAAGGGAATCGAGTCAACGAGCGTATCCGAGGTGATGGACGGCGCCGGGATGACGGTCGGAGGTTTTTATGCCCACTTCCCGTCAAAACAGTCTCTCGTTACGGAGGCGGTAGGCACGGCGCTGCAGGAGTCGCGCGGCCCGCTGACGGCCGGGCTCGAGGACGCACAGCCGGAAGCGTGGATCGAGGCCGTCGTATGCAGGTACCTCTCGAGGACGCACAGGGACAACCCTGATACCGGCTGCCCGCTACCGGCTATCGTTGCCGAAGTGGCGAGGTCGGAGACCTCTGTCCGAGAGGCTTTCGCGGAGGGCATCGAAATGCTGGCCGAGGGGTTGACATCGAAGTACTCCGACTTCGGCGCACACCAGCCTGGAGAGGAGGCGCTCGCAACCATTTCTTTAATGGTTGGAGGTCTCGCACTGTCGCGCGCCCTGTCCGGAACACCCCAGTCGGACGAGGTTCTCAAGTCGTGTCGAGACCACCTGAGACGCTGCCTCGAGGCCTGAGTTCTTGTGAGGATGGTGTGCGACAAGCAGCCTCCCTCGATGAGGAAGAGTCATCCAGCTTGAGGGTGGTCTCTCTGACCGCACGGAGCCCAAACTTCAAAAGACCCTGCACGAATTACTTATTGACAAGCGACCCCCGCGGAAGTTATACATCACTGGAAATATAAACCTATTGAATGCAATAGTTACTTATGCCAAGTAAACAAGACGACATACAGGACTTCACCGTTCAGGTCGTGATGACCGTACTCCACACGATGCGTAACCTTCGCCGGAGCAGCATGGAGGCGCTACCGGATACCGAGCTGTCGTATCCGCAGGTACTCGTCCTTTTTGCCCTGCTCGATTCGGGCGAAGTATCGATGAGCGACCTCACGCACTGGCTGAAGATAGCCCAGGGTGTCGCCACCAGGACGGTTGACCGCCTGGTGGAGAAGGGGCTTGTGGAGAGAAAGCGCGACGATGGCGACCGGCGGGTCGTGTTCGTCAAGCTGACCGACGAAGGCCTGGCGCTGGCGCAACGGAACATAGACATGCACCTCGAGAAACTCAACAGTGTCTTCCTCGAGGTCGGCAGGAACGACAGGGACAAGTTCCTTTCCCTGCTCAAAGAGATCGACAGGCACCTGGAGGATTGAGAGATCTCGCAACCTGCTATGACTCCGGCAAGCAACCGAGCGGTCGGTGGAAAGCGGGGTAGGAGCCACCCGGTTTCACGCGCAGCCGCAGGATCAAATACCGACGTACCTCGAGTATAGCGAGCGTGCGACCTGGGTTTCGGTAGTACCTTTAACCATCGCACGGCCGTTCGGGAAGATCGTGATCTCATAGCCGTCTATCCTGAAGATCAGGAGATAGCCGTTGTCCTCAACTTCCCCGAGCTTGCCAAGTGAGCCCGCGAGCTGGACCAGATCGAGCTTCGTATCCACGGCGGGCGTGATCTGTACGGCATTTCGACCGCAAAGGGAAGTGGCCCAGGATGCGCTTTCTTTCCTAAGGAATTCATAGTCGCCCCTGACGCACGCCGGGCAATCGGGACGGCGGTCCACGTTGAAATATTGGAACTCGCCTTCCCACAGGTCGAAGAAGAGCATGTTTCCATCAGGTTCGAAGTTACCCGTCAGGATGCGCAGGGCGTGAGTGCACTGTATTTCCGCCGTGACCCCGGTGACCGTGTTGAGGACTCCCAGGACATCGCACCCCTGGATCGGCGAGGATGGTGGTTCGGGAAGGTAACAACGATAGCACGCCGTCTCACCGGGAACGATGGGCATGA
>PMDX01000335.1 GCA_003154635.1 Actinomycetota bacterium | reverse complement strand
CCCAGTACATGGAGCGCTCGGCGATTATCGGCTTTGAGCCGTGAACCTGCGTGGAGAGGTCGGTGTTGGATACGTCTACGGGGTAGCCGTTAGCGGGCTTGATGCCGTTTACCCTGATGGTCTTTCTGGAGTTTGCTCCCATGGTGAAGGCGGGCTCGGCCACAAGGCCTCCCGGGGTCATGTAGGTCAGGGTGACGTTTGTCTCAGAGTCGTTGGGGTTCTGGATGAGCACGTAGGTTGTGAACCCCCAGGCGGTCGTCCCCTCCGAGAGGAAGTAATCTGAGGCGGGCGTGGTGGCCCCGATCGAGCAGGAACCCTCCCGTCTGTTGTTCCTGTATACGGAGCGCTCCGCTATTACGGGTACGTCTGAGATCACCTTTATCGAGGCATCCGCCGCCCCTATGTCGGATGCCATCGAGTAGCTGGCGCGACAGTAGGCGGGTATCTTCTTCTGAACCTCCCTTTCACCTTCCTTCTCGGTCATGTAGGTGAGGGTGAGGTTAGCCTCTGCGTTGTTGGGGTTCTGGATGAGCGTCCAGGTCTCGAAGCCCCAGGCCGATGAGCCCTCGGGCAGATACCAGGTAGTTGATGGCGCGGTGGTCCCGATGGAGGAGTGCCCCTCCGGGGAGGCCGCGCCCGGTCCGGTCCAGAACATGGTGCGGTCAACCGCTATCTGCTCTCCCTCCAGGCACTCTACCTTGGTGGAGAAGTCAACGGGCCCTATGTCGGACATGGAGGAGACCGTGGTCTGCGAGAGCGGCGGGAGGGTGACATCCCGGGTGCCCACCACCCCGGTACCGCTTTCAGGGTCGGGGTCCATGTAGGTGAGGCGGGCGGTCAGCTGCTCGTTGTTGGGGTTTTCCACCGTGATGAAGGTGTTGAACCCCCATGCGTTTGTGCCCTCAGCCAGGTACCAGACGGACAGCCCATCCACCACGAAGGGCATGGAGTTGCTGGCCTTTCCGTCCCAGTCATAAACGATGACCGGCCCGGAGGTGGCGCCGGCGGGCACCGTTGTAGTCACCTGGCCGTCTGTAAACGAGGCTGCCGCGGTGGTCCCGTTGAAGGTCACCCGCGCCGACCTCCTGAGCGTGCCGAAGTTGTGGCCGTTGACGGCCACCGTCTGCCCTTCTCGCGCGTTGCCCGTGCTCAGGCTGCTGATTGAGGGGCCGTCGGGGGCCAGGTCGCCCATGGCCCACGCTTCCCACACGTATCGTTTGACGAAGTCGTAGCTCAGATAGACGAAGCCTCCGTTGTTCCAGTCGGAACCCCAGGAGTTCACCATGAGGAAGCCACCACGGTGATCTGCATCTATCCCCTGGGGGTTGATGTTGTCGTCGTACCCGCATATGCAGACCGCGTGGCCGCCTTCATAGGAAGAAGTCTCGTCGTAGTCGTAGCAGGTTTTCTTTTGGTTGGTCCAGGCGTCGGGGAAATCATGGTAGATAGGTATCCCCATCACCAGGACCTTCCCGCCGTCCAGACATGCCTTGGCACCGGATATGTCGTTGGGGGGGCTGTAGGGGCCGATGTCTTCTTCTTCATGAAACCAGAAGTAGCCCCAGTCCCCTGGAATCCTGTAAGGTCTCGCGGCCTGGAGCTGAGCGGCGGCGGGCTGCCTGGTCCAGTTGTTCTGGTTGTAGGGCATCTCGGCGATGTCCACGTCGCCGGTGTTCTGGAGCACGTTGAACGCGTCGTCGAAATAGGAGCCCTTATCCACACCGCCGTTTATCTGGTTGTAGACGAACGAGGGGCTGTACTGGTACATGCTGTTGGTCAGGTCCCACGTGGTGTGCTCCTTCTTCTCGCTCCAGGTCTTGTAGTAGTAGCTGGTGGCCCAGGCGGTGCAGCTACCCTGATGCCCCTGGTTCCCCACCGGCGGAAGCTCCGAAGAGAGGTCGACGGCCGCTTTCAAGGGCAAGCCGGGAGATGCGGCCATCGCCAGTTTCCCGCGGTCGGTGCTTCTGGTCTGCCTTAGGCCCAGGTAATGCTGTCCGTCCCCCTTGACGCTGGGGTCCCGGCCTGTCGAAGCGGCCGATGCTCCACTGACGATCAGCGGAAGTAGAGGCAGCAAGGCCATGGCCAGCAGGAGCAGGATTGCCAGCCCCATCCGCAACCTTCCGGGGAGTCCCGGCCTCGTGCTCAATCTCTTTTTCATGTCCATCTCGATATCCCCTCACAACCTGCTTTTTCTAGTACTGATACCCGCCTGGATAAGAAAGGGGGAGTCGCATTCCTCCCCGCTACCGTTCGGCTTGATCAGCATCATTCGTGTATCGACGCGTGCTATAGATTCTCATCCGGTTGCGCTGGAGGTGGAACCACACAGGGGATAAATAGGGGAATACCCTAGTACCGCAACGGCAACTACGAAACTTTCCCCGAAGCCTGCTTAGCTATTGGATAACGGGGATTTCTCGAACCGCTTGTTTTAGTAGTTACTGAATCCGCGTGTCGCACCACGTTTTGGGGTCACCTCGCGCTGAAAGCGCGTGGGGCCGAGTCCTGCTGGGCCCACCAACGGTTTGCTGCATCATCAAGCCATTCTTCGAATACGGATTAGCTCGGGGCTTATCTTGATTGCTCTACAGCCGGCAGCGGTCTTGAGCTCGCCGTACCCGCACTTCGGATTGTAGGATCACCTTATGGGTGACAGCTTTCCCAGGTGGAGTCACTCCCCGATTTCAGGAGGGTCATGGTGGCGCTCGCTCTTAGGACGGGCCGGTTGATCAACCAGACAAGCATTGCGAGGGATATCGGCGTCAGTCAACCGACCGTTCATCGCTATTTTCACCGTTTTCTCTTACGCCTTACCAGGCGGGAAGTACCGGTCAGGGACAGCAGTCCCAAAAAGCAACCGAACACTGCGATCGACGCGCCAGCCCCGCCCCCGCATATGTTCGTCACGCTGAATCCCTTGACAAGCTTCCCCTCCTGTCCATCCACGTTCCTGACCACAACGTCGTACTTGCCAAGCGGCGGCGTGTTGGTCCAGAGGTCTAGCGTGCAGCTTAACTGGGTGGGCGAGACTAAGGTGACGCCGGTAGCGTTGATGACCGTCGGTCCCTCGAGCCTGACGGTGGCGCCTTCCTGGAAACCAGTCCCGTTGATCGTCGCCTTCACTACGGTGCCCTGGACCGCGTAGGCGGGCGAAATGGATGCCGGCGCCGGGGGCGGAATGATTCCCCCGGTCGTGGTATGCAATATCGTTCCGCTGGCTCCGCTTGCCCAGGCGATGTTGGCGTCGACCGCCGAGATGGAGGCCAGATTTGCTGTCGTGCCCGACTGCTGAGCGGTCCAGTTTGTCCCATCGCTCGTATGGAGTATCGTGCCTCTGGTCCCTACCACCCACGCTTTATCTGGACCCACGGCCTCGACACCCCTAACGCCGAAGTCGGTCCCCATATCGCTTGCATTCCAGTTGCTGCCGTCGGTGGTCTTCAGGATGTATGAGTGCTCGGGGGTAGAGCCCTGAGTTGAGCTGACCGCGAACGCGTGGTTTTCATCGACCGCGGAGATGCCGGTAGTAATAGCATTGGGGATCACGGGAGCCTGCGGGACCCAGGTCGTTCCACCATTGACCGTCTTCATTACGGGACTGTTGGTCGACGTATCACGGCCGCAGGTCCAGGCCGTGTTCGCGTCCAGGGCGGATATCCCAAGGCACATACTGCCAGTGTTCCCGAAATATGCTGGCGACCAGTTGAGGCCGCCGTCGGTTGTCCTCATTACCACCGCATGCACGCCATAATCAGGGGTATCCAAATACGCCAAAGCGCCGCACGCCCACGCAGTGTTGGCATCGACCGCGCAGATTCCGTACACGAAATACGTCCAGTGTGCGCTGTATTCAGTCTGGAACTGCGTTGTCCATGTGGCACCACCATCAATTGTCTTACAGATTGTAAAATTACTATTTCCTGCAACCCAGGCAGTGTTGGCGTCGACGGCTGCGATAGGGCCCAGCGCCGGCTGGCTGGTGGTTTTCGTCCAGTTGTTTCCCCCATCGGCCGTCTTGATGATACCCTGGCTCGACGTACCCCAGGCCACCGTCGGATTGACTGCTGATATGAAAGAGATGTCGCTTGTTGTGCCTGAAGGCTGTTTATACCATCCCGCGGGTTCCGGTGCGGCGAGCGCCGGATAGACCGCCAACAACAAGAGCAGTAAAAAGAACGTCAGTACTAGTAGGGACTTTGCTCTGGTGACTCGAGACATTGAAATCCCCCCTGGATCATTCGTGACAAGATCCACTACAAGGTCTAACTTACTGTTCTCCTTGCCTGGGTACCGCCATTGATCCGGAATTCCCCATGTGCCTTCTCCTACACCTATATCCTACCACGGTTCTTGCCTTTCCAGCATGGTCGATCGGTGTTTGCCGCTAGTGCAACTCCAGGCTTCTCCACCTTCGAGCGGCCCCCGAACCCGGAAGGGAGGGATACTCCCCGAGGTGACCGACGAGTGGGTGCGAAGGCTCTTGAGGCGGGAGGGCATCACCCACTGGGGGACGGGCACCTGGAAGCAAAGCCCGGACCCGGACTTCGAGGTAAAAAAACCCGCATCCTAGACACTGTACGAGGAAGAGCCACGGGGAGGCGTGGTGCTCTGCTACGACGAGTTCGGCCCGATGGAGCTTAAAGCTCATCCACGGGACCGGGTGGTCCCAGATAAAGAAGCAACAGTGATGACACGAGTCATGAAGAGCGTAAGAAGAGGATCGGCAGATACCTGTCCTGGTGGAACAGGGAGCACTCAGTGAGGGGTTGCCCGCCGGCTCAGTTTAGGCGCATCAAATTGGAAGTGCACTGGCTCGTCGCCCGACCTTGTCATTTGACCTCCACGCCTCCTGGTTTTCCATTGTCGGGGGACAGGCGTCCGCGAGTAACATCCAGAAGGCTATCTCGACCTACGGCCAGTACCGGCAGACCCCTGAAAAATCACTCTTGCTCGAAAGGTTGCTGACTTTGACGACGTCCCCCGTGTGCGGGGCCTCAACTATCAGGTTGTTGCCAAGGTAGATCGCGACNNGGCATGCCGAAGAACACGAGGTCGCCGGGGCCCGCACGGTCGAGCGGTATCTTGGTGCCCAGGTTGTACTGCATTGCCGCATTGTGCGGCAGGTCGATACCGAACTCCTTATAGACGTACATCGTGAGGCCCGAGCAGTCGAAGGCGTCAGGACCGGAGGCGGCCCACTGGTACGGCACCCCCAGGAATTGTAAGGCGGCTTTGGCGATTTCGTTCCCGAGCTTGCCGCCCGTGACGTTGGCAAATGCGTTTCGTGCCTGCTGGTTCAGGGCCTGCTCGCTTGCGAGTTGCGACTGCTGCTGCTGTGCGAGCAGCTGCTGGATCTCCTGGTTGATGCTGTTGAGCAGGTTCTGACGGTCGGCAAGTGACACCTCTATCTCGGATTTCTTTGCCGCTACCTGCTCGAAAAGGCCGCGCTGCTGGCGCTGCTGTTCGCTCAACTGCTGCTCGACAGCCGCCACGGAATCCCTTGTGCCCTTGATACTCCGTACGAGGTCCGCGTCGCTCTGAGTCACACGGTAGACGTAGTCGGCGCGCTGCAGGAAGTCCGTGAAACCCTTAGTGTCGAGCAACACCTCGAGCAGGGAGGACGGTCCGTTTTCGTACATCGCTACGGCGCGCGCGTCCAGCAGCGAGCGCCGGTCCCTCAGAGATTGCTTGATCAGTTCGAGGTGCCTCTGGGTCTGGTCCACCTTGCCGGTGATCGTGTCGAGGTCGACCTGGGCGCGGTTGAAAGATTCTGTGGTGACCTCAAGCTGCTGGTCGAGAGAATTGATCTCGCGGGACACCTCAGCGGCCTGCTGGCTCTTGGAAGCCAGGTCACCACCGGGCTGGGCCCACAGCCTCGCCGGCGTCAGGACGAGCGCAAGACACGCTGTGACAGCCAGCGCCACGACCACGATCTTTGGAACATTCCTGTTTCGCATAGCACGCTTCCAGACTCTGGCAACCCTTCCATCAAAAGATAACGAACGAACCTAACGTTAGGTACTTCAAACACTTCCAAAGCATGGCGGCCCCCTCTGGGTGCTGCCAATCATGGCTGTCCTCGGGGCGTTCTTTGTCTCCCTTTTCGTTTTGGTCGTCTTCTTGCTTGTATAGGCGGAAGCTGACCGACCTTCGCCTTTGACTATTTCTGAGTACACTACGTTGTTCTAGACTCCTACTAAGGGTCTCTGTATTTGAGGCGCCGCTCCATCTTCAAGACCAAACGGGATTATGTGTTCAATGTCGAAGAGGTTAATGGAGCCCGCCGTGTGGATAAAACCGCATGGCAGTGGATAGGGATCAATTGGTCTTTCAGAAGCGAAGACGTATCACGCGAGGTGCCAGGAGATGAGCATCTAACATTTGTTGGATGAACGACAGACAGTAAATGGGCGAACATATTAGACAACAAGCGAAATATTCGAAGGCAAGGCGGCGCAGGCGCGAACTACGGAACCGGTCTTCGGGCGAAGGCACGATATACAGGACCAGACGGAGGCGCTACAGGTTTGTCATTCTTCTGTTGGTGCTTATCAGCGTCTGTTGCGTGCTCGGTTTCTACGGCAAGCCGATCGCCAAGCTGGTCGCCAAGGCTTATCTCTCCCTCAAGATAAGCAAATCACATCTTTCGGGCCAGGAAGGGGCGAAAGCGCGGCACTCCCTTGCGCGGCTCTCAACGGACCCGAACAAGAGCGTAAACACGCTGATCCTGGGAAGTGACGCCGGCAGCGTAAAGGGCGAGAGCGGCTACAGCCGCAGCGACGTCATGATGCTTGTGTGCCTCCAGGAGCGGTACAAGAAAGCCGTGGTGATCTCGATACCCAGGGATACCATGGTGCAGATTTCCGGACACGGGACCCAGAAGATCAACGCGGCGCACTCGTTCAACGGGCCTTCTGGCGCGATCGATGCCGTCAAGAACCTGCTGGGCATCGACGTCCACCACTACATCAGTATGCAGTTCACCGGGTTTGAGAAAATTGTGAACGCGCTCGGGGGGATTCCAATCCACCTGAACCAGCCCATAAACGACCCGCACTCCGGGTACCTGCCCGCCGGTGACCTCAAGCTTGATGGCTGGCAGGCCCTCGTCCTTGTACGGAGCAGGAACATGCCAAACGGCGACCTCGACAGGATACAGAGCCAGCACGCCTTCATGGAAGCGCTCATGACGAAAGCCGCGTCTATGAAAAGCGTCTGGAAGGCGAACCAGCTCGTTGGCATCGTTGCCTCGAACTGCAAGATGGACTACACAGCGGGCCAGTTGATCGACCTGGCCCAGGAACTGAAGGGTTTCAAGCCCGAAAATGTCCAGATGATCACGGTGCCGGGAACCGCGCAATACGTAGGAGGCGTGAGCTACTTCGTCGCCGACCAGAATCTCCTCTCCCAAGTGGTGAGCCGGGTCGAGGCGGACAACTGGATATCCCCCGACCTTCTGACCAAGCTGCAGATGCCGAGCAGCTCGCGTGCCGCGGTTCTGAACGGGCCGACCGCCGATGTCATCAGCGTACTGAGCGGCTCCAGCTCTTTGGCCTGGGCTGTCCCCATCGTAGCGCGGGAGCTGACGCTAATGGGGCACAAGCAGGTGTCCCAGGGACATACGAAACAGCCTCTTGCGCGGACAACCGTCTACTACAGGAGTGGGGCATTGGCAAACTGCCAGGCCGTCATCAAGTCTGTCCCGGAGCTGTCAGATGCCGACGTGATCGAGAGCGCGCAGATCACCGCTGCGCACAACTCGTCCGTAGTGGTCGTGCTGGGCAGCAGGTTCACGACCCCGAGCCTGGTGTCCATGTACGGAAGGATATGCAAACCCGTGTTCAACGTCCAGAGTCTGGGCACGGTGGTTAACGCTCTTAAGTAAGGCGCGGACCTGCGCGATAGCTCGGCGTTGGTGTGCTTCATCTCGGGATGAGTTTGGCCGGCGGACCCCGCGAGGAATGGTGCGAAACGGCCTAATAATCCGCGTGTCACGTTTCGGGATCACCGCGCGCTGAAAGCGGGTGGGGCCGCCGGCTCAAAAGCCAGGTTGGCACCCAGAGCTGCCCACTGGCTCCACCCAGTCAACCAAGTCGGAAAGGCGGGAATCGTGCTAGAGTATCGGCGACCCCTCAAGTGTCTGAGGACCGATGCGTTGCACGGGGGCGGATTAGCTCGCGTAGTGAGAAAGGACCTGTAATGGGACTGGAGCGAAGGGGCTGAATCGACCGGCCACTTTCACGCACGGTTCCTTGGGAGCGTGGGGGCAAGACTCCCCCGCGCCACCTGATCCGGGCTACTCATATTGGACGGCCCGGCCGTCGCATGGCCGACGGGATAAAAGGAGTAATAATGAGGAAGATCATAGTGCTGGCGTGCATCCTTTCGCTTCTCGTATCGGCTGTTGTACTGGTAGGGTGCGGAAGCGGAGGAAGCAGCTCCGGAACTCCCGAGAGCGTGGCAAAGGCTTTCTGGGCGGCAGCACTGAAGGGAGACTCGAACACGTCCTGGGCCATGCTCTCGAAGAGCATCCAGACCGGCCTCAAGAACAAGGCCGCGTGGGCGAAGTCGGGGGTGACGAACAACCCGACGGCCACTGTTGAGGCCGGCAAAGCGACTATCACCGGTGATACGGCCACGGTCTCGGTAAAGATAAAGAGTGGCGGGACTGAGGTAACCACCCAAGAGGTATCGCTGGTGAAGGAAGGCGGCGTCTGGAAGGTCGAGATGCCGTAGTAGTTCTGGTACATCGGGCTAACATGAGGACTAATACTGAACCGTTACCGTACCCAATGGGTGCACCGAAATACGGGGGCAAAGGATTGCTTTTCAACCGCCGTCTGAGGCTCGAATTCCGGGGGCGAAGATAACGGTAGATGTGGGTCTACTTGCGTTAAGAGAGCACATTATCAACGCGCTTGCCACCCTCAACAGCGCTTGGGTCACCAGAGCCGTATAGCGCTCGTTGACGAAGAAGTTAATGCTCAAAATCGACAGCTCCGAGTCGCTTGTCCACGGCAACCAGGAGGGATTTGCCTACAACGGGCATTTCATCTTGACCTGCTATCACACTCTGTTCTGCTTCAACAATTTCGGGGACCGCGAAGGAGCGGCGACCACAAACCAAATGTGCCGGAAAGGCGCGATTCGAGTGGTAAGATTACGACGTTGGAAGCGGTACATGAAGGATGTCGACTAACGGAAGCGTATATGGCAGATAACCTGACACCAGCGGAGATAAGGCAGCGGTATGGCGATCTTCCGTACATCACACCGTACGAGAGGATTGTCGCGCTCGTCGACGAAGCGTCGGGGCTCGTCGAGCTGCACGAGTACCACGCGCGCGGGGTGTGCTCCGGCGGCGCCGCGTGGGAGGTCTACCATTACGAGCGTACAAGCCCGCTTGTGCGAGCGGCGCGGCGGGAGGGCGCGAGGAACATCTTCCTGTGCGGCCAGGGACGCGCGGACCTGGAGCTGTCTGCCAGCATTGCTGGAGCCGGGCTGGAAGAAGTGCGGGTCCTCGATAGTGAGGTACAGGTCACTTACGCGGGTCTCGCTGGTGGCGGCGTGGCAGCCACGCTCTGCCGCGGGATGGCCGAGGGTGTCATCTCCACGACGGTCCACGAGGCGGGTGGAGGCGCGGCACTCGGGCGGGCGACGCTGAGGCTGCCCTTGATGCGCAAACTGGTCATAGGCGTGGACGACACCGACGATGCGTTGCGCGGTGCGACGTGGTCGACGGCAAACGAGATCGCGTTCGAGCTCCAGAAAGAGGGCTCTTGTCTCTACATCGGACATGTGATTACCCAGCTCTTTCCGGACAACCCGTTCAAGACTACGAACTGCTGCGCCACGGCCGTAATCCTGGGAGCCAACCCGGCCGACACGGGCGACGTTACCGACAGGTTCGCCTCAGAGCTTGAGGAGGCGTGCTTCAGCGACCAGTGCGGAATGGCGGTCTCGAGCTCTGTTGAAATCGCCGATGAGCTGCGCCGGTTCTCGATATCCACAACGAGGCGGATGGTGAGCCTCGAGCATGCCAGGAGCGTAGCGGCGCGATGTGGTGTAGAGCTGCGCCAGGTGACCGGAGAGCGCGGTCTTATCGGAGCACTGGCCGCTGTCGGCGCCCATGACGACCCGGATGCCGCCGTCATCCCGTTCGCCGGCGAACCAGGATCGAAAGGGAAGAGTTGATGTCAGCGCCCGTGACAGACCCGCTTCGGTTGAAGCTCGATCTCCAGGCGCTGGGAATGCGTATCCCGCCCGAGATAGCCGCGCGTGCCGGTGGCGCGGGCCCGGCCGATGGTATCACGATATTCATAGGCGACCTCGTGGCCACGGTTCCCACCGGCGCGTGGTACATCGACGACTCTCCCTACGAGCTCTGCGACCGGAGCGACGGTTCCTGGCGCCTGGCGCGCGATGATGCGGAAGTCGCGCGTGTAACCTTGGCTGACGAACCCGGATTCTACCGGCGGAGCATTGCTGACAACATTCCGTATCGCTCGCTCGCCCTTCGTCACGGTCGCGACGCGATAGGTTCAACCGTTGCCCAGGGCTGTTCGCACGGTGACCTGTCGTGTAAGTTCTGCGCTATATCCGCATCAAAGCGGTCGGGGGCGACTCTCGCAAACAAGACCCCGGGTCAGCTTGCCGAAGTGGCGGAAGCCGCTGAAGCGGAGGGCTTCAGCCACATAGTGCTGACAACAGGGTCGACAGGTGAAGATGCTGGTATCACACACCTTGCAGCCTGCGCCGGTGCGGTAAGGGAACGGACGAGCATGAAGATACATGTCCAGTTCGAACCGCCCGATGACCCGGCGCTGATCGACCTCGCCGCATCGGTCGCCGATACCGCGGCGATCAACATGGAGAGCTTCGACGAAGCAGTCCTGGGGAACATGGCCCCGAGCAAGGCCCGTAAGGGAGTCGAGCGCTTCAACAAGACATGGACGAGGGCGGTATCGTTACTTGGAAGGGGACAGGTAACGAGTTTCGTCATCCTGGGGCTCGGGGAGTCACGTCGGAGCATCATCGATGGGTGTAAGCTACTCGTTTCACTCGGAGTTTATCCGTATCTGCTCCCACTGCGCCCGTTGCCCGGAACGCCCCTCGAATCGTGGCGACCTCCGCCGCCGGATGCCACGATGGAAATCTTCGAAAGCGCTGCCGCAATCGTAATGGATGCCGGCTTGCGCGCTTCATCCTGCCTCGCCGGCTGCGTCCGCTGCGGCGCCTGCACCACCTTCACCGACCTCACCGGCTAAAGGTTAATCGGGGGCAAAGATGGGGTCAGGTCTTTCAGAGCGGGGTCAGGTCTTTTATTGTTTGCTACTACGGTTAACTCGAGAAGAGGACAATAGCAAACAATAAAAGACCTGACCCCGATTCGAGAAGAGGACAATAGCAAACAATAAAAGACCTGACCCCGATTCCGTCTTTGGTCAGAGGCCGGTGATAATGGAGGTGGAGAGGTCGAGAAAGAGGGCTGATTGACCCTGGTATTCGACTTCAAGACGGGAGCCGGGGGTGACCTCACCTATGTCGGCCCACTGAATGCCCCTTGAACCCATGATGTCGGAGATCATGTGAATGTTATCCGGGTGCGCGGCGAGAATGAATCCGAACGACGGGAATGCCTTTAACCACCAGTCGAGCTCGATGCCCGGAGGGATTGGAATCGAATCGAGATTTACCCTTGCGCCAGTTTCGGCGGATTCCAGCATCATGGCAAGAGTCCCCAGCATCCCGGAGTTTGATATATCCCGGCACGCGCTGACTACTTCGAGCTCCGCCATATCCGGAAGGGCACGCAGCCTGGACCGGGTCCGCACCGCCGGTGCGAACGTGACGGTATCCCATGCATAGAACGGGGGGTGCGCTTCGCCCTCGAGATCGGCCGCGACCAGTATCCGGTCGCCCGGGGAGGCGCCGTCGCCAAGCAGGAGCTTTTTTGCGTATCCCGCGATACATACAGCGATGGCCGGACCCACGTCAGGGCTCGTATGGCCTCCCAGCAACGGAATACCGTAGTGCTCGAGGGCGAGACCCATGCCGCTCATGAAGCCCTCACGCGCGGCGTCCGAGAACCCCTGCGAGAAGACGACGGTTACTATGCCCAGGGGTGTACCGCCCATCGCGTATATGTCGTTGACGTTGGCGATCACGGAACAGAAGCCTGCGAAAGGGGGGTCGCACAGAAGCTCAGGCATAAGCCCCTCCGCTGCCAGGAGAAGGTACCCGTCTCCCATGGGTAGCACGCCCGCATCGTCGCCGGGCCCTTCCTCGAGCACAGTGTCGCCGCTCATTATGCTGGAGCGTCGCGTCCACGAGCCGATGGCCGCCTTGCGCGTGAGGCCCGGATAGCGTCTGAGATCTTCGAGGAGTTGTTCGAGTTTCATGTATTGATTATAGGCAAAGTGGGCCTCGCCAGCCATGCGGCATCGACTCTTTGCGTAGTGCTTGCCCACCACGATCCGGCATCCGAAAAAGGCCTTACATGGAATAACAACACTTCTGTCGTCTTCCCGATAGGGGGGGGGAGGCCGTGGGGCGGACGAGCTCGAGAAGCTCGCCGCCGAATCGTCATGATCAAAGGTCTTGACGCTCGCTACCTTGAGGTTGGTGCAGGCCTGGCAGGGGAAGGGAAATCGTCGAGCCCGGTGGAAAGATGAGATGTCCGCACAGTTGAGTACGTGGGAACGGAGGGCGTTTGCCCGGTCAAATGAAAACTCGGTTCTACAAAGAAGTTTATGGGAGAAGTCAGAATGCGTTCAAGTTCCAGGAGCGAGATGAACAAGCTGCTCTGGTGGTTCACGATTCCCGTATTACTTCTGGTGACGGTTATTGTCGGCTACTACCTCATCGACGGGGTGGTCAGCGCCAACAACAACGCCAAGCACACCAAGCAATTGATGATCAACCAGACTTTCGAGTCCTATAAGAAGATCGCCCAGAACTTCGAGACCCGCAATTTCAGTCTCGATATGGTGAGGATGCTGAATCCGACGATCGTCCAGAGCGTTTTGAAGGGAGATCCGACTCAACTCTACGGTGTCATAAAGAACCTCCAGGCTCTCAGCAGCCCGGTGTCGTATCTGGCTGTGGTCGCGGACGGCAAGATCGCAGATTCCATGTCGGCGCCTGGGGTTAAGGTCGATGCCGCACAGGTGCCCAAAGGCCAGTCCGGGGATGAGTACAAGATCATAAGCTCTCTTGGCAATATGAAGGGCACCCTGATGCAGGTTACCCATACTATCGACCTGAAACAGTTCGGCGTTCAGAAAGCGTTTACCGTTGTCACCGTCTATGACCTTACAAAGCAGGTCAAGGCTATCGACAAATACTTCAATGACCAGAAACGTTCAGACGTGATCAAGCTTACGGTAACCGCGATTGTCGCCCTCGTCCTCTTTGCCCTGCTCTCCATATTCTGGCTTCGTCACCTGATTGACAGATATATTCGCCAGCCGGTTGAGAGGCTCAACGAGACAGCGGAGGAGATCGCGGCGGGCACCTTCGAGGGTGAGGTCGTGGTCGACCCCAACAGCGACTTCGCGGCGTTGCAGGGGCTACTCAAGAGCGGGCAGCTCATCCTGCGTAAGTTCAACGTGGAGATGGATGACAAGACCGAATGAACCAGGCACCTGGTCGGGTGACATCCGGTGGTCTCTGGCAAGGGGGAACTGGAATGAAAAAGAATCTCCTCGTATTGGTGCTGGCTATCGTCGTGGTTCTCTGGGTGGGCTCGCGACCGGATGTGGCAGCAGCGGTACGGGTTCTGGAAGCGCGACGACCAGCCCGTCTGCGTCCAAGTCCATAAAGACGTACACGACAGCCAACAAGGACATCACCGCCAACGTGAGCCTCTGTATGTCTTCCGTCGCGGCTTAAAGATCAACTGAGTTTGCACTCGCCAACCAAATGAGAAAGCCCCTTCGTGGGTTTTCTTTCATACCCCCTCCTGTAGGCGTATCATCAAGCCGATATTCCTTATCGATGCGAGGAGTGTTGGCCAACGATACTTTTGGACAATAAACATGCCTGATCAGAGCAATGCGCCTCCCTTGGAACCGGATCCCGGTCTGCAAATACTGGTAGTCGAAGACGAGAAGGTCACCGCCCATGTGATTCGAACGCATCTCGAGGTCAAACTCGAGGCGCGCGTCAGCGTCGCTTACGATTGCAACTCGGCTCGCGAGCTTCTAGGCTCGACGGTTTTTGACCTCGTCACCCTTGATTACCAACTCCCAGACGGGGATGGGCTCGAGCTCCTTGAGGAGATAGCCGGTGTCGAGGAACACCCACCCGTAATAATGATGACCGGTCACGGTGACGAACAGGTCGCCACCGACGCTTTCAAGCTCGGTGCGGCGGGCTACGTGGTCAAGGACGCCAGGATGGGGACGTTGCTGATCGAGGGAATCGAGAGAGCCGTCGAATTGAGACGGGCCGTCGACGCGTTAAAGGAGCGCGAGCAGAGCCTGAGGCTGATAACAGACAACATGGTCGATGCGATTACGCAGATCGACCGCGACGCGCGCATTATATACGTTAGCCCGTCGGTCAAGAAGATCTTCGGCTTCGAAGAGGAAGACGTGATCAATAAGGATTCGGCTTGGGCCGTCCACCCGGACGATTTGCCGGAGGTCCGTCACATCATGGAAGAATCGGTCCGAGGCGGGGCGCGGACCGCGAGGCTGGAATATCGCAGCAACACGGCGGACCGGACGTACATATGGATCGAGGCTGCCGTGCGCTTTCTATACGGTGACGATGGCGCATTTACAGGTGCCGTCCTGGCATCAAGGGACATATCCGACCGAAAGCGTGCCGAGGCGCTCATCCAGACCCAGCGCGACCTCGCTGTCGAACTGGGGGGCGAGACAGACATAGTCCACTTGATCGAACTTGCGTTGAATTCGATCATGCAACACACGGGGCTCGATTGCGGTGTTGTATACGTGGTCGACAAGAACACGCTCACATTCGACCTTCTTCACTTCGTGGGACTCTCCGACGAGTTCGTCGAGTTTAGCGGCCATTTCGAATCGTCGACCAGATCGGCGCAACTCATTATGCAGGGAGAGCCCTTGTACGTGACATATGAAAAGGTGCTGGATCTCGATCCTATGCACCAGAAAGAGGGCTTGCGGTTCATCGCTGTAGTGCCACTGCGGTACGAGGGTGAGGTCGTGGGCAGCCTCAACCTTGGTTCACACACCGTCGATGACATCCCCGCTTACTCCAGGGTGGCGACCGAAGTGCTTGGTGGCCTGGTGGGACAGGCAATCGGGCGCTCGCGGCTTCTTTCGGCGTTGAAAGAAAGCGAGGAACGCTACAGGCTCTTATACGATGAGATGGGCGAGCCAATATGTACGTACGACCGGAACCTGACGTTGATAGGTCTTAACCGTGCGGCGTGCGATCAGTTCGGCTACAAGAGCGAAGAGTTGATTGGGCGGAACGTATTCGAGCTGGGGATACTCCACGAGGGTGATCTTCAAGCAGCGACGGAAGACATACAGAGGCTCCTTTCGGGCGAGGACGTGGTCAGGGACCAGTATCGTTTGATTGCAAAGAACGGTGAGATCAAACTGGTGGATGTCACCGGGACGGCTCTGCGTGACGAAAGCGGCGAGATCATGGCGATAACCAACGTCGTGATCGACAAGACGGCCCAGGCAGAGGCGGAGGAGGCGCTCCGCAAATCCGAGGAATTGTACAGCACCCTGTTGCATGCGTCCCCCGACACTGTCGCGATATTCGACCTCAACGGGAAGGTGCTCGACGTATCCGAAGTGGGCCTCAAGCTTTTTGGTTATGATGATATCGCCGAGATCTGTGACAAGAACCCGACGGATTTTGTGGCGCCGGAAGACCGCGGAAAAGGGGTTTCCGGAATCGCTGAGCTGATGCATGGAAGCATAGTCGAGAACTTGCTCCTCAACTTCATCCGCAAGGACGGGAGCACGTTCGTCGGAGAGGTGAGCGCAGCGCCGTTGCACGATCGCGATGGAAACCTTACCGGCTCCATCGACATCGTCAGGGACGTCACCGAGCGCCAGAGGGCCGGGGAGGAGCTCCAGAGGGTGAACGACGAGCTCCGGGGCTACGCCCACACCGTTTCTCACGACCTGAAGGGTCCGCTGGCGACGATTCTTACGACTGTTGGACTGATCGAGAGTCTTGCCGAGTCGGGTAAGGATATCGCCGACATGTGGGAGCTCATCGATATCCTGCGAAACGATGCAAGAAGCGTCTATGACAGGGTGGAAGAGTTGCTTTCACTGGCTCAAGCCGGCCAGGAGCCCATCGAACCGGTCGATGTCGATGTGAGCGCTCTGATGAGCGATGTGCTTGTCGGTCTCGCGGGGTTGCTGGAGGATAAAAAGGCTGCTGTCGACGTCGACGAGGATCTCGGTCGTATCCGTGCCAATCCAACCCAGATGGCGATGATCTTCACAAATCTCGTGGAGAACGCCTTGAGGCACGGTGGCGACGGATGCGTAAAGGTGGAGGTGCGCTATCTCGGTGACGACCGGGACGCCGCCCACCGATACCTTGTCCGAGATAACGGGACAGGATTGCCTCCCGGAACGGAGAAGGAGGTTTTCGCGGCGTTCTTCAAGGTGCCTGAAAGCCGGGGTGCGGGCATAGGGCTTTCAATAGTCGAGCGGATAGTCAGAGCTTGCAATGGTGAGATACGGGCATATAACGACGGAGGGGCCTGTTTCGAGTTCACCCTGCGCGATACAGAAAACCGATAGCCCGCACCACCCACATGGCGGATGGCAGTAGCAACCGCAGGTGTGAACCTGGTCAATGAAAAGCGTTACTAAAGGGGCGCGGTCTTCGTTAACATATATAGTTGGGGCCGCGGCGACTTTCATAACTCCGTTGAAGAGGATGACGAGGTGAATCAATGAACGTCAAAATGAAGCAAACACACCGAAGGCGCACCGCCGCCGTCGGAGCGTTGCTGAGCCTCCTGCTCGCCATCTCTCTCGCGGCATTCACGGGGTCTTATGCGCTGGCCGCCATGCCGACGTGTAGCTACAATGTCGCTGCCTCTGCCGTTGGCGGGCACGGGTCGGTGAGCCCCACCAGGCAGTCGGTATCCAGGGGTAAGACCGCTACCATCAATATCTCTCCGGACGCCGGTTATCACACAAGACAGATAGTAGATAACTGCAGGACGATGCCTATCGCAAACCCGTATACCATCCCGAACGTGCGCGACAGGCACGAGGTCTATGTCACTTTTGCCATCAATGAGTACGCGGTGACCGCGTCGGTCAGCGGGGGCCACGGGACGGTCAGCCCGGCAACGCAGACTGCGGTCTCTGGCGGGACCGCTTCGATTGACCTGACGCCGGATCCCGGCTACCACGCCGCGACGATTACGGACACCGGCGTCTCCAAGCCGGTGTCTGACCCTTACGTGATACACAACGTTTCGGCTGTGCACAATGTGGTCGTGACGTTTGCCGCAAATGGCTACATCGTGACAGCGTCCGTTCACGGGGGGCATGGCACGTCGACTCCAGCGAGCCAGACGGTAGCCTCGGGAGGGACCGCCGCGATCACGATAACGCCTGAAGCCGGGTACGAGATCGCGACGATCTCGGATAACGGCTCCGAGGTGCCACCATCGAAGCCATACGTTATCAACAACGTCACGGCCGCGCACGATGTGGTTGTAACGTTCAACATTGGACAGTACACGGTGGTCGCGACAGCCGCGGGAGGCCATGGCTCTGTGACGCCTTCCACGCAGACGGTTGCATACGGGGGCACGGCGTCCATCGATCTGACGCCGGATCCCGGTTATCACGCCGCGACGATTACGGACACCGGCGTCTCCAAGCCGGTGTCCGACCCTTACGTGATTGACAACGTGACCTCCGCTCGCAACGTGGTTGTCACTTTTGAGGCAAATCAGTATACGGTCACCGCTACGGTCGACGGCGCAAATGGAACGGCTCTGCCCGCCACGCAGACTGTGACCCAAGGCGGAACCGCCTCGATAACCATCACGCCAGGCAGCGGCTATCACACGGCGACAATCACGGATAACGGGACATCGATGTCCATCTCCAGCCCGTACGTGATAACCAACGTGACCGCCGACCATACCGTGGTGGTGACTTTCGCGGATACGAACTACATGGTCGCCGCGACTGTGGCGGGGGGCCATGGGACTGTGAGTCCCACATCGCAACTGGTCCCATCCGCAGGCAACGCTACGGTGAACATCAACCCTGAACCGGGTTACCACATACTCTCGATAACCGATAACAGTACGCCGCAGACGATCTCTTCACCGTACCAACTGGCGGGTGTCCTCCAGGACCACTCCGTGGTCGTCTCTTTCGAGCCGAACAATTACTCGGTGGAGGCTTCGGTTGCAGGCCCCGGCGGCACGGTCGACCCCGCCAGTCAGGGAGTGGTGTCTGGTGGCACAGCCGCCGTTAACATCCACCCGGCCACCGGGTACCATATCGAGGCCATCATCGACGGTGGCCAGTTCCAGCCCATCAGCAATCCCTTTGTGATAACGAACGTCACGGTGGATCACGACGTTGTGGTCGTCTTCGACACGGATGAGTTCGACGTGAACGCGACGGTGGCCGGTGGGCACGGAGCCGTCAACCCTACGACACAGAAAACTCAGTATGGCCAGATTGCGAACATCGACATAACGCCGGACCCTGGCTACCGCGCGGCCGCCATAGTCGACAACGGTACGCCGGTGAGTGTTGTCGACCCGTATGTCATCGATAATGTTACCGGCAATCACAATGTTGTCGTGACCTTCGCGGTGAACCAGTACGATGTGGACGCATCGGTAGACGGGGGCCACGGGTCCGTTTCGCCTGCAGGCCAGACCGCGACTTCGGGTGGAACGGCCGCCATTGATATAACAGCGAATACCGGGTATCACATCGAGACCATCACCGACAACGGTGAGTTTGCCGAGGTCTCAAGCATCTACATCATAAAGAACATCACGGCCGACCACGATGTCGTGGTCGCGTTCGCGATAAACGAGTATACGGCGAACGCGACCGTCGCCGGTGGCAACGGCCTGGTGGACCCGGCGCAGCAACGCATAACCTACGGAGATACCGCCGCGATCGACCTGCTTCCCGATACGGGCTACCACCCCGCGTCCATTGTAGACAACGGCAGTCACATGGCGGCGACAAACCCGTACTTCATCGATGATACGACGGAAAACCATCACGTGACCGTCGCTTACTCTTACGACCAGTCTCCCACCTATTACCTCGCGGAGGGTTCGACAGACCATGGTTTCTCTTCGTACATCTCGGTCGAAAACCCGAACACCGAGGCCGTGAACGCGAAGCTCACCTATATGCTCTCAGATGGTTCAACCAAGTCGCGAACGGTCGGTCTCCCCGGACTTTCCCAGGTGACTGTGAACCCTGCTGAGACCATTGGGGCCGCCGACTTCTCCACGCAGGTAACGTGCCTGCAGGGAAAGACCATATCCGTTGACCGTACCATGTCCTGGACCGGGCCCGGGGCGCCTTCCCCCGAGGCTCACAATTCGGTGGGAGTGCCCTCGCCGGAGACGACGTGGTACCTGCCCGAGGGATGCTCCGGTTATGGGTTCGAGACATGGACCCTGATTGTGAATCCTAACAACGCGAGAACGAACGTAACGCTGACCTACATGGTAGAGGGAGTCGGCCCCAGGCAGTTCAACAGGGTTGTGCCAGCCCACGCAAGGGCAACGTACTCGATGCAGGCTGACATCGGGCAGAATAACGCATCGATAGAGGTTGTCTCGAGCCTGCCGGTAGTCGCCGAGAGGAGCATGTATCGCTACAACCGCAGGGAGGGCTCGGACTCCATCGGGGCTAGCGAGCCAGCAAGAACCTTCTACCTCGCCGAGGGTTCGACCGCCTGGGGCTTTACGACCTACGTGCTCGTTCAGAATCCCAACGCCGGCAAGAAGGCGACCGTTACCCTGACGTGCATGACCCCAACAGGCCCGAGGACCCTTGCGCCGTTTACCATGGCGCCTGGCACTCGGCTGACGGTCTTCATGAACAGCCTCATACCCAACACGGATTTCTCCACCAGGGTGACGTCCAACGTGCCGATTATCGCGGAAAGAGCCATGTATTGGGGCGCTGGGACCTCGCTGGGGGAGGCGTGCCACGACTCGATCGGGCTTGATTCGCCTCACGGTGACTTCTTCCTTCCCGACGGACAGACGTCGGACGGCTGGGAGACGTTCACTCTTGTGCAAAACCCCAACAACAGTGCCGTGAAGGTGATGGTCTCATACCTGCTTAGTAACGGCACCACGTCTGGCAGCTTCATCACGACTGTCCCGGCCAATTCCCGATCGACGTTCAATATGGGCTCGCAGCTTCCGTCCGGCAGGGCGTCAATCGCTGTCTCCTGCATCACCCCGGGAAAGCAGATCCTGGCCGAGCGTTCCATGTACGGCAACAATCGCGGAATCGGGACCGACACCGTTGGTACCTGGGCTCACTGAGCCTTGAGTATCACTTGCGTCTGAAGGTCGCCTTCGCGGGNNCGGCCGGACTAATCGGTTGACGGAAAACGGTCTCAATAAGGCGTATGACCCTGTTAGTGGATGCCAGGCCATACTTCGTCACGATTGTGCCCTGGCTGTCCCACGGTGTTTTCTTCACCTTGAGAGAGCTCGCCCGCATTGCAGGATACGTTGATGCAATCTAGAAGAAAATCTTAAGCGCTGCGGACCGCGGCGGACTGTTGTCGCGGTGCTGACGCGATCATAAGAAATTGCCAGGGGTGGAACGTCGACTTGAACGCCAACACTAAACTAAGGGTTCTCCTCGTGGAGGATGACGAAGAGATGGCTACGCAAGTGAAGCGCCTGCTGGTCAAACACTTCTCCGCGGAGATCCAATTTACACTGCTTGCCGAAAAAGCTTTGCAGATGTTCGAGACAGGTCAGTTCGATCTCGTGCTCCTCGACTACCAGCTCTCCGATGGAGACGGCTTATCCATCCTCAGGGAGATAACTTCGAGAGAGGGTCATCCTCCCGCCGTCATGGTTACGGGGCATGGAGACGAGGAAACCGCGGTGCAGGCGTTCCGCGCGGGGGCGGCCGGCTACGTTGTCAAAGACCAGCGCCTGCCCACGATGCTGCCGGATGTCATAAATAAGGCGTTAGCCGTCGTGAAGTACGAGAGTGCGAAGGTTGACCTCGAAGCAGCACGCGAGCGTATTGCTCTCGTAACCGAGAGCCTCCCCATTCCGTTCGCCTGCATTGACAGGGAACTGCGTTACGTCAATGCAAACGGGCCGTATGCCGAGTTCTTTTCCTCGGTACCTGAGCAGATGCTTGGCCTCAACATGCGCCATTTCCTCGGCGAGGAAGCGTTCTCTCGGGCACTCCCGAATATCGAGGCTGTGCTCGATGGGACGATGGTCACTTTCGACCAGATGCTCGAGATCGAAGGTGTCCTTCACTATTTCAAAGTCAAACTGGTGCCTGAGCAGCCGACCACCGGCCGGATTGGAGGATTCTACTCGTTCGTGATAGACGTAACCGATGAGAGGGCTGCGTTAGCGGCGTTGAGGGCGAGCGAGCGCGAGTATCGAGAGCTCGTCGAGACCGCGAACAGCATAATACTGAAAGCTGACCGCGATGGCCGAATAACCTACATGAACGATTTCGGGCTCAAGTTTTTCGGTTACGAACCTGAGGAGATAATAGGAAAGCACGCCGTCGGAACGATCGTGCCCGAGTCCGTTCGGGCTGGAACTGAGGAGGAAATCGTGAAAAGCAACAGCCAGGCTTCGGGTGGCCAACCGGATTGTTACACGGCGGGTTGTCCGGAGGGTGGGGAGTCTCCATGGCCCCGAGGCACATCGTACATAACCACAGCTCTATTTCAGGCACCCGCGCTCCTCGGTGCCTGGGCATTACTCAAGAAAGCTCCCCTGCGGCTCCCGGTGTTCGGCGCCATCTGGGTCGCGATCGCGACAGTGGTCCGCAAGGTGATCTGCTGCAGGTGTGAGTACTACGGAAAAGACTGCTCGACGATCATGGGCAAGTGGACCGCAATGCTCTACGAGAAAGACGAGGAGCACCCTCTCACCACCGAGGCGTTCTACCTCGACTTCGGCCTGGTGGCTGCCAGCATCCTTTTCCCTCTGCCCCAGGTGCGGAAGATGGGAATCCGCTACCTGGCACTTTACCTTGCTGTTGCTCTTGCCAGCACGGCCGGTATCCGTCATTTCGGATGCCGTTACTGCCCCAATACCGTATGCTTCATGAATCCCGATCACAGGTCATGACCAGATACTTGAGGGCGTTCTCTCCAGGCCGCCCGGAGCCGAGCCCGAGAGACCCGGCTAAAGAGACAAAGCCCGGCATTCACCTCGCGTCGGAGGACCAAGCGTGAGCTTTGAAGAGATGATCGAGCGCCATATTGACATTGTGATGCGAGAGAAGATCAGCAGCGGACGTCCTGTCATAGGCACCCTGTGCTCCTATGTCCCGGTGGAGATTCTTCACTCGCTTGGCGTGATCCCGATGAGGCTCTGGGGTCAGGCTGACGATTTACACGAGGCCGATGCTTTACTCCAGTCCTATATCTGCCCGCCGGTCCGGCACCTGATGGCGATGGGCCTGGAGGGGCGTTACGATTTTCTAGATGGCATCGTTCACTGCTATACGTGCGACGCGACGTGCGGGCTTTTCAACATATGGGTAAGGAACCTCGAGCCCGGGTTCTCACACATGGTAAGCATTCCTTATGTCTCCATCGACGAGGCTCTCGAGTACGCCGTTGCCGAGTTCAGAATCCTGATCGACAAGCTTGAATCGTTTACTCAAAACGAGTTCTCCGGGGATGCACTGGAGAACGCTATCGCGTTATACGGAGAGGTCAGGTCTCACATGTTGGAGGTCTATGGCCTCAAGGCTGGGGGTCTGCCCATAAGCTACTCCGAAGTCTATTCGATGAACGTATGCAGCCAGGTGCTTCCAGTTGAGATGATGGTGAAGCATCTCGAAGAATACCTCGAGGAAGCAAAGCGGAAGGAGCCGGATGGCGGCCGCGGACGGCGAATACTGCTCACGGGGAGCGTCATTACCGACATACCTCTCATGGCTTTCATAGAAGACGCGGGCTGTAATATCGTCGCCGATGACACGTGCCTGGGGCTGCGCCTGCTCGGTGAGCCAATGCCTGGTGGGGGAGACCCGCTTGAGCGCCTGGCTTCCTGGTACATGGCGAGGCCACCTTGCGCAAGCCGGGCGGATTTCCCATCGCGAAAGCGTTACATGCTCGATACGCTTGAGGCATTCGAGATTACCGCCGTGGTGTTCGCGCACCAGAAGTTCTGCGACCCTCATCTCTCCGACTACCCGTTCCTCAAGGGAGTGCTCGAGGAGGCAGGGGTTCCGAGCCTGCACCTGGAGATGGAGGAGGAGGGGTTCGCCGGCCGGGCTCAGACGCGCCTGGAGAGTTTCTTTGAGATGCTGGAGACGGGATGAGCGGGGAAAACGCCACTCCCACCCCGGCGCTCCCCCCTCGAGAGGGAAGGGGGAAGACGGCCAAGAGGCTCAAGGCGAATGCTGCTCTGCGACAGATAATCGCGGACTTTTACGCCGACGGGCACAGGGCAAAGGCCGAGGGGCGACCTGTAGGTTGGATACCACCCATGAACGGCCTGATAGAGCTCTTCTACGCGATGGACATCCACCCCATATTCCCCGAGAACTGGGCTCCGATCTGTGCCGCTATCGGTACGAATTCGCGGAACTTCGCAAGCGCCGCGCAAAGGGGTTACTCGAGCGATCTTTGCGGTTACTTCAGGAACAACATCGGCTACGCTCTTGACGGGATCGACGAGGAGAACCAGCCGCTCGGCGGTCTGCCGGAACCGGATTTTCTTATATCTTTCGGCGCGGGCTGCATCCCCACGATGAAGACGTTCCAGGTACTGTGCGACCACTTCGACGTGCCTGTGTTCCGCGCCGACCTGCCGCAGGTGGCATTGGAGGACATCGGGGAGCACCACATCCGCTACGGGGTTACGCAGATCAAGCGCCTGATCGGGTTTCTCGAGGACCTGACCGGCAGAAAGCTCGATATGGACAGGCTGAGCGAGGCGGTCGCATACACCGACGAGGCGTGCCGGATATGGGACGACATAATGGAAACCCGCAAGGTGGTGCCGGCCCCGTTCTCGGCCGCCGNNGGCGACGTTCTCGACGAGGTCAGGGGCAAGGTCGAGCGGGGTGAGGGTGTCATTCCGAACGAGAAGATACGCCTCTTCTGGGACAACATTCCCCTCTGGCACAACATCGGGCTGTTCAACTACTTCGAGAAGTGGGACGCGGTAGTCGTCGCTGAGACGTACAGCTCGGCATGGACCATGCGTATGGACCCCGAAAAGCCGCTCGAAAGTATCGCATACAAGTCACTCGTATCGTACCCGCTCGTTTCCTGCGTATCGCTCAACAAGCGGATCGAGCTGGTAAAGAAAGCCGTACGGGATTATCACGTCGACGGCGCCGTCCTGCACTCGAACATGAGCTGTAAGCCCATATCAATGGGGCAGATGGATATCCAGCGAGTCCTTCACGACGAGCTTTCGATTCCAAGCATCATGTTCGACGGTGATCATATGGACGGCGACAAGTTCTCCCTGGCGCAGTTCCAGACGCGTGTCGATGCCTTCATGGAGTTGCTGCTGGACCGCGCGTGATTCCCGGTGGCTACGGGTATGGCGGTATCCTCATCAGAATAAGCGCCTATCGTATCCGTTCCGGCGGTACGCTCCAGTA
>PMDX01000290.1 GCA_003154635.1 Actinomycetota bacterium | reverse complement strand
CGAACTCCTCCATGAGAGCCCCCTTTGTCGCAACATCTGATTTCTGACTTGCCCAACCATCTCTTCCGCCCTTCGCTAGATAATCCCATCAGGGCGTAGACGTTCCGCGAGTTTTTCCACGTTTGTTCGAATCGATTTCTTTTGCGCGGGTTTTCGAATTCCGGCCATCAGGACATCGTAGGCGGACTCGAAGAGGTCGTGAAAATCACCGACCCCCAGCTTCTCGGTGTCTCCAGAAAAGACCAGCTCCAGCAGTCCGACCGTCATCCTCCAGATCATCAGCGAGAATATCTTCGGGTCAATTTCCTCGCGAATGAATCCGGAGTCGATGCCGACCTGCACCATCCTGGCGACATAGGCTATCAGCCTCGAGGTCTGCTCGTTCACCGTTTCAATGAGCTTGTCAGACATGTTCTTTCGGGCGTCATCGGTAAGAAAGTACTGTGCGATCTTTATATAGTCCGTGTTTTGCATGCAGTGATCGATAAATGCCAGATACGTGGACTTCCCTTTGTCGAAAAGACTGCCATCCGTTTCAAAGATCTCCAAAATCTGTTCTTCGATATTCATGAAGTCATCGAGGATGACAGAAACGTACAGGTCGTCTTTTGTCTCAAAATAGAGGTAGATCGTGCCTTTGCTTACATCAGCCATTTCCGCGATCTCTTCCATCTTTGTTGCCTGTAATCCCTTATTAGCGAACTGTGCTCTGGCGGCATCCAGGATCGCGGTGCGTCGCTTGGTCTTGTTATTTTCTCTTCTGGAGACCTCACTCATCGGAATGCCTCTCATTCGCCGGTCGATTTTGCATCATCTTTATAAACTGACCTGAGGTCATAAGTGACCTTCAGTCATATCTGACCCTGGGTCATAATATCATGGCAATATGGGCGCGTCAATCCGAAGCGGTATATGATGAATGTCGGGTAATATAGATATGGGAGGTTCGAACCGACTATATCTGGAGCCGTGAGCTTGAACGATTACGCGTCTATCGCCACAGATTATATTGATGAGGAAAAAGCCAAAGGGCTTTCGTACTATCTCTCGACGTTCGCTTATTACCTCGCCGTACTTTACGCGGCGGTTTCCAGCATACTGCTCTTCTCGCAGGCAACCGATATCGCCATGCGAGGGTTCTCGCGAAGTGTAATCACCAGAGCAGAACACTTCGTGGAGATCCCGGTGTGGCACAACAGCGACGTCTACCCGATCCTGTTCGGCCTTTTCTTCGTCGTTCTCACCTACGAGCTGTTGATCAAGAAGCGTGCCGCCATATTCATCCTGTCTTCGCTCGTGCTGGCAGAGGGCCTGGCAGATATCATCGGCAGGACAAATTTCATGGGAGGGGCGGTGAGCGTGCTTCTGGCGGGATTGTTCCTACTTGCGCTCCCACATCTTCCCGGCGTGCCGGACCCGGACAGGTGGAGACTGTTCAAGCGTGTTGCTTTGATCGCCGTCCCGGCTATTGTCCTGTTCGGGGCCCTCGGGCTCTTCGTCGGCAGGCGCTCGTACAAGCTGTCCCGAAACCCCTTCACCCTCGCCAAAGACTCTATCCTCGTCGCAACGGGCCGAAGCACTTTCGCCTTTCACGGCTGGCAGGATGCATACAAATTCCCGTTAGTCATTGCCTTCATGCTCCTGTGCTCTTGTCTTCTCTACCTCCTTTTCAGCCCGCACAAGGCTAAGGACGGGCACACGAAAGAAGACGAACACGTCGCAAGAGAGATCCTGGGGCTCTTTGGCGGGGACAGCCTGGCCTATTTCAACACCCGGGGAGAAAAGAACTACTTCTTTTCGGGGAAAGATTGCTTCATGGCGTACAAAGTCGTTCGAGGGGTTGCAATCATGTCCGGTGATCCGGTTGGGCCTGAAGAAAAGCACGAACAGGCCCTTAAAGAGTTCCTGCGATTCTGTACTCTCTCCGGCTGGAGGGCATCAGGCATCGGCCTGAGCGAAAGGGTCGCCGAATTGTTGCGCCCTTTGGGACTCAAGTCACTTTGCTTCGGGGAGGAAACAGTAATCAACCTGACCTCTTTCAGCCTGGAGGGCAGGCATGTCAGGAAGTTAAGGCAGAGCGTCAACAGCATGGGGCGTGCAGGTTACACGGTCGAGTTCATGTACAACGCGGGGATCCCGTCACACCTGAGACACCAACTCCTTGCTATTTCCAAGGAATGGAGGGGGAACAGCCCGGAAACCGGCTATTCCATGGGCCTCGGGCGGCTCCTGTCGTCCGACGACCCGGACTGCCTACTGGCGCTGGCCTACGATGAGGGTTCAAATCCGGTCGGGTTCTTGTACCTCGTCCCCATGTATCCAAAGGAAGGGTATTCGCTCGACATCACAAGGACGAGAGAAGACGTGCCTTCGGCCCTGTCCGACTACATAATCTCAAGAACGGCTCTCTACCTGAAAGACCTGGGATACGGTAAGATGTCGCTCCATTTCCTCGCGTTTTCCCAGCACTACCGTGAGGACAGCGAAGAGAAACGCAACCGCTTCTGGAAGGCTGTGGCCTGGTTCCTGAACAAACATTTCCCAGCAGTCTCTTCGTACAGGTTCGACAAGAAGTACGACCCTGAGTGGATCCGGCGATACATCGCTTATCCGTCCATCTTCGAACTGGCGCGTTGCGGGCTATCCATCGTCATCGCGGAATCGGCGCTCAAGATAACCAGGCCCGAGTCCCATCGAGCGAGAACTATCACGCCCTAGAGAACATGTACTCACGTCTTCATTGGAGACGCATAGTTCCTTTGAGCACTTCAGGTTGAGTCTGAAGTGCTATGGTTTCTCTGACCTCGGCCAACGGCCTCGCGGATCACTTGTTTACGGTGACGGTCAGCTTGAGATCGCCATCCTCCGCCAGTTCCCATTCGCAGGTCGAGCTGTCTGCCTTGTATACCAGCTCGACCAGGGCCTGCGCGGTACCAATCATTGGTAGGTGATAGCATACGTTCTCCACGACCATCGTCAGGTAAGTGGAGTGGCCATCGAACGTGGTGATGTTGCCCAGGCCTCGAAGGGCGACCATCTGCTGGAACGTCGCCCCGTCTTTGTTCCAGCTCTCAGCGTCCCAGGCCGTCTTGATATAGCGCCTCTGGGCTTCGATGACCACCTCCGGTATGGCCTCACCGAGCTCTGCCTCGAGGTCCTCGAATATTGCATCGACGGCCAACGGCCCGAAGATCGCCATTCTCCGGTTTGTCTCCGGATCGGTTATAGACCCAGTGCCGGTATCCCACTTCCGGAATGAGACGACCAGGGGGACGCCGCACTCCCCGCACCTGTCGTACTCGATATCACCCGGCTTGAAGTCGTATCGCTTTCTCTTAAGCCTGTCCGCAAGCTCCACGGGATGGGGCCCAGGAAAGACAGCTGTCTCGTACTCGTCCTGCACTATCTCGTCGTACTTCACGCGCATGTCGGCATCTTCGAACGCCTCGACAGAGCCCAGGTTGTCCGCGGCTATAAAGAGGATGGAGTACGGGTGCCGGGTCACCTGCGTTCGCCATGGGAAATCGTCGCCGCGTTCCCAGCCATGACCCAGTCTCTGGTCCCCGTACCCATAGACGTTGCTTATGTCGATGATGGATTGGGTGATCACTCGCATGGTCGCGAGCAACTCCTCGAGCTCGACGGCCGCCAGGCCCATGCCCTGGCCCTCGTTCAGGTCGCCTCTTCCCTTTATGATCTTGCGCACTTCCGGCGGAAAGGCCCTCTCTATATACCTCCTGGTCTCACGACGCCGGCTTTCGACGACGATATGTTCCAGGGGAACCCCGATCAATTCCTCTATGCCCCTGAATAGCTGGTCGATCGGTTGGGACTCGAAGAAGACCATACGGTCCTTCGGTGAATCCCGGAGCGCAATGACCCCGTTGCCCTGCCAGTTGAGCCCACTGCTCAGGAATAAAGGAACGCCGCACGAGCCGCATATCTCGATCATGTTCAAACCCCTGTCGGACGCCAGACGGACCACCCGCTGTCGGATGCGAATCGAACCGGAGCTATTCGCTGAATCGAACCACGACTATGACACGGTAACGCCGCACGTTCAGTTTTCATTATATTACGCTGAAATTTAATCCGGAAGCGTGCTCCCATCCCCTGGGGTGACCGGTCGTCTCGAGACCTCTCTGCACGATCCAGTCAAACGCGCCTGAAAGGCCTGCTTGGTGAGAGGGTATGGGCGTTGGAGAAGGAATACGGGGAGTACCGGGGTACAGCTCCCAGAAGTAGTGGCAGGCGCTGGATTACTTATGTTATTGCCTACATGGCCCTTACGTTGACAGTTGGAGTGATAGCTTTCGGCACGTGGGCTTCCAAAGACTGTAAGAACTAACGGGATATCGAGATTGGAGCGCGCGCGGAAAGGGTACGTTCCAGGGCATAATCGGTGATTGATCCTGGTCAGGTGAAGTCAAGCTTATCGCTGGAGGTAACGATGAAGAAAGTCCCCATCAACCGCGACCGCATCAAGCAGGTCATCTACCCGACCCTGGGCTTCCCCGCGATAATCAAGTGCGGCGAGCATCTTACGCTGGAATTCGACCCCCGCAACCAGGACTGGAGCAAGGCGCTGCCACAGATCACCGGGTTCCAGGTGTCGGTTACCACCACCAACAGCGCCTACCCGGCAACCAGGGTCCTTCCCATTGAGGATTTCACCGTGGGCTTCAGCACCAATTGGCCCGAGTACTCTCGGGACGTCCAACCCCGGGCGCGCATCTACCTGGTGACGGTGGCGGTGCCGAAGACCGTACCGATGCACCTGTACGACCTGACGGTCGCGGGAATGCTGAAGGACGGCTCGATGCTCACCGACTCACAGCAACACGCTCTCCAGGTGGTAAACGAGTACAAGACCGATTACACCTTCGCGCAGCTGACCGACATCCACGTCTGGGGGCAGGAGGCGGCATACGTAAGCTCAAACACCCACGAGAGGGGCTGGCGGCAACCGGAGTACAGCGAGAGCGAAGGCTATGGGGCGACCTACTACCACAAGCCTATCCAGCAGATGAACAGGGCGAGGCCCGACTTCCTTGTCTACACCGGTGACTATGATTTCGGCCTGACCTGGCTGTACCGGCGGAACTACGCCGACTTCGACGCCTACAAGGACTCGCCATGGAACGATAAATACTACGAGACGTGGTTCGAGTTGGACTGGTTTTACACAGAGACCTTGAAGCTGGATGTCCCGGTGTTCATGGTGCCGGGCAATCACGACGGCTGGGCCCGGTACGACCAGTTCAATGACAGCCTCGAGGAGGACTACCTTGCCTCATGGAAGAACCTGTTCGGCCCCCGGTACTTTTCGTTCGACTACGGGCCGGACTACCACTTCACAGCGATAAACTCGATGGACTGGACGGCCGCACAGCGCACACTTCACTGGGCCATCCCCGACGCGTTACTAGGCCCCTACAAGTGGCAGGGCCAGGTCAACGGCGGGGGTGACCCATTCGAGGCCGGCTGGACGCAGGAGCGTGAAGACGATATCAACGAGAACGATTTCACGGAGCAACTGCTCTGGGTAAAGCAGGATCTGGAGGCGCATGCTTCCGCGAAGATGAAGACCATGCTCCTCCACCATGACCCGTGGAAGACAGGCGGGTCGGGGAGCATGTTCGACGAGATGCCGGTGATCCCAGGCCTCCTGCCGATGGGAGGAAAAGGGGCGGGCCGGCTGTCCCTGATCAAGCTGGCGCGCGAGAACAACGTCGCGCTGGTGCTGTCCGGCCACGACCACTCCGACTGCTACGGCTCCATCGGCTGGAAGGCCGGGGGCGGCGAAGTCAAGTTCGTGAATACCACCTCGACCCAGTCCCAGGACGGCGACCCTCAGAACAGGTGGGAGTTCCCCGGCTACAGGTTCATCCACGTAGACGATGGCGAAGTAAAGAACTTCTATTACCTGCTCGCCAACGACGAGAAAGGGACTCCCCTGCGGTACTCCTGGCCGTTCTATGCTGAGACCAACGTGGGCGGGCCCACGAACCTGCATGACCTGGCGAAGCCCGCCATCGAAACGGCCTGGGACCATCAGCCGGGAAGCGCGGAAAGCGTCGACTGCACCATAACCAATCACCTCACGGGTTACGAGATAACCCCGGGCGGCGGCTGGAGCGGCGACCTTGACGGCGCCTTCATGGAGTTCCCCATGCCGTACCTGAGCGGAGGGCACTACTACGAGGTCACCAACGGGGCGTTCGGGGAGGTCTTTGACAATTTGGCCGCGGACCACCGCATCTACGCCGTCACCACCGACGTGAGCCACGCGCCGGGCGTTGCCGCGCCTGCCATAAAGAAGATCACGGTATCGAAGAGCGCGACACCCGACACGCAGGCCCCTGCCTGCACCTCCTTCCAGATCGACGGCGGGGCCGCGACCACCAACCAGGCCCACGTAACATTGACCAACGACGCCGT
>PMDX01000292.1 GCA_003154635.1 Actinomycetota bacterium | reverse complement strand
GCCATCGAGAACATCGACATCGGAGGGCCCACGATGGTTCGCGCCGCCGCAAAGAACCATGCCCACGTGGCTATCGTGGTTAACCCCGCGCGATACAAAGCCGTTGTCGAGGAGATGAAGGCAAACGGTGGCGTAGTGAGCGACGAAACCTGCCGCGACCTGGCAACCGAGGCTTTTACCCACACCGCCGAGTACGATTCGATGATCAGCGCTTACCTGACAGGCAAGCAGCCGAAGGCCGAGCAGGGTGAGTTCCCCGACACCCTGTCCCTCGCTTTCAAGAAAGTGTCCGGCCTCAGGTACGGCGAGAATCCGCACCAGGGTGCCGCGCTGTACGCCGAGATGGCCCCGCTCGGGCCGTCGCTGGCAACCGCACCCCAGATAGCGGGCCCGGCGCTCTCGTTCAACAACATCCTCGATGGCGAGGCGGCCTGGCAATGCGTGCTGGAGTTTGACGAGCCGGCCTGCGTGATCATCAAGCACAGCAACCCATGCGGGGCGGCCGTGGCGACCGATGGCGCAGAGGCGTACAAAAAGGCGTTCGACTGCGACCCGGTCTCGGCTTACGGATCCGTCATCGCCTTCAATGAAGCGATCGACGCGAGCTGTGCCGAGGTTATGCTCGATAACTTCATCGAGCTGCTGCTGGCGCCCAGGTTCGAGCCCGAGGCTCTGGACATACTGTCGAAGAAAAAGGACCTGCGGATCATAGAGATCGGCGGGACCGGCGAGCCGTTCTCCGGGAAAGACTACAGGCGCGTCCATGGGGGCCTGCTCGTCCAGGAGTACGACACCGACCCTAACGACAGGGGCGACTGGAAGGTGGTCTCAACCGCCTCTCCGAACGATGAGCAGTGGGACGACCTCGTCTTCGCGTGGAAGATAGCCAGGCACGTCAAGTCAAATGCCATCGTTCTGGCAAAGGGCAGGGCGACCGTCGGAGTTGGAGCCGGCCAGATGAGCAGGGTGGACTCGGCCTCGATCGCGGTGGAGAAGGCGGGCAAGAAAGCGTCGGGTTGCTCGGTGGCATCGGACGCGTTTTTCCCGTTTCCCGACGCGGTCGAAAAAGTGGTCGAAGCGGGCGCAAAAGCCATAATAGAGCCGGGGGGGTCAAAGCGCGACGAGGAAGCGCTTGCCGTCTGTGAGAAGAGCGGCGTGGCCATGGTGTTTACAGGCAGGCGTCACTTCCGTCATTGAGCCGCAAGCGCGTAAGACAAAGTTAACGTCAGCCTGTATTGGCTTTGCGCACGCTCTTCGAGTAGAATCCTGCGGTAATGCGCGATGCTCTGATGGCGCTGCGGGAAAGGTTTCAGTTGCGGGACTTATCCGCTCCTAGTGAAGATACGAAACTGCCCTGATGGATGAAGAAACATATTCCAGTGACGAGCAGGAAATCAATAGACTGCTCGATTCGTCTTCCAATGGATTGCGGCCGGACGAGGCCACGCGACGCCTGTCCGAGCACTGACTGAACGTTCTTGAAAAAAAAGCCGCCGTTCCCATGTGGAAGAAGCTGGCGACTCAATTCACCCACCTGCTCGCAATACTCCTCTGGATCGCGGGCATCCTGGCAATACTCAGCCACAATCTGGCTCTAGGTATCGCCTGCTTCATCGTTATCATCGTCAATGCCGCTTTTTCATTCTGGCAGGAGCTCACGGAAGTCTTGGATACGGATCTGGTCGTCGCGGTTACCGGTGATGACGAAGACAACCTCGTCGTCTCATATCTCTCCAAGTTCGAGTACGACGCCCCCCAGGTTATCGCGAGGGTGAACAACCCCGTCAACCGCTGGCTTTTCACGAAGGCCTGGGGAATCGACGTCGAGGTCAGCACCCCGGATATCATCGCCAAGATAATCGAAGAGGAGACCACGCTTGGCGAGGTGGTCACTGTGATGAAGCTGCAGGCGAGCGACATAGGGCTGGTCGAAATCACACTTCCATCAGATGCCGCCGCCCTTGGCAAGAGCCTCTCCGAGCTCACACTGCCTCCGGACACTCTGATAGTCACTGTCGTCCGCGAGGACGCGCTTATGATTCCCAGGGCGGACACCGTTCTTCAACCCAAGGACAGGATTCTGGCCATCACGGATGTGCGGCATCAGGGTACCCTGGAGGGCCTTCTCGGAAACCCCGGCTAGATGTCCTATGGTCTTCGCTCGGGCTTCCTACCCGAGGTATTTGAAGGAGATCTTGACACGGGCGCGGTACGCCGCGACCTTCCCGTCCTCGATCCTCATGTCCAGGCTCGAGACCTCCGCGATCCTCAACTCCTGGAGCGACTCAGAAGCTTTCTCGACAGCGTTTTTCGCCGCTTCTTCCCAAGATGTTTCACTGGTGCCGACGAGCTCGATGATCTTGTAGACGCTGTCGGCCATGGGTGCTCGCTTTCCTGGTGCATCCTCCGCGNNGCTCGATGATCTTGTAGACGCTCTCCATCACAAGCCACTCCTTTTACAGTTGCCACACTGCCGCTTTGGATATTCTATCACCATCTCCTCCCTCCCCACGCAAACCTCTTGAACCCTGACTCTCAGACCCGGCTCCGGGCGGTCCGGAGAGGCAGCCCTCAAGCGTGTTATTTGGCCGGGGGGTTACGGGATAAAAAAGCGGGCGCCTTGCGGCGCCCGCTTTGCCCTTTTGTCAGTAGCCTGTCCTTACGCGGCTGCCTTCTCCTTTGGCTTGCGAAGGTAGAGTATCAGACCGATTATCAGGATTATCAGACCGATAACCAGTAGCGCAACCGGAATCCATATCTCGACCGCGTTGAGCAGCATATAGCTCTTGGCCGAGTTGTCTAGCACGTCCTTGATGCTCTCCGGAGTCTGCGCGTAGTCGAGGGAGGCAAGCTTTATGTTGCCCATCCCGAGGGCCGACGCGTCGACGGAATAAGTCTCGTTGTACTTTGGAAGGTCGACAATGCTACCCGCCTTCTGGTCGACGATGACCGTGGCAGTTATTGATTTGATGTAGTCGATCGGGTACTGCTGCGTGTCGTTGAAAGGAGCGCTCGTGTTATTGAGCAGACCTTTTATCTGGGAGCCGGAGACCGTTGCGGGCAGACCCAGCGGCGGGCTCTTGGTCTTGCCGGAACCTTGCGCCTTGAACACGACAACCGGGATGTCCTTGTATTTGAAGCCGCTCATTGTGTCGGTCTTGATGAACTGGAGGTTGGTTACGGTCTCCGTATCGTCGTCCCAGAACGGGAAGACCCCGTTCTTGTTCACGAAGAACCCCATGGTTATCGAATAACCCCTGCGATTGGTGAGGTTGGCCTGGCTGCTCGTGACGTTCTTTGCCGTCTTGCGGTCGAGAGCGTAGTACTTGGTGTAGTTGACGAAATCCTTGCCGCCCGGGCCTTTGGCGACAGCGGTTTCCTTGATGACCGCAGTGCTGCCGTTGCTCTTGGCTGGATCGCTGATGTCTTTGCGTGTGATCGTCAAGGGAATCCTGACCGGCGTATCCGGCGGCAGCGGCGACAACGACGCCGGGTCTATATAAAGGGATAGCGCTCCCTCGTATATAGAGGTGACGTCGAGGTTATCGGGGAGCTTCACGACCTGGGGCGCAATCGCCCACTTCCACACCGGTGCAAGAACCACGATGATGACGCCGATGATGATCAAGACAAGGCCCGCTCTAGAACGCTTCACTTTAACCTCCTATAGCCGCGCCAACCGCTATGCATCGAAAACCGAAAAGACAAACCAACAAATGATTCTAAGTAACTTTTCCGTGCGGCGAGCTTACTTCCTTCACAGATCGATGTGCTAGGCAGTACATTTCTGGCACCCTCCCGATCCAGGCGCCTGTCGGAGGCCATTTATGATGACCATATTATTCCACGATACACACGTTAATCGGCATTCCAAGCACTTCAATCAGTTTTTCGGCCGCTGACGTGCGAAACCTGAGCCCCGGCAATGTCAGACCTCTACAAACTTGTTTGCTTCGCTTCTTACCATTAAAGCTTTTTACAAACTTCACGTATCGGCCTTTTGGTGGATGGGAGGTTGCTTTACTGGGGGGGTTCGACGGGCAGGCTCTATGCCCAGGAAGATCACGGCCGTCAACCACCAGGGTCTCAACACCAGGAACGCCAGGGCAAGCGGTAGAACCACACCGGTGACCATGGACACAAGCACTTTAAGCCAGGTGCCCCCGAATGTCAGTTGCAGCATGAGGCCGTGCGAGACGTATATCTCCATGGTCACCAGCCCGAACCATGCAAAAGCGGTGCGTGCATGGCCCGTCTTCAACGATCGTATTAGAGCGACAGAGAAGACGATGCCCAGTAAGCCCATGAGATATCTGATGAAGTACGCGGCTGGCGTCTTAAGAAGATTGCTCAAGGAGAACGGGAAAGCATAGGGGTCTATACGTCCGTAGTAGTAGAGGATGGTAAAGAGGGCAAGAAAGACGATAGAGAAAGCGAAGAAGGCGGTGTCTACCCGCTCCTTACGTAGCTGCTTGATCCTCGGTCTGTATTTGGCCGCGAGGTAGCCGACCGCGAAGTAGAAGAAGAAGTATTTGACCTGCATTAGGCCGAGCTTGTCGTAAGGTATGAGGTTTAGGCTGATGAAAAACAAAGCAAGCGTCAAGTCTCCTGTCCAAGACCTCCATTTCTCGAGATGCAACACGGGTATCAGAAGCATGGAGCAAAGGAAGAGGGTCGGTAAGAACCACAGGCCCAATCCCGGCTCGAGAACGGTCTGCTTCAGGGTGGGTAGAAACTTCACCGACCATGGGAAATGGTGGATGTACCTGTTAACGAACCAGTTTACTGGTATCCATGCGAAGAACGGCAAGAGTAGCCTCACCGCTCTATCCCACACCCTTATCCGCTTGCCGAAGAGGACGTAGCCCCCTATCAGCATGAACAGCGGCATGTGGAACGTGTAGACGAAGTTGCTCAAATAGTAGAGTGAGTCATACTTGGTAGCCCGGTACAGGTTCTCCGCGTTGCTTATGGAGTGACCCAGCACCACCAGCAGAATGGCGAAACCTCTTAATGCGTCGAC
>PMDX01000285.1 GCA_003154635.1 Actinomycetota bacterium | reverse complement strand
AAACCTCTTAATGCGTCGACCCCAATATCCCTGCCCTGTGGGACCCCGACTTTCGGCACGTGGAGTACCAAACGCGCCTTTTCCACCACGGAACGTACCCCTGAACGCCCAACACCCGATTCCTTGCCATTGGTCTCCGTGGGTCCATCCTGGGTTACCGCGAAAACGGAACTATCTGGAAGTATCTGCTGCCTCTCCTTTCGAGCCATTGACCCGAGAGGGCAATAGTCGCCGGCAACCGCTCCTCCTACGGGCACGCTGGACCCCGCCACGCGGTTGCCAGAATAATAACACTTCGTTCATGTTTGATATAGTAAATCCAGGATTGAAATACTGTCGAGGTTGCCAATCGACCACGAACCACTGGACGGGTTATTGATGATCATTCACAAGCTCATAATCCGCTTCATCAAGCATAAAGACGATGATGTCTTCTACTCCTTACAGGCACGGGACACCGTGCGGTGGCTTGAGAAGGAGGACATTCTTCACGCCGGCATGACCGTTCTGGACCTCGGTTGCGGGCACGGCCTGATAGGGGGCGAACTCATCAAGAAGGGCTGCCGGGTAACCTTCGCGGATGAGTCAGACTATCTGCTGCCTGAGTATCGAAGCGTCGACTTGTTCACAATCGATGTCGAGAGAGATGACCTGGGAAGCCTCGGCAGCTACGACCTGGTCATCTGTTCGAACGTCCTGGAGCATGTTCCACATCCGAAGCAACTGATCGATGCGCTGGACAAGGTTCTTGATCCCGGGGGTCTGTTGTATCTGAGTTGGACCAACTGGCTCTCCCCATGGGGAGGGCATGACTTTTCTCCGTTCCATTACCTTGGCGCGACCCGTGGCCACCTGGTCTACGACAGGCTCGTAGGGCGTCCACGCATTCACACGCCTTTTGTCACCCTCTTCCCGACCAGCATCGGGGCGATCCTGAAGATGGTGAGATCCAACCCACGGTTGCGCATCAGGAAGGTAATTCCGCGATACTACCCCGAATTTGCATTCATCACGCGGGTCCCCATAGTGAGAGAGTTCCTGACCTTCAATTGCCTCGTTCTTGCTGAACGCCCGAATTAGGCACCATCCCGTTTTCAACTGTCTCGGGCTTGCATTACAATCATCATATTGGAGGCACTTCGAATGGCGATTGAAGAAACTGGAACACTGAGTTCGGGCAAGCGGGCGCTGGCATCTTTCCTGACCAACCGCAGGCGCAAGGCCGAGGCGTCAGGGGATAGCGGATCGTTCGCGCACTTCAGAAAGCGGCTTGCCATCCGGCTAATCAGGGCGGCGGGTAAACCGTACCTGGTGCTCAACAAGTGGGGCAACCAAACGATGGGGTACGAGATAGGTGACTACACCTACGGATTCCCAAACGTCGTATACCCAAACGGCAAGCTAAAGATAGGCAAGTTCTGCTCGATTGCCTGGAACGTGACAGTGTTCCTAGGCGGCAACCACCGGGTCGACTGGATATCCCAGTATCCTTTCCCGACACCAGACGGAAGATGGCCCAAAGCCGAGAAAAGAAAAGAGTTCCTCACGACCAGGGGCGATGTCACTATCGGCAATGACGTCTGGATCGGCAGCGATGTGATCATACTGTCAGGCGTTACCATCGGTGACGGGGCGGCTATCGGCACCGGTTCGGTGGTCACTGGCGATGTGGAACCGTACTCGATAGTCGCGGGCAATCCGGCCAGGCTCGTCAAGAAAAGGTTCACCGACGAGCAGATAGAAAGGTTGCTCGAGATCAAATGGTGGGACTGGCCGGTGGAGAAGATACGGGATAGCGTCGACATCCTCTGTGGCCCAGACATCGACCTTCTCGACGAGATCGGGTGAGCGGCTCTTTCTCGAGTCCGAGTGTGCATTGTCAGTGAAGGTTGTCATTTCCTGCACAGCGCCAAGAAGAACCTGCAACTCGATACCTGGCTGTCGACGATACCTGCGACTTTGCGGGAGTCATCATCCACCCTCGACCGCTCCGGTATTATGTGCTGTTTTATGCTCTCAGGCAAAGTTCTGGAAACTTTCACGGAGACCTCGAGGAGCAACTTCCTTGAGAACGGAAGGTGGTCCTGCCCGAGAAAACGTACGTCAGCAAACCTGTCGCTGATGACTTTGCGGAACTGTCGGAAGGTAAACTCCACGGTGTGAAAAGGGTTGGCAAACGCGAGTCTTCGGTTTGGGGTGGAGACCAGGAAGCTTCCTCCTGGCTTCAGCACCCGGCATACCTCATCGAGGTAGGCAGCAACATCTGTCAGGTGCTCTATGGTCTCAAACGACACGACTGTATCGAAGGAGGCGTCCGCGAATTCCAGAGATGTCGCGTCGCCCGTCACGAACTTGATGTTTTCCGCCTTGTAATGGCTGCGGGCGTACTTGATCGCCTCCTCGGAGATGTCGACACCAACAACCTGCTCAGCTCGACCCAGGACGGCCAGCTCATGGGAGCCGTACCCGCTTCCGCATGCAATATCGAGCACATGGGTTCCTTCGACGAGGGACGAGGCGAACCAGTAACGAGCTATATGTTCCAGAAATATCGGCCTGGGTGCTTCTCCCGGAACCAGCCTTTCCATTAGTACCGACCTCGCTTATGAAGCTCCCAAGCTTTCTCGCAGTTGATTGTAATATACTTTAGATGTGACTGTAGTCAGGCCATCCTACCGAGAATCATTGGCTGAATGTGCTTATCTTGGTCATAATCACAAGTTAGATGCATAGGGCTCGAGCTGCTCTCCCCGACGAGAGGATGTGAAACGCTTGCAGTTGTCCAGAAAAGAGATCTGGCTGCACCGGCTGGAGATTCTGGACCCCCGCACGTTGTGCAAGCTCACAACCAGAACGTTGCGCCGCAGGCGCAAAGATTACCGCAAGATCTACCGAATGACCCTCCGGCGTTGGCTCCTTTACCATAACAAGCACATCGTTTTCGATGAGTGCCTCTGGATGGGTGTCAGCACTCTAAAGAACCCGCTCGACGCGTGGATATTCCAGGAGATCATATTCGAGGTCCGTCCGGACGTCATAATCGAGATTGGCTCCGCGGCAGGGGGGACCACCCTTTTTCTGGCCAATATGCTCGACCTGCTTGGGGAGGGACTGGTTGTATCGGTGGACATCGACCGCTCCGAGTTCGATATCAAGCACAGACGGGTCAAGTGCGTGACGGGGGAGAGCTCTGACCCAAGCACGGTGGCTCAGGTCGCCGTGTTTTGCGAGGATAAGACCGTGCTCATCATCCACGATGGTGACCACAACAAGCCCCAGGTCCTGAAAGACCTCGAAGCATATTCCTCCATGGTAACCCCCGGGAGTTACTTTATCGTCGAAGACGGTCTTGTGGACCTCTTCAAGCCGAACAGGGTGTTCGGGCTTTTCCCGGACGGAGGGCCACTCGATGCAGTGGAGGAGTTCCTGGAGCGCAATCGCGACTTTGTGCCTGACCGCAAGAGGGAGCGCTACCTTATCACGTTCAACCCTATGGGTTACCTCAAGAAGGTGCATTGATGCCCGCTGAAGTCTCGATAGTGATAGTAAACCATAACGGACGCGAATGGCTTCAAGAGTGTCTCGACTCGATAAGAGCCCAGACGTACGGCTCACATCAGACGATATTTGTGGATAACGCCTCGAACGATGACAGCGTCGAGTTCGTGCGGGAGAAGTACCCGGAGGCGCTGGTAGTAGAGAGCACCGGCAACACGGGCTTCACCGGTGGCAGCAATCTCGGGATACGGTACGCGACGGGCGAGTATATCCTGTTTCTGAACACAGACACGCGCCTGGAAGCTGATTTCCTCGAAGAGCTACTCACTGCTTTCAGCGAAATACACGGACTTGGAGCCGTTCAGCCCAAGATAAGGCTCATGGGTGACTCCGACAAGATACAGCTCTGCGGGCACTTCTGGACAAGTTCTTCCTGCCTCTACCTCTTCGGTTACGGCAAGGACCAAAACCTCCCGATGTATAACAATCCATTCCCGATATTCGCGGGCGCCGGCGCGGCGATGCTCGTCAAGAAAGAAGCGCTCGACGAGGTAGGCTTGTTTGACGAGGACTTCTGGTGCTACTACGAGGACGTCGACCTGTGCAGCCGTCTCTGGCTGGCTGGTTACGAGTGCTGGTACTACCCTCTTGCGACTGCCTACCACGCACTGGGGGCGACCGCGAACACCTTCGATCGGGGCGCCGTCCGCTACCACCACGTGAAGAACTGGCTGGCCTACATGTTGAAGAACTTCGAGTGGCGCACCCTGGCATCCGCTGTCCCGATGTTCCTCGTAAGTAATGTGTTATCGCTGGCGTTCAGGTTGCTCCAGGGAGAGACCGAGTTCTTAATGCCTTTTTTTCGGGCGCTCTATTATGACGTTGAGCACTTCNNCAATCGATGCGAAAGGTTTCCGATAAAGAAATATTTCGCAGGGTAAAACGGAACCCGCGGTTGAGCTACTATTACTATCTGAACAAGGGACCGGAAGAGTACGTTGACCGCTGGGAACCCGAGCAGAGTCGGAAAGGCGGCGGATGATCGCTGCAACAGCCGATGAACAAAAAGAGACTGGGCCTACTTCAGGTGGCGTAAGCTCAACCATGTTCAGAGGCATCCTGCGGGGCAAGCGTCACTATTTGTGGCACATCATCTCCATAATAGTTATCGCGGCACTCGCGTGCCTTCTCTTCTATAGACACTTCAGCAATCCGGGAACGCTCCTCCACGTTGACATGTCGTTCCCAACCAACCTGGACCGCATGTACAGCACCCTGCGCGGAATGTGGTATCAGTATGGGAGTCTATCCGTCGTCTGGAACGCGCTGAGCGTGCTCTGGCTCTACCCGACGCTGCTTCTGGCCAAGCTGTTCGGCCTGTCATCCTCAACATACCTCTGGCTCCTCTTCATAAGTACGTTCGCTCTCGCGGGCATCTCGACATACGCGCTGGCATACAACCTCATCGGGGAGTTCGATTTTTCCGGAACCTGGAACTACGCGGCGCACGTCGGCGCGGTTATCGCCGCACTGATCTACATGTACAACCCGTGGTCATTGGGACACCTCTGGGGGTACTTCGGATATCCCGCTTATGCCGTGATGCCACTTGCCTTCCTGTTGCTTGTGAAGGCAATAGACAGGAAAAAGCTATATCTCGTAGTGGTTCTCGCCCTGCTTATGGCAGTTACCAGCACGGCGCCGATCTGCATTGTCTGGTATGTGCTATTGATTGCCTTCTACGCCCTCTTCTATCTCATAATCACGAGATTCCGGCGTGAATCGGTGCTTGGCATGCTGAAGGTCCTGTTGCAGACGGCGGGGTTGTACCTTGTGTCATGCGCGCTCTGGGTGGTGCCGTTTCTCGGAAGTCAGCTCACGCATAAACCGCTGGTTCCTGTGTACAACCAGTACTTCACCAAGACCATCGCCGAAGGGCTTTCCGCGTCGAACAGCGTCTTAAACAACCTCCGCCTGTCAGGGTGGGGTGGGCCGAACAACATCGCTTTCAACAACCAACTCGCGGCTATCCTCAGCTTCGCGTTGCCACTGTTTTCTATCTTCGCGCTGTACATCCTGAGGGATCGGTTCTTCAAGAATCGCAAGATGCTCTTCATGGGGGTTTTCTTCCTCTTAAGCATCCTGATAGCAACCGGTACAGCGTTCATCTTCAAGCGGCCGTACGAGTTCCTGGAACTGCGGGCTCCGGGCTCCGCCGCGCTTGGTTGGGTTATCAGGGCCCCGGATAGGTTGCTCTTCTTCGTCCCCGCGTTCTATGCGACCATCCTGGGGGCGCTAGCCGCCAGTATCATGAGAAAGCGACCACCATCGAGCCTACCCGGAGACTCTCTGGATGACGATGCAGAGAGTGCAATAAAGGAGGAACCCGGAGCGGCCGAAGGCACACGAGGTGTCAACAGGGCGCTGCTCGAGGAGAACAAACTTCTCCGCGAGAGGGTGTTATGGATTGACAGGTTCGCGTTCAACTCGCGGGTGGTCGTGTATGTCGTCGTCTTTGCTTTTGTCCTGTTATCTCTCTACCCGTTGACCTTGCTTTATGCCAATACAGTCTTCAACCCCACGCTCATTCCCGCGGACTATCAGCGGGTGAACAGTTTCATCAAGAAACGGGGAAGCGATACCCGGGTAGTCTGGATGCCTTTCGCCGGGTATGGTTTCACGACGACGTGGGCCCCTGAAAAAAGGATCGGCCCCTTCAACATCTTTGGATCCTACCCTTCTCTGTACAACCTGCAGGATACTTACAACGAAGAAGCGTACCTGTACTGGGTGCAGAATTTCTTCTCCAGGGCACCGGGAGAGCTTGCGCAAGTCCAGATTCTGAACAAAGACGTGATGGTGACGGACGATACAGCCTCCAGGTTGTTGTTGCCGTTTGACGCAAAGTACGTCATCTTCGATGCATCGGTGAAGGATTATGACTTTGCCGGAAGCTTCGACAAAGACAAGAGCCTAAGAAAGGTCTTCAGCAGCGGAACGCTAACGGTCTACGAGGTATCAAGTCCGCTCCCTCTGATATCAGCGGCCAGCAGGACCGTCAAGGTCGATTCGTATTTTGACAACCTGTCGATCATCCAGAAATACGGGACCGATCTTGTCTCCAGGCTCGATTTCACGAGGGGAAATGACGTCGCGAAGCAGTATGGCTCCTTGAATATAGACGATTACAAGGAGTACATGGACATCAACGGAAGCTTCGAATCAGGCGACCCCAGCACTAATGTCATCCCGTTCTGGGTCCTGGAGGACAAGTCGGGCAACGTAAAGATGTTCGCCGACAACAAGGTGAAGGTTGCGGGAAAGAGAAGCCTGCGCGTAGAGAACACTTCGACCGAACAGTTCAGCATTGGCTGGGTTCATGGTCAGCCGATACCGGTGCAGGCGGGAAGTGTCTACTCGCTTGAGACGAATGTCAAGCTCAAGAACTCAATTTGGACCCACGTGGCGATGGAGGGTTTCAGCAAGAAAAAGAACGATTGGATTCAGATCGCCATGTGCCCGACTGTTCAGGCGGGAGACGTCGGCTGGAAGAAATACAATTGTTCCTTCCTCGTGCCGGACGATATTACAAAGATTCGCCCGGCGCTGGCGTCTGGCTGGATCAGTGACAAGAATTCGGGCAAAGCATACAGTTGGTTCGATAACATAAAGCTGGCCCGGGTCAGCACCGAATTTTTCCAATCCATCGAGGCGGCCAACGCGCCTCCGAAAATCACGTTCAAGAAGCTGAGCCCACAGAAATACAAGGTGCATGTGGAAAAGGCAACAGTGCCGTTCGTGCTCTCCCTGGGTGAGGCGTACGATCCGCTGTGGGTGGCCAAGTATGAGGACGGCACGACGGTCGCGCCGGTCAGGCTGTACTCGATGACGAACGGGTTTCCCATAAACAGGGTAGGCACTAATGACTTGACGCTGGAATTTCGACCGCAGCGATGGTTTGATAACGGCTTTCTCGTTTCGATGTTGACCGTTCTCGTGTTACTTATATATCTGTTTTACTATTGGGTTCAGCATGGCGGGAACAATGCTATGCGCTTCAAGAGCTTTATGAAGTGGTTGGGCCGCGGCGCACTGAGAGGAGCCTCCAGTACGTGGGAATACGTCACAGAACGGACAGATTACTGAGGAAAGAAGAAGATGGATCGTAGTTCTATTGTACGAGCGCTCATATCGCTAGCGGTGTTCATCGTGCTAAGCTTTTTCCTGACCGTGTTAGCAGCCTTTTTCACGGCCGTGTTGCTTGCGGTTGTACTGTTCGGTGTAGACTGCAAATTCGCTTACCTGATCGCGCTGCTTCTGCTGATGATTGCGGCACTTTTCATAGTGCTCGCCGCCACCTCCGCCGCGGAGTTTTTTGCCATCTGGTCGTTCTATTTCCTTGCCATCGGCGTACTGGCGCAATTTCGCGATGGGATCGTGCGAGGCACTTTTGAGGATCTCGATAGCTAGGGTTGCCCGGGCGCGACGGTGGCGTTCGAGTCAGGCTCCTCTCGCCGCGATTTGGGCCTGACCGCAAGCGCTATGAGCACCAGGAAGAGTACGCCCAGTGTAACAACGGAAACTACGAGCCCCCACGAATACCATTTCTGGGCGAGGTAATCGATTGTAATATTGAAATTGCCTTTCTGCTTTATTGGAAACCCCGTGATAGTCGAATAAAGTCTCACCGGGTCGACGCTGGTTCCACCTTGCACCCGGGCAACCCACAGCGGGTCATATGCCTCTCCGAAGACCAGGATGAACGGCTCGGTAGCTCCCTTCACCTGGACCTCGTACTTCTCGGGGCTTACCTGCTTGAAGCTCACCTTCGAAGGCGCGGTACCGCCGAGAAGGTCAGTGTAAAACCTGCTGTTTATCTTTGATATCTTGATGTCGTCAAACCAGCTCACCGCGGCGCCACGTGCCGGGTTGTCGACCCACCCCGCTCCCAGGACAGGTACTATCTTGCTTATCCCTTTCGGCATGCAGAAGGAACATTGAGTATTCTTCCAGCCGGACGTTCCCGATTGTATTACGGGGCAGCTGACCAGCCTGATCCATTTATTCGATTTTACCTCAAAGCCCTCGACGTCAACGTGCGTCCACTTTGAGTTCTTGTACTTGACGCTCGTCTCGATATTGTAGATATCTCCCGATGTGACCGGTATCTCTGTGCCGACAACCGAATAGATAGACAGGTCGTCCGTGGCGTAGTTCTCGACTTTCAGACTCTGCTTGCCGCTTGACATGGTGTTCGTATCAAAAGAGACGGATGCTCTCTGGACGGGCGTGGAGCTGCTCGGCGGGTGCACGAGATCCTTGATCTAAGGGTCGGACAACGGCAGCAGGTTCCATTTATCGGGCTGACCCCAAATGTCCTTCTGCTCAAAGCTCGAGTTGGAGTCGTAGTATTCCTTGTAGTCGTTCATGTTGATGGTGCCAAACCGCCTGTCGATTTTTGCCCCGGGCTCAGCGAACGAGATCCGTTCCATATCAGAGGTGGAGAGCTTCTGGGCGAGCGCCAGTTCATCATAGTAATCGTTTGTTAATACGGTCCTAGGCGCGGGCCTTAGCATCCGCC
>PMDX01000288.1 GCA_003154635.1 Actinomycetota bacterium | reverse complement strand
CCGGGTCGTACCGTCTAAATACATCAGGTGGTCCTCCGGCGTTGTCTTCATCGCGTTCGGCATCCTCATCGCCACCGGCGTCCTTTAGCCAAGGTCGGGGTGAGGTTTTTTTGGTAGAATTACTGTTGTGGGGAGGTTAAGAAATTGCCGGAAGAACGCAAGTTGTGTGAAAGGCCGGGCGGGACAGGTTCGCGTCCGGTCGTCGAAAGTGAGGAGTATCTAGACGCCGAGGACCTCTTCTACTGGATGGAAGAGCCGTGCGATTCCGACATCCCTCTCGCGGCCATCTGGATAGATATCCCGATGGGTTGCAGATTCTGCTGCTGACCAGGACGCGTTTTCCACTTGTATACAGCGTTCATTTGGACAAGATTGCCGCCGACCTGCTACCCGCACGCGAGAGATGGCCGGCCACCGAAGTATTCTCTCTCGATGACCTGTAAATCTTGAAATTGGAAAAATCCAGAGGGCAATGGTTGTGATATTATTTATCAAGGGATATTGTTTCTTATTGGAAAAGCGGCTGAATCTTCTCAACCTTCATGAGCCGATAACGCTCGCGAACTGCGCCTCGCGCAGAGGTGAAAGATGGAACCCGAACCGGATGGCCACCCAAAAATACTGATAATTGAGGACGAGCCTGAAACAGCGGACGTATTCCGGCAACTGCTGGAGGTACAATCGTCGGCGGAAGTCGAGATAGCCAACAGTCTTGACGAGGCCCGCGTGAGAATGCGTGGGTCTACGTTCGACCTTATAACCCTCGACTACAAGCTCCCGGACGGATTAAGCCTGGATTTCCTGTCCGAGATAACGGCCTCGGAAAAGCATCCTCCGGTAATAATGATCACCGGGCGCGGCGACGAGAACATAGCCTCGCTCGCATTCCAGCGTGGAGCGGTGGGTTACATAGTCAAGAACGAAGAACTGGCAACCACTCTCCCGGAGGCCGTTACAAAAGCTCTTCACGAATACATCCTGGTCAAAGCCGTCGAAGCCGTTCGCGAGAGCGAGGCTTTCTACCACACGCTCTTCAACGAGGCCTCTGACCTGCTCTTTATCGAGACACCCGAGGGCATCATAGAAGACGCCAACAGGGCTGCGTGCCGGATGCTTGGTTACGAGGTCTCGGAACTCCGGGGCAAGTCCGCCCTCGATCTCGTCCCACCAGCGAGAAGATCTGAGTTCGAGGAAGCCGTTGCCACGCTCGTAGAAGGCGCTCGCATAGTATTCGAAAACGTTCGAAAAGACGGCAGCGTCGTTCCCGTTGAGATGACCGCAAAAGAGGTGATAACCCGCCGTGGCACCCGCTACATCGTCGTGTCGCGCGATATCAGCGAGCGGATTTCGGCTAAGAAGGCTCTCGACGACGAGCGGGCTTTTACCGACGACGCGCTCGACGCGATCCAGGACATCTTCGTGGTTGCGAACATCTCGGGCAGCTTCTACAAGTGGAACCGCAGCCTGGGAGAGGTGACAGGTTATTCTGACGAGGAAATCAGGGCAATGCGCTCCTACGAGTTCCTCTCCTCAGAAGATTACATGCGCCTCAGGACCCTGATCGAAGACGTCGCGCGGACCGACGAGTCTCGCAAGCTCGACGCGATGATAATAAACAAAGACGGCCGTAAAATCCCATACGAGATGACAGGCTCACTGATCAGGGACCGCGACGGCAAACCCCTCGGAGTCGCCGGGACCTGCCGCGACATCTCTGAGAGCAAGCGCGCCGAGGACGCCTTGAGAAACGTCATCAAAGATACCAACGAGCGCCGCGAAGAGATCACCGCGTTGCTCGAGAGCACACGCCTCGTCCTGGAGCAAAAAGATTTCGATAGAGCGGCGAGAGACATCTTTGGCCTCTGCTGGAAGCTCGTTGGTTCGGACTCCGGTTACCTGGCCTTGCTCAATGAGAAAAACGACGCGTCCGAGATCCTCTTCGTCGAACCGGAAGCGCTTCGCACGAGCTTCGATTCACTGAGCCGCATGCCTGTCGACCAGTTCATCACGCCGGCTTTCAGGTCCGGCAAGGCGTTTTACCACAACGACTTCCCGAACAGTGATTGGGCCAGGCGGATGCCCGGGGAGCCTTTCAAGGTCGAGAGCGTTCTTATCGCCCCCCTTCTGGTCGACGGCGAGCCCGCCGGCATGATCGGTTTCGCAAATAAGCCTGGTGGCTTCACCGGCCGTGACGCGCTCATGGCTTCGGCATTCGGCGAGGTCGCCTCGGTTGCGCTTCGCGACAGCCGCACCCTCGAAAAGCTGCAGGATAGCGAGGAGCGCTTCAGGTCAGTGGCCGAAACCGCAATGGAAGCGATAATCTGCGCCGACAGCGACGCCCTGATTACGTTCTGGAACGCCAGCGCCGAGCATATATTCGGATACAGAGCTGACGAGATGATGGGCAAGCCCCTGACCGCCATCCTCCCGGAGCGCCTGCGAGAAGCCCGAATGCCGTCGATGCTACGCGAGGCGACAGAAGACAAGACTCCCAGCAGGATCTTCGAGATGGCCGGCCTGCGCACCGATGGCACCGAGTTCCCTATGGAGCTTTCGCGCTCCACCTGGAAGGTAGGTGGCCAAATTAACTTCACTGTCATTATCAGGGATATCACCGACCGGAAAAGGGCCGAAGACGTGCTCCGCGAATCCGAGGAGCTCTATCGCACGCTCCTTTACGCCTCACCCGATGCGGTCACTGTCTTCGATCTGGAAGGTAACGTCATCGATTGCTCCCGGGCGACGGCCGACCTGTACGGATGCGAGGATCAATCCGAGATCATCAGCATCAACGGTCGCGAGCTCGTTCCTCCCGAGGAGTGGGAAAAAGTCGTGATGACCGTGGGTAAAGTCCTGGAGGACGGCGCCGTCAGAAACGTCGAGCTCACCATTCGCCGGAAGGACGGCACTTTGATAATCGGCGAGGTTAACTCGGCCGTACTCAAGGACCGTAACGGCAATCCACGGGGGTACATCGACGTAATCCGGGACGTGACCGAGCGCAATAAAGCTGAGCACGAGCTCCAGGTACTGAACAACGAGCTCGAAGGCTACGCCCATGTGGTATCGCACGACCTCAAGGGCCCGCTGTCTTCAATGATGGCTGCCGCCCTCGCGCTGCGAGGCCTTTCGAAAGGCGAGTGGAACGAACAGGCGACCCGGAGCGCTCAAGAGCTCGTCGGCATCATAGAATCCAACGTCAAGAAATCGGCAGCCCTCATCGACGACCTTCTGGATCTCGCCGAGGCAGGTCAGAATCCGTGGGAGGTCAGCGACGTGGACATCGCCCCTGTCATCGAGCGCGTCCTTGGCGAACGGGCGGAAGAGATCAAAAGACGCAAGTTCAAGATAAAGCTCGACGCGAACCTGGGACACGTGATCGCGAATCCGACGCACATGTACCAGCTCTTCTCAAACCTCGTCCAGAACTCGATAAGCCACAACGATAATCGCAAGCCCGAGGTACACGTTTCATACAAAGGCCGCAACGAGGTCGGCCTTCACTGCTACTCTGTCTACGATAACGGCAGCGGTATCGACCCGGCGGCGATCGACAAGATCTTCCTGCCGTTCTACGCGACCGCGGAGGGCAATACGGGCATCGGCCTCGCGACGGTGGAGAAGATCGTCCACGTGTACAGCGGTACGATCCGCACGTTCAACGACAACGGCGCGCGCTTCGAGTTCACGCTTCAGGACTACGTCACGCCGGCCTGACGCGCGGCCAACCTTGCCAGGACGTGCCACTCACGCTTTCTTTGTGGTAGGATTCTCCCTGTTGTATTGTCATGTACCCGGAAGAGGGGAAATAACAGATTAGATGAGTTCAGTCGTCAAGAAGCGGCGCAAGAAGATGCGCAAGAAGAAGCACAAGAAGCAACTCAAGAAGAACCGTCACAAGAACAAGAAGTAGACTCCCGATTCGGGTTCAGAGCCAGCCCCCTGCTCACAGCAACACTTTGTGCTCTCCAAGCGGGGCTTTTCTGGCAGGCGTCCCGTTGACCACTATGTCCAGGTCTCGGCGTCCACCCGCGAGTTTGACGGCCACCTCGATACCCGAATCGATCTGCTTTTCGACGTGGAGGGTCAGCTTCCGGCCCTCCAGCTTGAAATCCTCTACCCTGCACCCGTTGATGCCGAACGCCGCGTCTCTGTCGAGGTCTACGTAGATATCTCCGTAATGCCTCTGGACGTATGCGGCGGCATGGCAGGCGCTCCCGGCCCCCCAATCCGAGTCGAGGAACCCCGGCACCCTGTGGTCGTAACCGAAATGAGCGTAGTTCTCCGCCACGGATCCAGTCTCTTCGGGCGGCGCGTCCTTCATGTTGCCGGGCGCAACGAGCGTGTTCTCATCCAGGAACATCAGCGTGAAAGCGGCTCGAAGCGCTGCTATGCCGCGCTCCATATGCTCCGGCTTTCCGGTGATCGTGTAGTAATCCATGAACAGGGGCGCCATCAGCGCCTGTCTTGCGTCGTTCCACTCGGCGTCGGTGTTCATCGAGCCGAAGCCGCCGAACGCGTTGATGGAAAGGAACGGCGGATCCCACACCTGCTGGTACAGGCACAGGTGGTTGAGTACCTGGAGGCCCATCCGCAGATAATCGGGATCCAGCGTGGCCATGAACGCCAGGCGCAGGGCCTCTGCCGCCCAATACATACTCATCGTATTCTGGGGCACGGTCTTCGTGTTGGGATCCACAAAACCCAGCCTCTTCCGTGAGCACGAGTAGAACGTCTCGTAATCGAACCACTTCTGACCCGGTATCACTTCCGCCGCCAGGAAGTCGATCGCCCTCAGAGCCGACTCGAGGTAGCGGACGTCATTCTCCACCATGAAGTGCTGGGCGAGAAACATCGCGGGGCACGCCGTGGTCGCGCTCTCTCGGAGTTCCGGCGCCGAAATGGGTTTGGACCCGTCAGGTTTCACCCACGCGGGGAACGCGCCAGAAGGAAGCTGTACGGACATAAGGAACAGGGCGAGCTCGTGACACCTGCCGATCAGTCTCGGATCGCCCTCATGGTCCCTGAACCATTGGGTCATATAGTACCCGGTAGTGGCACAGTCCGCCGTGTGGTGCCAGTCGAAATGTTTGAAACCGCGCGTGCCCGCGGACCAGTACGTCCCCTGGTCGGTCGCATAGCAGACCGCGGGAGAAGCTCCATGGTCTCGCGGAGCAAGTATCGCCAGATTCTTTACGGCAAGCGCGCTCTCAAGCAGTTCGCTGTCGTGCCACTTGCGGGCGAACCAGTAGGCCCCGTAAGCGCTGCGCAGGTTGTTGAACCAGGATTGAAACATGATGCCGGGTGGTACCTTGGGTCCGTACCTGTACAGAGCTTTCTCGAGCAAGCTCGAACAGGGATGCTCGCTCACAAACTCGATTATGCCTCGCGATGCGGATAGAGCGAGGTCCTGGTATCCGAGGTACCGGCGCAGCTCGCCCAGGTCCATCAAGCGCACGCCTTTTCGCGTGACGAAGTGCATCGCAACCGTCCCGCCGCAAGGTTGGCCTTCGAGTGAAAAACGTCTGTAGAGATCCTGGCTCTTGAACATACGCTCGAGACCGGCCGCGGCATAACGGTCCCACCCTGTCACCTGAGGCAAACCCCCGGTGAGATAGCGCCTGCCGAACCGCTCCCACAGGAATGAAACCACGTCAGCGGCGCCGAACCCGTTACGGTCCAGTACGAGATAATAAGCGACGACAAACTCCCTGCCCGCGGCGAACCTGGTCTCGCGTTGGAAGTCGTTCTCGAAGTATGTGTGGCCTTTGACTCGCGTCCGCCCCAGGCCGAACGACGTGCTCGGACAAAGGTTCTCCCCGCCTGCGGCAAGGAAGTCCATGTAGTAGCGCGCACCGGTCGTGCGGTACACCGGCTCCAGGAGCTCGAGGTCGGGAATGAGCGCAAAGAACACGTCTTCTCGCCTCATCATCACGACGGGTGAGCGAAAGACCTGGTCAGAGATAACCATGTCGGACCGCGGCCTGAGGTGCGGCACGAAATGATAGTCAAGCGAGTCGCAGCCTTCTTCTCCGGGGCAGTACGTGAAATCGTAGCGGTCGAAGACCCTGTTGACCTTCGTCTCCTCGTCCGGGACGAGAGCGTGTACGACGTGAACGAGCGGCGCATCGTGCTCAATCGTCAGCCGTGTCCGGATGGAAAGCCCCCCGCGAGCATCGGTGATCACCGCACCATCACCTTCGGGCAGTACGCTCATCTGGACCCCGCCGGCGGATTCAGCCTCGTTGCCGTTAACCACAAGACGCGGAAACGACGCGCCTTTATGCAGGTACCGCACGTGCCTGGCTCCCAGCCGCATGACGGGGAGCCAGGCTCCGTCGCCGCGAACGGATAGAGTGATAAACGGATGGACACCGGGATTGTTGAACTCTACTCTGATCTTTCCGTTCTCGGCGCTTGCGAATGTCAAAGAACCTCCAGGGCTACTTCTCACCCGAGTTTGCGACCTCCATGAGTGCCATCTGTTCCGGTGTGCCTATCAGCACGAGGACGTCACCCTCCTCTATCACCGTGTCAACGGATGGATTCGGGTTGAAAGCCTGTTCATCAAGCTTTCTGACCGCCAGCACTGTCACGCCGGTGCGCTCCCTGAGCTTGCTCTCCTTTATCGACCTTCCGAGCAGAGCCGAGGTCTCCCCCACCTTAATCTCGCTCAGCAAGTATTCCGGGATATTCTGGGCCATTGCGACATCGAGGAACTCGCAAGCGCCCGGCCTGACCAGAAGGTTCGCCATCCTCTTGCCGGCGATCTTGTGTGGAGATATAACCCTGTCAGCCCCAACCATCTCGAGTTTCTGTTCCGATTCGAGCTGATCGGCCCTGGCTATGAGCAGCAGGTTGGTGTTCATGGTCCGTGCACTCAGTACGACGAACAAGTTATCGGCGTCGAACCGAAGCGCGCTCACGAGCCCGACAGCCCTCTCGATGCCGGCATCGACCAGGACGTCATTCTCTGTTGCGCTGCCATGGATCGCGAAGTGACCGTCCCGTACGCAATGCGCGTAGGCCTCATCGTCGCGCTCGATGACAACAAACTTCTTGGCGTGCTCGGCAAGCTCGTCGGCGACACTCTTGCCGACCCTGCCGTACCCGCAGATGATGTAGTGGCTGGACAGCTTCGAGATGTTATTCATCATCCTCCTTCGCCCCCAGACGTCGTCAAGCACTTCGCTGACGGCAAACTCGAACAGCCCCGCGAGAAAGAAAAGCACCGCGCTGACACCGGTAGCTATGACGAACATCGTGAAATACTCGCCGCCGGTGCCCAGTGGTTCGACTTCGCGGAAGCCAACCGTTGAGATGGTTATTATCGTCATGTAGAGTGCGTGAGTGAACGTCATCTTCTCTATCAGCATGTAGCCGATCACGCCGATGACTATCACCGAAGCCAGGATGGAGGCGGCAATGAAAACGTGCCTTGTGTACCTCGATTCTCTTACGCGGCGCCGCATTCTCATCATAGCTTACTGCTCTTTACGTTTTGCGAGTCCATCAACTCCCTGACCCTGGCGCGGGTTGGCATCGATGGCTGGGTTCCCACGGCCGTGACCGCGATGGCCCCAGCGGCATTGGCTAAAGCAACCGCGTCGGTGGGGTTCATTCCCTCGGCCAGGCCGCAGGCCAGTCCAGCGGTGAACGCATCGCCCGCGCCGGTCGAATCCAGGCACGGCACGTCATACGCCGGAAAGTGCCTGGCACCTTCCTTTTCGACAAGTAGCGCCCCCGAGCCTCCCATCTTCACGACGACCATTTTCACACCGTCGATCAGCAGGCCTTGCGCCGCGAAGGAGGCGGCCCGCAGGCCCGCTACCGGCTTTCCGGTAAGGGCTTCAAGCTCGGGCTCGTTAGGAGATACGACATCAAAGAAAGGGGCCACCGACGCGTCGGCCCTTCGAGCCGGGCCCGAGTCAAGGATCGTTAATGCACCACGTGCGCGAGCGCGCATGGAGGCCTCCTTTGAGACATCAACCGGTATCTCGAGCTGGAACAACACAACTGCGGCAGTCTGAAGTTGGGCGTCTACGGCGTCAAGGTCCAGGGCGGTCATGGATCGGTTGGCCCCGGGATCCACCACAATGGTGTTCTGGCCCGTCTGCTCTTCAACCACAATCAGCGCTACACCGGTGGCGTAACCGGGGGCTACGACTACGAGCTCGGTGGAAACGCCTTCGGCCTCGAGCTTCTCGATGAGTATCCGTCCAAAGCTGTCATCGCCAACCCTGGCGAGCAGCATCGTTTCGCTTCCGAGCCGGTGAGAAGCAAGCGCCTGGTTTGCTCCCTTCCCTCCCGTTACGACATGGAACCCGGAGGCGTGGATGTATTCACCCGGCGCCGGTATGCGCGGTGCGACGGCCACCAGATCCATGTTTATGCTGCCAACGACCAGTACTCCATTTTTCAACAACTGCCCCCTTGATACGGCTAGAATCGTACCATAACGTTGTGCGGGTATCGGGCGTCTCGACGGGAAAAAGCGTCGCGGCGCAGAAGAGAATAGATCGAGAGGGGCGTTGCCCGGGAAAGTCGGAGGAACAGTGCGACCCGGAGTCGCGGACTGGAGAATCTATGGCGGAGCTTTTTGTTGGAACGTCTGGGTGGGTTTACCCTCACTGGAAAGAAAGGTTCTATCCCGAGGAAATGCCGGAGAGCGAATGGTTCAAATACTACGCCCGGCACTTCGATACGGTCGAGATCAATAACTCGTTTTACAGGCTACCGAGCAGGGAGACCTTTGACGGTTGGCGGCAGATGGCTCCTACCGGGTTCAGGTTCACCGTGAAGGCCAGCCGCTACATAACCCATGTGAAAAAGCTCAAGGACCCGGGGACGGGGCTCGAGAACTTCTACGCGAATCTTGCGGGGATGGGCAGGACGTGCGCGGCAGTGCTCTTCCAGCTTCCTTCACGCTGGCACGTGAACCTGGAGAGGCTTGAGGAGTTCCTGGGCGCGGTTCACAAGCAACACAGGTCAGTGCTCGAGTTCAGGGACGACACATGGCTCAACGACGACGTCTTCGATCTGATGAGCAGGTACGGCGTTGCACTGTGCGCGGCGGACAGCCCGTTCTACCCCGCACCCCGCGAGCGGATCGCGGACTTCTCGTTTTGGCGCATGCACGGCGGACACCTCTCGGACAGTCCCGGCTACGAAAGGAACGAGCTGTGGGAGCTGGCGCAGGAAGTCGGCGGCGAGCTCGAGGAAGGACGCGACTGTTTCGTCTACTTCAACAACGACTACGCGGGCTACGCGATAGAGAACGCTCTGGAGCTCAAGAGCATGCTGTCGGAAGTGGGAGGCTGATCAGTTGCCGGAGCTGCCCGAAGTTGAAGCGAAGCGGCGCTACCTGGCCGCAAATGCACTCGGCCGAAAGATAGACAGGATATCGGTGCCGGACAAGCGTATCCTGGACAATACCACCCCGACGGCCCTCAGCAGGGGCCTCAAGGGCGCGTGCTTCACCGACGCGGAAAGACGGGCGAAGTACCTTCTCGTCAGGACCGACAGAAACAGCATTCTCCTCATTCACTTCGGGCTGACTGGAGCCCTTTTCTTCAGGGAGCGTGGGGAGCCAAAGCCGAGATTCAGCAAAGCTGAGTTCTATTTCGAGGACGGGTATTGCCTGCACTACACCGACCCGAGGTTGTTCGGCAAGATAGCGCTTTACGAGACGACGGACGACGACGACATCCCCGAGATCGCGAAGCTTGGCCCCGAGCCACTGAGCCGGGGCTTCACTTTCAAGATGTTCAACGATGTAATTCGCGGGCATAAGACCACGTTGCACCAGGTGCTGATGGTCCAGGAGCTTATTTCGGGCATCGGCAATGAGTACTCCGACGAGATCGCATACCAGGCAGGGGTACGGCCGGACCGAATGACAACGAGCCTCTCCGATGCGGAGGTCCGACGGCTCTACGACAAGATGAAGTGGGTCCTGAAACAAGCCGTCAATCTGAATGCGGAGCTCGACGGGTGGGCCGACAGGTTCCTTATCCCCAATCGCGGCAAGGACGGAGAATGCCCCCGCACGCACGACAAACTCACCAAGAAAACAATCGCCGGCCGAACCAGCTACTTCTGCCCCACCTGCCAGAAATAGCGCCCTTCAAGCCCGGGTATTAGAGGTCTTTGCCTTCGTATTCGGCGGCCATGAAGGGGACTACCTTCGGACCGCCCAGGATGTTGGACATTATGTAGATAGAAGCGGCGCGCTCGACTATTTCGGCGTTGTGGAGAGCGTTCCTGATCTTTTGACCGACAGCGACTACGCCATGGTGAGCCAGAAGGCACGCGTTCTTGAATCCAAGAGCTTCCACCGTGTTCCTGGCAAGCTCGGCAGAGCCGGGGGCGCCGTATTCGGCTAAGTCCACCGCTCCCAGCAATGAAAACACCTGCTCCTCCAGTATCGGCGGAATCGCTTTTCCGGCAACTGCCACGGCGGTGCCCATCGTCTGGTGCGTATGGACTATGCCTCCTACCTCGGGGCGCGCCTCGTAGATCGCAAGGTGCATGTTGATCTCGATCGATGGCTTGTGGCGGCCCTTGACCTGCTCGCCGCTCATACCGATAACACAGATATCCTCGTGGAGCATAAGCTCGTATTCGAGCGAGGTTGGAGTGATCACAACGAGGTCCGTCTCCGGCACCCTGACCGAGCAGTTGCCCGAGGTCCCGGCCACAAGGCCGCGCCGCGCCATCTCCTGGCCCGTGATGAGCACTTCTTTCATTGCTTCCAGTATAAGCTCTTCATTTGCCATCGGATTCTCCCTTCAACGGAAATACGCGGTGTCCGTGTGGGTTTTCCAAGGTCCGGCCACTGCTCAACCGGAACGTCCAGCCCTCTGACCACGCCTCCCGGGGGCGCGTTGTTAATGGTACCATAGTTCTCCGGTGAACACGGACGGAGGGATGCATGAACGTACGAAAATACGGGCCATTCCTGGTCGGGTTGGACCTCGGGACCACCGGGGCCAAGGCGGGAGTCATCGACGGTTCAGGAGCGATTGTTTCATCTTCTTTCGTCACTTACAAAACCTCTGTCCCGTTCCCGGGATGGGCCGAGCAGGACCCTTCCGAATGGTGGCGGGCGGCGACCAGATCCGTGCGAACCGCGGTTGACTCCAGCGGTGTCGCGATCGGTAGTATTACTGGGATTGGGGTGTCCGGCCAGATGCACGGCAGCGTCTTCCTGGATGATTCCGGGGAAGTCGTCAGGCCTTGCATCCTCTGGTGCGACCAGAGGACGTCATCGCAATGCGAGTGGATAAACCGCACCGTTGGGACCGAACTTTTGGCGAAGTGGACCGGCAACCCCGCCCTGCCCGGCTTCACCGCGCCAAAGATCCTGTGGCTCGAGGAGAACGAGCCTGAAAGCTACCGGCGGGTGCGACACATCCTGCTTCCCAAGGACTACATCAACATGCGCCTTTCCGGCATCACTGCCACCGAGGTGTCAGACGCCTCCGGCACGCTACTGTTCGATGTGAGGTCACGAAGGTGGTCAGCCCCGATGCTCGACGCGCTTCGGATACCAGCAGAGTGGTTGCCACCGGTCTTGGAGTCGGGAGACATGATCGGCGGACTGTCGTCGGAAGCAGCCGAAGCTACAGGCTTGATGGAGGGGACTCCCGTTGCCGCGGGGGGAGCGGACAACGCCTGCGGCGCGCTTGGAATGGGCGTTCTTTCTCCCGGGCGGATAGCCGTGAGCACAGGCAGTTCCGGCACGGTCCTGGCACCCACGAACGCCCCCATGGAGGACCCCGAGATGCGCCTGCATTCGTTCTGCCACGCCGTCCCGGGAACGTGGTACCTGATGGGCGTGATGCTATCGGCGGGTCTCGCGCTCCGGTGGTTCCGGGACGAGCTCGGAGAGCCGGAGACGTCACTGGCGCAAGCACGCGGAGTCGACCCTTACGACCTGCTTATCGACACGGCATCCGGCGCACCCGCCGGCAGCGAAGGGCTCACCTTCCTTCCTTACCTTACCGGGGAACGCACGCCGCACGCCGACGCTGACGCGCGCGGAGTGCTCTTCGGCCTCGATCTGACCAAGAAACGCTCTCACGTCCTGCGCGCGGTAGTCGAAGGTATCACCTTCGGCCTCAAAGATTCGATCACAATCATGCGTGAAATGGATGTGCCCCTTTACGAGGTCGTCGCCGGTGGAGGCGGGTCACGCTCGAGGTTCTGGAGACAGGTCCAGGCCGACGTTTTCGAATTGCCGATCATCTCGGCGGGGACAAGTGATGCGGCAATGCTGGGTGCCGGACTTCTTGGCGGCGTCGCGTCGGGGGTCTGGAGTTCCCCTACCGAGGCATGCAATGCGACATCATCGTACGGNNACGGCGAGCGCCTCGAGCCGGAACCGGACTCGTTCGCCGCGTACCGGGCGGCATACGAGAGATATCGCGGCCTGTACCCGGCTCTCAAGAGTGAGTTCGCAAGGACGGCACAATGAGCCAGGCCGGAAGCCCCATGGCTCCCGGCCACTCAACGAACCTCATTTCACGTGTGCAATCGTTATTCTCGAAAGACCCGGCCTTGACGGTTTGGCCGGGCGCACGTCTCAGAAGGTCAGCTTCTTGTCCTGCTTTATCGACTGCGCTTTCTGGCTCGCGGTCGTCGCGTCGTTTTCCAGGGTCTGAAGACTGGTGATCGCGGCTGCGTTCGTCTGGAAGTACTGGGGCATGGCCGCCTGGTTCGAAGCTATCGGAATCAGGCCATCGATGAACTTTTTGCCCTCGGCAAGCGCCTTCGAGCTTGCGTCAATCGCTTTTACCATCGCGTCGGCATAAGCCTGGTAATCAGCAACACCCTTTAGGCTGTCGACCTTCTGGTAGTCAGCCTTTATCTTGGGCATCTCCGCAAGCGCCTTTGAGATGGACGCTTCCGCACTCTGCACGACTTGCGGGGTGACGGTGGCATAGTTGCCACTGAACGCTCCTCCGATGGCCGTCGTCAGTTGGCCCTGAAGCTGGGTAAGGTCTTTGTTCAGGGTGTTGTAGTCGGCCTCAGCCTGCTTAAGATCCTGTTTCGCCGTAGCCGTATCACCACTGCCGCAACCCACGATGAATGAAACTGTCATTCCGAGTAAAACCACCATCATGAGAACCAGTAACTTCCTCATTCCCTTCCCCTTTCTCTCTGCCACACCCCACATATCTCATGAATCCTGACAGGTGCACTTAATAATGGACACTTCAGATGATTCCTTCATTTTGCCAACATTCCTTGTCTTGACTACAGGTTTTGACAATATTATGCTCCAATACCATGACAAGCTAGGAGGCATGATGGTAAACGATACGTTTCCCACTATAGTCGAGGTAATCGTCGAGGTTCCCAAAGGTAGCAGAAACAAATACGAATATGACCATGACAGTGACCGTATTAAACTAAACCGGGTGCTGTACAGCGCCGTTCATTATCCAGCCGATTACGGATTCATCCAAGGGACCCTCGCCGAGGACGGAGACGAAGTCGACATCCTGGTTATGCTGGAAGAGCCCACGTTCGCCGGATGCCTCATGGACGCCAAACCCGTGGGAATGCTCCTGATGAGGGACGAGAAGGGGCCTGACAACAAGGTCCTTGGCGTGGCGATCGGTGACCCGAGATGGAAATACGTCGAAGATATCCACGATATCCCACCACATCTTCTCAACGAGATCGAGAACTTCTTCCTGACCTACAAGAGGCTCGAGGCGAAGGTAGTCACCAGCGAAGGCTGGGAAGACGCCCAGAAGACCACAGAGTATCTGAACGCTTCCGTAGTGTAAAAGCGCACACGCCGGGCCGGTGCCCGGAAGCGGTGGAGTTACGGAGTTCTGACATACACATGAACAGGCTGTCGCCGCTCGCTTGCGTTTCTACCACCGCTACCTATTGATCATGCTATTGGCACTGTTAGGGCAGGCCGCTACGCACTGACCGCATCCGTGGCAGTCCAGCACTCGAGCCCTGCCGGCGCGCACCAGCCTCTCGTTCCAGCTGCAGACTTCAACGCAGGTGCCGCACGCCTTGCAAGAACTCGCGTCGACAACGGAGCGGTAGGCCGAAGGTATATAGTGGTAACCGTCCCGCTTGAAAGTCCTCATGCCGATGATGGGAAGGCAGGAGCAGCCACAGCAGTTGCAGATGACGAAGTAGTTCGACGTGGCTTTCCAGTACATGTGGCGGTCAAGCATCGGCACAAGGCCCATCTCGTAGCACTCCCTCACGATCCGGAGCGCTTCGTCCTTCTCTATCACGCGGTAATCTTTCGGGAACAGCTCGAGCCATATCGACGTGCCGGTCAGAATGACTATGTCGGTCTCGACCGGATGGTCGCAGGCGCGCGTCGCAAGCCGGCACCGACACGGCCCTACTGCTATACGGCTATCCTCCGGAAGCTCGTCGATGATGAACCGTTCGATCTCTCCGAGAGTCATGACCTGGCTTGCGATGGCACGTTCGGCCATAAACTTGGTTATGCCGTAGTAAAAACCTTTTCGTGTCCACTTGTTCGACATCAGGGGGCTATTGAGTATCCAGTAGAAGACTCTGAGAAGCTGTACCTCGAACCGCGCATAGCGCTTGAGCATGACGCGGCGAAGCTTGCTGTCCTCTTCGAGGAAGACGTCGGTGAAATGAAACGGCTGGGAAAGGCCGAACAAAACATGAACAGCAAGGATCGACGACAACAGGTAAGAGCTTGCGGATCGGTGAGTACATTTCCTCGACATGAGCACTCCTCCGTGAAAAATATAATGCGGGGTAATCAGAACATCAATCCGGTTCAGCAGTCAATGACGGGATGGAGGCACCACTTCGCCGTGCAAGTCAGACCGGGCCTGAAGTAGTCGGTGGGAGATGCGCCCGTGCGTTTGCCACTGGAAGTGGTTACCGCCCTGAAGTACAATACTCGCTTGAAACGAATATATCGCTGACATCGACGGTATGTTAAGGCGCCTGAGTGGCGGCACCCAGCCGGAATGGCTGGGTTTTCTTTTTTTGGAGGACGCATGGCTGGCAAACGGATACTGATGGTTGACAACTACGACTC
>PMDX01000015.1:1238-4266 GCA_003154635.1 Actinomycetota bacterium | reverse complement strand
GCTCGCCAACCTGCTTTGCTCCGAACTGTGGCTGGAACAGGTAGCTCGACAGACAAATCTGGTGCTCGACTGAGAATTTCGAGCCCTTGCGAGCTCGCAAGTCTGATAGTCCTGTTTGTTATATCATATACGCGTTTCTTATCGGTCGATCACGCTTGAAGTATTCGTGGCAAAGCAGGTTCCGACAACATGGGAAAACCTGAGGTCTCAGTAGTGATTATTTCGGTTGGGAGGCAGCCCCTCTACGACCTTGTGCCCGGCATCCTTGAGCAGGACACGAGGTTTGGTTTTGAGGTACTGGTTATCGCCAACGGGCCTGTCAGCGAGGAGCGCCTGCCCTCGCGGGGCGTCCGCGTGCACCGCGAGGAGATCGGGCTCGGCATCCCCTACTACCGGAACGCCGGAACGCGTCTGGCGGAGGGCTCCATTATCGTATACATCGACGATGACGAGATCCCGCGCGACTCGGGTTGGCTCGCCCGGCTGGTGGAGCCGATCGTGAAGGGGCGCGAGAAGGTGACGGTCGCCGGAGCGTTCATCCCACAGGGGCAGGGATTCCTGGCCGACCTCATCAGCTTGCTCGGTTATCCCGGCGGCGCCTCGCTTGGCTGGAGGAACGTCTGGNNTCGTTCTTGGTGCTTCGGACCTCTTTCTGGGAGAGGCGCTGATGGAGATGGGCGTCAAGATACTCTTCGTTGACGACGCGACGGTGATCCACGAGGCGCGGGGAGACCTTTGGGGTTTCATCAAATGGCAGATCAACCGCGGCAGGTCGGTCTACGACCTCCAGCAGGTCAGGCCCATAAGGGAGTTCAGCCGGGGGCACGTGGGTGGGCGCATGAAGCGCACATGGCTTATAATTAAGCGCACCTTTCCCGGCAAACAGTTCATCCCGATGATGGGAATCTTGCTGCTCGAGTTCGCCTGTCACGCCGTGGGTTACGCTCTGCGAAAGATCGCAAAGCGAGGCCAATCGAGAGGGGCGGGGCCGGCTACCGAGTTCGATCAGAGCGCGCAAGGAGGCAGTACGTGANNGACTACGAGGTGATCGTAGTCAACGATGCCTCGACGGACAACACCGCTGAAGTAGTCGCGCAGTTCCCTGGCGTCCAGCTCATTACCCACAGGCACAATCGCGGAGGTGGCTTCTCCAGGAACACGGGGGTCAAGGCCTCCACTGGCGACGTCTTCGTGGTGACCGACGGTGACGCCACTTATCCAAACCAGGATATCCCCAGGCTCCTCGATGCCATGGAGGCCGAAGACCTCGACATGGTCGTGGGAGCAAGAAAGAAAGAATCCGGGACGCTCAAGTTCATCCGCGGCCCGGTAAAGTGGTTTATCAGGAAACTCGCGGAGGTCATGTCGGGCTTCAAGATACCTGATCTCAACTCCGGATTGCGGGCCATCAGNNTTCATGAAATACATGGAGATACTCCCCTGGGGGCACTCATGGGTCTCGACAATAACCCTTGCCATGCTTGCCGGCGGATACCAGGTCGATTTCGTAGAGATCGACTACTACCCGCGGAAGGGCCAGTCCACGTTTCATCCCATCAAAGATACTTCGAGCTACCTGACGCTCGTCATTAGAACGGTGACCTGGTTTAACCCTCTCAAAGTGTTCATGCCGGTCGCCATCGTCCTGGGCATCCTGGGCACCTGGTGGTTCATCGTGGACCTCATCCACTGGAACCTTCGGACGGGGACCGTCCTGTTCGTGCTCGCGGCCATACAGGTGGCTGCCATCGGTCTGCTGGCGGACCTCATCTCCAAGAGAGGAGGCTGAGCGCCTCGACGCTCAAGAGAAGACCGCACGGAAAACAAGGTTACTCGCATGGATTTCTCTATCATCATCCCGGGATATAACGCGGGAAAGACTCTCAAATTGTGCCTTGAAGGTATTGCGGAGCAAGATTACCGGGGCGAGGTGGAGGTCCTGGTCGTCGAGAGCGGAAACAGCGACTACGTGCCGGATCTCGCGCGGAAATTCAACGGCGTCCGGTTCATCGTCTCGCCCGCCCATGTCTTCAGCGGCCAGGCAAGGAACGTCGCCGCACGGTTCGCCTCGGGGGATGTGCTCGTTTTCCTTGATTCAGACTGCAGGCCTGAGCGAGGCTGGCTGTCAAACCTGGCCGATGGGCATGCCCGGGGGTACGCCGCGATCTCGGGGGCCATGGACAACGGCAACCCCGAAAGCATTGTCGCGACCGCGGAGTACCTCGTCTCTCACAGCAGCTACTCACCAAAGATGCCCGCGCGGGTGCTCGACGATACGACAGCCTGTTCCGCAAACATGTCTGTCAGGCGAGAGGTATACGACGCGGCAGGCGGATTCGCGGGCACTCGGCGCGCGAACGACTTTATCTTCTCAAGACACCTTCACGACATGAATGTGTACATCCTCTTCTGTCCCGAAGCGTCCGTGTGGCATTTCAACCCCTGCAGACTTGACGAATACCTGCGGGGGCAAGTCACGCGCGGCTACTGGAACGCCATGGCGCGCATGGAGCTCGGCCTGGAGGGGTCGATTGTGGAGAAGTACCCCCCGCTGGCGTTCGGGCTCTTTTCCGTTAGATTCTGGAGGCTGGTGGCACGTTACCTTCGTTTCCGAATTGTCGGCGCTCGCAGATTCTTCGAGGCGCTCCCACTGTGCGCGGCCGGAGTCGCGGCGTGGACCTGGGGGTATTTCAAGGCTTCGCTCGAGAGAAAAAACCGGGAATGGACCGGGGACGAGTTGCTCCCGGCCGGATGGGAACAGTTTAAGATTATCGGATCGGATTCAGGGGATGCTGATTCTCATGGAGAAACTTAATTCATGAAAGAACATCTGATTGCACGAATCAAGAATCGAAGTGCGCGTGTTGCAATCGTGGGCCTCGGCTACGTCGGTACGCCCCTTGCACTCGCGGTAAACCAGGCCGGTTTTGATACCGTGGGGATAGATGCCTACCTGCCGGTCTTGCCGGAAGAGCTGTCGGGGCTCTCCAACATGGACTTCGACAACAACTTCGATCCGGTCGCGGAT
>PMDX01000015.1:0-1192 GCA_003154635.1 Actinomycetota bacterium | reverse complement strand
GGAGGCCGGGATCAAGCCCGGCGTCGATCTCTTCCTCGCCTACGCTCCGGAGAGAATAGACCCCGGGCCGAACATGGTCATGGTTCGCGATATTACAAGGGTGATCGGCGGGTATGATGCCGACGCCGGAGAGGTCGCCGCGGAGATGTACTCGGCGCTCGGCTGCGCGGTGCANNACCGCCCGGGCGAAGCGCCTCTTCGAGAACATCAACACGACGGTCGTGCCGCTCTCCTCGCCCGACGCGGCGGAGATGACCAAGCTCCTCGAGAACGTCTTTCGCGCCGTGAACATAGCGCTTGTGAACGAGATGTCACTCCTGTGCAGGAGAATGGACATAAACATATGGGAGGTCGTCGAGGCCGCCGCCACAAAACCGTTCGGTTTCATGTCGTTCAAGCCCGGACCGGGGATGGGAGGCCACTGCATCCCGGTGGACCCGTTCTACCTGGCCTGGAGGGCGCGGCAGTTCAGCTTTTACCCTGAGTTCGTGGAGCTCGCGGGAAAGATAAACCGCAACATGCCGTTCCACGTCGTCGACTGGACAATGGAGGAGCTGAACCGCTTCGGCAAGAGCATCAACGGCTCGCGAGTGCTCGTGATCGGCGTCGCCTACAAGGAAGACGTGGCCGACACCAGGGAGTCGCCGGCGTTGAAGATAATCGAGCTGCTTGCCACGCGTGGCGCTGACGTGCGCTACTGCGACCCGTTGGTACCTGAGATCAACATCAACGAGAGCTCGTACACAGCGGTTGCCCTGACGCCTGATGAGATCGAAGCCGCGGAATGCATAGTGATCCTGACGGCGCACTCGAGCCTCGACCGCGAGCTGCTTGCCTCGGCAAAAGCTCCGATCGTCGACACCAGGAATACCCTGGGCAGAAATGGAGTCTGATCCGCGTACCTCGAGAGGAAATACATGAGTGACAAAAACGGGAACGTACGGGTCGGGATTATCGGTCTCGGGTACTGGGGGCCGAACCTCGTCCGGAACTTCGCCGCCATGGAAGGGGTCGAGCTCGCATGGGTCTGCGATTCCGCGGACGAAAAGATATCAAAGATACTACGTAACTACCCGACCGTCAGCGGCACGACCGAGGCGAGCGTAGTCATGGGTGACGAGTCCCTCGACGGCGTTATAGTAGTCTCTTCCGCCACCACGCATTACGAGCTCGCGAAGCGCGCGATGCTCGC
>PMDX01000059.1:61365-61631 GCA_003154635.1 Actinomycetota bacterium | reverse complement strand
CGGCATCAAGGTGCTGGCCATCACCGGCAACACGAAGAACGCCAAGCGCATGGTCGACTCCGGTATCGACTTGCTGGTGGCGCAGGGACACGAAGCCGGCGGTCATACCGGAAGGATCGGGACCATGGCGCTGGTCCCACCCTGTATAGATGCGGCGTATCCGGTGCCGGTGCTCGCGGCGGGGGGGATAGCCGACGGCCGTGGGTTTGCCGCTTCGCTCGCGATGGGATGCGTGGGCGTGTGGGTCGGCACGCGATTCCTGGCGA
>PMDX01000059.1:30904-61338 GCA_003154635.1 Actinomycetota bacterium | reverse complement strand
CGCGCTCCCGTTCCCGCTACAGATAATGATCTCTTCGGCCCTTCTCTCGGGCTTCATCCAGGCGAACATCGACGACTATATCGGAGGATTTGCAGGCCAGGCTTCCGGCATGATCAAAGAGATCAAGCCCGCGGGAGAAGTCGTTCAGGATATGGTCGACCAGGCAGTAGACATTCTCACCACCAAACTGCCCGCCGAGGTCGCTATCAAGTAGACACGGTGATGGTTCAATGAAAGATAGTGAGATACGGGGAATAGTCATGGCCCCTTACGACCCGCATTGGCCGCAGCTCTACATCGGTGAAGCGCTGCGCCTCTCGAGCGTCCTGGGTGAGCAGGTCGCTTCCATTCACCATGTCGGCAGCACCTTTNNCGGCATGTGCGCGCGGCCCGTGATCGATATCCTCGTCGAAGTGCGCGATTTCGAGGGCGTCGAGAGGTACTACCCACCGATGAGGGCATACGGCTACATGCCCCTCGCCCAGGCTTCGACCGAGACCGTTCACTTCTTTTTCAGGGAAAACGAAGAAGGGATCCGCACGCACAACATCTACCTGGTCCGTGAAGGTGAAGACGATGCGAGGCGCCTGGTGCTTCTGCGGAATTTCCTCGTGGAGAATCCGGAAGAGGCAAAAGAGTACTGCGCCTTGAAAGAGGAACTCGCCCGGCGGTACGGTGACGACCCCAAGAAGTACGAGCAGGGCAAAGCGGATTACATCGTTCGAGTGCAGGAGAAGCTGGATGAGTGAAAAGACCTCCTCCGCCCGAGGCCAGGGACTGATATTCCGGGCGCTTCCCACGCGCATCGCAGCTCGCCGGAAGGCTGGCGAAGGCGAGACAAAGAAAGGTTCTTCGAAGCCTGATGGGGACGGCGGGTCCTCAAAAGCGGCGAAGCTCACAGGGAGCGAGTACGCGCTAAGGCAACTTCATGCCGGCGATGTGAGACTGGCAGATAAATTCGCCTCGTTCATCAATAGCTTTGCCGAAGAGCCCGAAGCCATGACCTCGATCAAGTATAAGATGACGATCGAGGGCGAGCGCCAGTACATCAAAGACGCCCTCTTTCTAATGCAGGCAGCCAGGAAGACGTTCGCAGTCGCAGAGTGCGCGGGTTCCATAGTGGGCCTGGCCCACGTCGAGCTCATGCAGGGGCGAAAGGAGCACGTTGGTGAGTTTGGCATCCTGGTGGCACGAGGTCACCGCGGCGTGGGCCTGGGGGAAGCAATAACGGCCAAGGTCCTGGCCGATTCGGCACTGCTTGTGCCAAGGCCCACGATGCTACGCCTCAGCGTGTTCGCCAGCAACGATATTGCCATCTCCCTGTACAGGAAACACGGGTTCAGAGAGGTCGCCCGCATTCCGGAACAGTTCGAGTTCGGCGAAGGCCTGGTCGACGAGCTGATAATGATAAAGTCGCCCGCTTGAGGGTTCACTGCCCGCTGTCGGCGCCGTCGTTCTCCCGTAGCAGGAAGATGAAGTTTGCAAGCTCCGGGCGTTCGAGCCAGCCCCTGTTTTCGTAGAAGTGAGTTCCGTAACTCTCTCTGCCCCGCCCGGTGAAAAGCATGAGCCGCGAGCACCCGCGCAACCTTGCTTCCCGCTCCACTTCACTCAGCAGAGCGGTAGCGATCCCTTTGCCGCGGAGCGCCTCGCGGACGAAGAGTTCGGAGACGTACCCCTCCATACCTTTGAGAATGAGGAAAGGGACCCAGTGCGCGGAGATGAACCCTACCGCTGCCCCGACGGCCGCTTCAGCGGCGAGCAGCAGGTGGCAGTCATCGGCGATGCAGAGGCTTATGTGTCTGGAGATGAGGTCTTCAACCTCGGCTCTCGGCGAGTCCTCGATGAAGGCGAACCAACCCAACTCGAGGAGGATATCGCGTATCGCACCCGCATCGCCCGGCTCCACCTGTCTTATTGCGAATCCGGTTTCCTCGCTCATCGTGTTCCTCTTTCCGGCACCATCAGAGCATCCCGGCTCTTGCTTTCACATCTTTAAACATGCGGATGATCCTGGAGATAATAAGGTCGACCGTCACAAAGGCGATTCCCGAGCGGTATGAAAGCGAGCCACCACTTGACGGTGAACGCGGCTATAGCGGAGACAGGGATCATGATCATGGCGGTCGCTGCCAGCCTCATATCGACCCCGTGACCACGTACCCTCAGCAACATGACACCCCCTCGAGGTCAGGCGCAGTGCAGATAAGAATCAACCAACCTCCGGATCTCTTCCTCCTTGCCGAACAGCTCCTCGCTGAGCTTCGCGTCGTGGTAGCCCATGAGCATCTCTACGACCCCATCGATCACGATTGGTGAGAACACGTCGTCTCTCTCGTAGATTTCGCGGTCTCTGAGCAAGTGCCCTGCGGATTCGGAGCAGGAACATGGTAGATGCTCGAGAGAATCCTGGATTCGGTCGTCGTTGAAGATGTTTGTACCCACGTAGAGCTTCTCAGCCAACTCGAGCGCATTTTTCATCTCGAGACCATGCCTCGCGGCAACGGCGAGGCCGGCCAGAAGAAGGTATATGTTCGCGGAGCCGTCGGGAGCTCTGAATTCTATGGTCTGGTTGTCGGTGGCCTCCATGTACGACTCGTGCTCCTGGGGATTGGCGTCGTGCAACATGTCGCCGACTCCAAGCCATCCGAGGGGCACACGAACGAGCGTCGAGCGGTTCCTGTCGCCCCAGCAGATGTTGATCGGAGCCTCCTGGTTAGGAACCAGGCGCAGGTACGAGGTCGGGACGGTATTGCCGAAGGCCGTCAGTGATGGCGCCATGTCCAGATACCCGGCGATGGTCTTTTTGGCGATGTCACTCAGGTGGTCGTTTTCGACCAGCACATTCTTTCCGTCCCTCATCAACTTCGAATGGACGTGCAACCCGCTGCCCGCATGCCCAACCATAACCTTGGGTGCGAAACTGATGGGTACGTCGTACTTGTATCCAATCATCCTTAGGATCCACTTCGCCGTAACGATCTGATCGGCGGCGTCCTCGATGGGAACGGGCAGGAACTCGATCTCATGCTGCTCCATCTCCGTGCCCTCTTCGCAGATGGAGCCGACCTCGGAGTGCCCGTACTTTATCTGCCCGCCGACTTCGGCTATCATGCGCATGGCCTCGTAGCGGAGCTTCTCCCACTTGGAGAAAGGCGAAGATTCCTGGTATCCGCGTTGGGCTTCGATCGGGTAGGGGTCGTTGAGGCGCGAGAACACGTAGTACTCGAGCTCTCCCATTGCGTGCATCTTCAGCCCGGTCGTTTCCTCCAGCGCTTTCTGCGCCTTGCGCAGGGTGTCCTCGGGCGAGCTTGGCAGCGGTGTGCCCTCACTTGTGTAATAGGAGCAGAGAATGTCCAGCGCCGGTATAGTCGAGAACGGGTTGAGGAACGCGGTCTTGTAACGCGGTATGACATAGAGGTCGCTCGAGGCGGCGTCGATGTACGAGAAGAGGCTCGACCCATCGACTCTCTCTCCAACGGAGAGCAGTGCGTCGAGCTTGCGCTTGCCGTTGATGACGAAATTCAACTTCTTGAGGCGGCCGTCACCACCGACGTACCTGAAGTTGACCATCTCTATGCCGTTCTGCTCGATGAACCTGACAAGGTCTTTCTTGGTGAACTCTTCGGGTGGCTTGCCCAGGAACTGCACGAGCTTGCTCGGGTTGAGCTTGACGTCGTCGTACGACATTTGAACCTCCGATGCGACCGTTGTCGCTCCCAGGAGCCTGCTTTGTGACCTGCGTGTAACAATTTTGTTTCAGAGGGAGTCTTTTACAACATCATCCTGGTTTCCTTTCCAACCCTTTTGGTTGAGGCGTCCCCCTGTTGTTATCGAGCCTTTTGTGAACGGTTCTTGAATGTTGCTTTGTTCGAGCGCCGGCGGCCGTTATAGGATAATAGCGTTGGACTTGATCGGGAGTATTTGATCAAGCGAAGGCAATTGCATCGCGGTTATCTTCGCATGTCGCTGCCGGGGGGAGTGTTCGAGTTGCATAAAGTGCTTGTGCTCGATGCGGATTACGATAGCGTGAATAGCGCTCTCGATCGCATCCTGGATGAATTCCCGGTTGATGTCGCGGGCAAGCGCGTGCTGCTCAAACCCAACATGCTCGGCGCATTCGCGCCCGAGACCCATGTCTGTACTTCTCCGCGTCTGATCGAGCCACTGGTCGAGCGTTTGCGCGCCTCCGGATGCGAAGTCACGGTGGCCGACAATCCGGGAGCGCGGGGGTACGGTTTCGTTGAGAAGAGCGGGAAGGTCTCGGGCATTCTCGAGGCATCGGGCGGCACATTCGCGAACATATCGTCAGACGTCGAAGCCGTGAGGCTTCCCGGCGTCGGGATAACCGTCAACGTCTCCAAGGCAATACTCGATACTGACGTGCTGATATCCCTTCCCAAGTTCAAGACTCATGTGTTGACCCGGATATCAGGCGCGGTGAAGAACAGCTTCGGATTCATGGTGGGTGGGGATAAGGCCAGGATGCACAGGGAGCTCACCGGCCGGGATTTCTCGCGCATGCTGGTCGAGGTGTACCGCCTCAAAGTTCCCGACCTTGTGATCATGGACGGTATCGTCGGCATGGAGGGCAACGGTCCATCGGCAAAGACGCTGTATCCCGTGGGCAAGATACTCGCCTCTGACAACGGCGTGGCGCTCGACGCCGTCATGACGCGCATGATGCGCATGCGCCCGGAGAAGATGGCCGCTCTCCGATACGCGCAAGAGCTTGGCCTTGGAGAGATCGACGGTTCAAAGATAAAGGTGATCGGTGACGGCGGGCCGCTCTCCGGGTTCCACAAGCCCGTGCCGAACCTCCAGCAGGTCATACCTGTCGCGTTGATGGACAGGCTGTACCCCGACCTCGACAGGCCGCGCTTCGAGGTCAACGCTGACGCGTGCAACTCCTGCAAAGGATGCGCCGACGTCTGCCCCGGGTGCGCCATCGAGATGGTGGACGGTCGCCCGAACTACGACTACGAAAAATGTATTGCCTGCTACTGCTGCATGGAGCTCTGCTCCCAGCAAGCCATTGACCTGGTCGACAGCTTCCGCATGAAGGTATACCGCAGACTCGGCCTCATCTGAGGCTCTTGCCGCTCCCTGGAAAGATATTGACATCCCGCTATTAATGACTCATAGTAACTAGAGACATATTGTCACTACTGACAAAGGAGAAGGAAATGCATCAGTACATGGGATACGGGGACAGGTGCATGGGTCACGAGACTGAAGGCGAGAGGCGCCATCGCCATCACGCGGGCCCTGCCGGAGCGTGCATGGGACCGGCGGGAGGACAGTGGGGTTCGATGTTCGAGGGCAGCCAGGGAATAACGAGGCGTTTCCTGCGGCCCGTAGTGCTCTTGCTACTGGCGGAGAGCCCCGTCCACGGCTACGAGCTCATGGGCAACCTCAAGGAGTTCGGTTTCGACCGGGCGGGCATGGATCCGTCAATTCTGTACCGCCTGCTCAGGCACATAGAGCGCGAAGGCCTTACCGAGAGCTCGCTCGACGATAGCGGGTCGGGCCCGGCACGCAAGGTCTACACCCTCACACCGGAAGGCCAGGAGATCCTCGATCTCTGGGCAGCCAGCATAGGCGACACGATCAACTTCCTCGGGCAGTTCAAGGGCCGTTACGAGAAGCTGGGCGAGCGATAGACCTCGTTCTAACTTTCCGGCGGCGCTTCCCCGCTCGATGCCGGGGCCTCCGGAGGCTGCGGCCCGGCGCCTGTTTGCACTGGAGGTTGCTGGACCGCGGCCGGCTGTGATGCAACGATTCCCGCAATAGCAACACACACTCCCACGACCCCCGCTGCGATGCAGAACCAGAGCCCTATGCCTACCGACACGCCCTCCCCGAGCGTGGCTGCGTCATAGATGCTGATCCCCGCGATAATGAGCGACATGGTCAGAGCGACAGCGAAAGACGGCTTTGAACGCAACGCCACGGCCAAGATGAAAAGAATGAGACCGATTATCGAGATAGCGAGCGTTATCTTGCCGTCGCCTTTCAAACCACCGACGCTGACGGTGAACAAAACGGTGGAGGCCGAAGCCCATGCGAGGCAGGAGCCGACAGCGCCCAGGATCATGGAGACGGAACCGACGACCCCCGCCGATAGCGTACCCGTGCTCGCAGCTCCTTTGCCCATGACCAACCCGGAAGGTGGTCTGGGGGGATGGTGCATATGATGCCCATCAGGAGGGGGAACGACCATCCCGGGAGCCGGAGGCGGTGGCACCGATACCTGGCTTTGATCTCCTGACTCCATCATCGGAGGCGGTGGTGGTGTCGCGCCCGCATTTGCGGTCGCGGGTGGGGAAGCTTCCGCGGCTCCGGACGCGGCTTCAACGGGGGCACCGCAAGCGGAGCAATACTTTTCGCTTTCACCCAACTCTTTGCCGCAGTTCTTGCAGTATGCCAACTCCATCACCCCACATCTGTAGCCGCGGGCATTATTCCGTCAAAGAGATTTTAGCACTGGTTCCCTACGCGTGCGGGAATCATTACAGGCGCTTCGCTGGGAAGAAGACGTCGTGACCTCCCCGTAAGTGCTCCTCGCTGAAGCCTATCGCGCGCCTGGCCGGAGAATCCTGCTCAAACGTTTTGCACATGAGGCATCCGTTCCTGGCAAGTCGGGGGAGGAGAGGGGATGGGAGGGGATAAAGGCGGTTGGGAGAGTGACCGACAATATGACTACAGCGCCAGCGAAAGGATTAGGAAATGTGCCCCGACCTCGAATTAAGTGATGAGCAAAGACGTAACACGGAGCGGGAGAACGCGGAGACGCTCCGGCGGTTCCCGAGATGGGAGCGCCCGATCGTCCACTTGTTTGCAAAGCCTTACTACTACGATTTCAACGCCGACCTCGAGATGAAGGTCGATCTTCGGGGGGTCAAAGCGGACGAGAATGGCACCGCGCTTTACGAGTTGATGATGCTGAGGTAGACAACTCATCGACTTTGTGAGGCCGTAGACGTCGTTCCACCTTTGCGGGGGCCGCGGCGGCAGGTTGTCCTGCCATATGGCGTTTTTATGTCTTTCTGCGATACTGGTGGTTGTGGGGGTTCGACCACATGCGGCGGGCATTCGTGCAACTGACATGAAACTCGAGGTAGCTTGCACTGTCGAATCGGTGATCCAGCTTGAAACATAACGCGGAATACTGGCCCGGGGGCGAAGCGCCAATCGAACATATGCAGTTCATCGATGCCGCCATCGACGCGCTACTGGATGCTTTCCTGCTCTTCAACCTGGAGGGCAGGGTTGTGCACTGGAACCGGGCCGTGAACCGTATCACAGGATACTCTGACGACGAGATAACCTCGATGACCGCCGAGGATTTCATAGCGGAAGAGGACCGCGAGCCGCTGTTCCTGCGAATGGCTGAGGCGATCACCGGGAATGCCGACCTTCCATATGCGGCGACTGTAATAACCATTGACGGCATGCGCATCCCGTTCGAGTTCAGCGGAACGCTGCTGCGCGATGGTGAGGGAGAACCGCTGGGATTTTGCGCTATCGGTCGTGATATCTCTACGCGAGTGGTGGCTCGAATAGCGCTCGAGGAGCAGGTGCATTTCATGCAAGCCCTCATCGATGCGATCCCGAACCCCGTGTTCTTCAAAGACACGAATGGTGTCTTTGTGGGGTGCAACGCGGCGTTCGAGGAATTTTCCGGTCTGCCTCAGACGGAAATAGCCGGCAAGGCCCCAGAGGAGTTGCTGCCCGAGGAAATGGCCCGCGTCTACGCGGAAAAGGACAGCGAGCTCTTTGACTTTCCCGGTGCGCAAGTCTACGAGTCGACCGTCGTCTCCCGGGACGGAGAAATGCGTGATGTGATAATCAACAAAGCAACGTACTGCGATGTGAAGGGTCACCTCGCCGGGCTGGTGGGAGTGATCGTAGACATAACCGACAGGAAACTTGCCGATGAAGAGTTACTTACGATCAACAGGGAGCTGCACGGCTACGCACACACGGTGTCCCACGACCTGAAGGGCCCGCTCTCCGTTGCCAGTCTGGCCTGCGAGACGCTGGTCGTCCTGTGCGAGCGCGCGGGGTCGATGGACGACGACATCTCGGGTACCCTCGAGTTGCTCGACAGAAACCTCGGAAAGGCGAGCGATAACGTCAAGGGACTCCTGGAGCTCGCGGAAGCTGGACGGCTACCGGCGGATGTGCGAGAAATAGACCTGACGGCAGTCGCAAGAGACGTAGCTACGGAAGAGGCGACCGCCGGGGAGTCAGGCCGGACGGTAACGGCGAACATCGGGGAACTCGGGATGCTCCACGCTAACCCCGTTCAGATGTACCAGCTCTTCTCCAACCTGATCCGCAATGCGGTGAGACACAACCTGTCACCGGATGCGACCATCAGCGTGGAACTGGTTTCCGGTGAGGGCGACGAGCACGTGTATCGGGTGTCGGACGACGGGCCGGGAATCCCGCCGGACATCATCGACGATATCTTCTCGCCGTTCGTGAAGGGCGATTCGGATGGAGCCGGAATCGGTCTCGCCATAGTCGACAAGATCGTCAGGACTTACGGTGGAGAGATAACCGTGAAAAACGATGATGGAGCTTGTTTCGAGTTCGTGCTGAAGGACGTTCGGGTCAATTGAAACGCGCTTCAGGCAATGACGTTGACCCTGTTGCCGAGCAGGCGTCCTTCGCCGCCGATGAGGACCTGGAGCAGGAGCCGCAGGTAGCATCTCCAATCAAAGCTCAAACCGAGCATGTCGGCCGCGTCCTGCTGCCCGTACTCGACCGAAAAGGAAATTGGTATCTCGGAGATCAACCGCAGTATCTCTTCAGGGGTGAGCATCGCTACATCGGCGAGCGCTTCGGTCGTTCGGGGGATGGTTCGCCCCGTTTCCGACCCGCTGTGCTTCTTTATGCCACTTCGCTTCGCTGGGCGCCGTTCCACCGGGACGAGCGACGTGCTCGCCTGAACCGGTGCCTGGATGACCGCCGACACTTCCATGCGTCTAGAGCCTTTCCTTGCTAACGTCTTCTATTTACATTGTCGTCCAAAGCGCGCCCTAAGATTAGGTGCAGAGAACGAACTGCCCCCCATTCGGAACGAACCGCGGGTGTCCATCCGATGCGCTATCACCACTTTCTTAGATGCTACCTATTTGATAACACCTTGGACGACTCCTGCCAAAAGCCATATTGGGGAATCTTTCCACCCAAACGGTGGCATGGTATTGAGTGGGACGCCGGGGCCGGGTGCGGGGTTCCGGTTCCGTGCCGGGTATCTGGCGATGTAGCGAAGGGCACTGTGCGTTGCCGATGTTTATCTGCTAACATCAAATCCGGCGCACCGCCGGGGCTGGCAGCTGGTGTCCGGCGGCTGTGTTGCGGGTCCGGGAACCCTTCGGCAATATGCCTTTAGGTGAAACAGTGGAACCAACCGAAAAAAACCAGCCGCACTTCCTGGTCGTCGAGGACGAGGAATCCACGGCGCGCCTCATAAAAACACTGCTCGAGCGCGACTTCAATGCTATCGTCGAACTGGCAAGCGACGCGAGGACGGCCAGTGACGAGATCTCTTCGGAGTCCTTTGACATTGTAACACTGGACTTCGAACTCCCCGATCGGGACGGCCTCGACCTCCTCGAAGAGATAAAGGCGATGGAGAATCCTCCACCGGTGATAATGGTAACCGGCCGGGGAGACGAGAGGGTAGCGGCGAGTTCACTTCGCCTCGGCGCCTCCAGCTACATCGTCAAAGATGACAGGCTAGTCCCAATGCTCGTCGAAGCGGTGGAAAAGGCACTGGCGGACACTCATCTCAAGAGGCTCAGTGAGTCATTCGAAAATGGCGGGACGGGCTACCGCAGGATTGTCGAGACCGCACTCGAGGGCGTCTGGGTGATTGACGCGGACTCCCAGACCGCCTACGCCAACGAGTCATTCGCGGAGATGCTCGGTTACTCCGCCAACGAGTTAACCGGCAAGCGCTTCGGGGATTTTGTGCTGCCCGAGGACAGGAGCGTAGTCGAGGACCAACTCGCACGGCGCCGAAGAGGCATCAAGGAGCGGCGCGAGTTCAGGCTCATGCGGAAGAGTGGAGAGGACCTCTGGGCGTCCATCTCCATGAGCAGCATATTCGACGGTAGCGGTGAGTACTCAGGAGCGATACTACTGGTCACGGATTTCACCGCCAGAAAACAAGCCGAAGAGTTGTTCTACAATGCGTTCCACTCTTCGCCGCTCCTCATGGCGATAACGCGGCTTTCGGACGGCTTCTTCCTGGAAGCAAACAAGGAATTCCTCGACACGTTCGGCCTGGCCAGGGACGAGCTCGTCGGGCGCACGTACGCCGATATGGGCATCTGGAAGCGGCACGAGGATCTCATGGCGCTGGAGGAAACCGTAAGAGCCGAAGGCAGGGCTCGTGGGTTCGAGACCGCGATGGTCACGAGAGACGGCGAGGACAGGTGGTTCCTCCACTATGCCGAGCCGATGCAGAGGCGCGGCGAGTCGTGTCTGCTCCTCACCTTGCAGGACATCACGGACGACAAGGCCGCCGACGACGCGGTCTATACCGCGATGCAATATCATGAGGCGCTCTTTAACAGCGTTGCCGACGGTATATGTGTCACCGACATGGTGGGGAACATCGTCGACTGCAACAGGGCGAGCGAGAGGTCACTTGATTACGACAAGAGTGAGCTCCTGTGCATGAACGTCACGGACCTGGTGGTTTACCAGGGAAAGCGCAGCGATATGCTGTCGGACATGCTGTCCGAGCTTAGAGACCATGGCTTCGCGGCGGCAGAGACCACACTGAAGCGAAGCGATGGGAGCAGTTTCCCCGCCGTAACGACCGTGTCTCTGCTGAAGAAGCCGGGCGGCGCCGAGATGGGAGTCGTCCTGGTAGCAAGGGACGTAACCGACGACAGGCGCGCCATGGCCATGCTCAAGCAGGAGCGGGACTTCATCTCGACCCTGCTCGATACTGTCGACGCGATGGTGGCGGTCTTCGATGTCGAGGGAGTCGTGATCAGGGCGAACCCGGCTTTCGCCGCGGGGCTGGGCTACTCCACCGACGAGGTGAGGGGGCGCCAGTACACGGAGTTTCTCTCGCACGAGGATGAGCCCCATATCGTGGCGTTGTATAAAATTCCCGACGAGCTGGTGTTTCCGGTGAAAGGAGAGGTAAAGGCGGTGATGAGGAGCGGCGACCTCAAGTCCGTGACATGTTCGGTGTCTGTGGTCCGCAACGCGGAAGGGCAGATCAAGCATTTCATCATGACAGGCCTTGATACCTCTGGGATCAACGCGGCGCAGGAAGCGTTGAGCAAAGCCAACAGGGAGCTCAATGCCTACGCCGACGCGGTCTCCCACGACCTGAAGAACCCCCTCTCCGCAATAAAGATGGGCCTCGACCTCATCGCGGAGGCCGTGAGCGAGTCGGACGGCAGACTGGGCGGGCTCGATGCGAACGAGCTGCTGGGCGTCCTCGGCCGCAATGCCGTAAAGGCGCAGGGGCTGGTCGAGGACCTGCGGGTTCTTGCCGATTCAGGCCAGATTCCGAAAGAGGTCGACCGCGTGGACGTCAGTGAGGTCGTTCGAGGGATCCTTGACGAGTACTCGTCCCTCATCAACGAGAAGAGAATAGATGTCAGGGTCGAGGGAGACCTCAAGAGCGTTGTTGCCGACGAGGTCCACGTTTACCAGGTCTTCTCGAATATAATAAGCAACGCCCTGGTGCACAACGTCTCTGACGAGCCCCTTGTTGAAATATCGTACCTGGGCAGGGAGCCTGACGGCGCCCGCAGGTGGCGCGTGAGGGATAACGGTCGCCGGCTTCCGGTCGAAGTGATAGCCGCAATGGAAGACCCGCTTACGAGGAGGCTCGGCGGCGGAAAAGGGCTGGGGCTTACGATAGTCAGCAAGGTCCTGGAAGTGTACGGCGGTGGATTCACCGCGTACGACAGTGACGGCCCGTGCTTCGAGTTTACTTTCCACGACTACGGACTCTGACAGGTCGACGTTGCAGAAAACCTGTCCCGATGGGAGGGGCCTTGACCAGCGAAGAAGATCTCAAGGAGAAAGCAGATATCCTCGAGATGATACTCGAGGGTCATGGTCGCAGTCCAAAGCAACTTGAGCTGACGAAAGCCTTTGAAAGTGCCGCAGAGGCACTAGAAGGTTCGCTCGATGAGGCAGCCCACTCCCTGACCGAGCAGGAGATGGGGTCCGAGGTGGGCAGGCTCCGAGCCCTGGACCGGCAGTCAAAGAGGATCGAAGCTTCAGCAAGAAAGGTCAAAGAAACCGGGCTCCCTGTCGAAGAGGGGGACGTGACGAAGCTCCTCGAGGCGGGCAGCAGGCTTCACGGGAGGCTCGAATCCCTCGAGCTCGCGCTCGAGGTAAGGCGAAGCAGAGCAAGAACAGGGCTTAAACAGAGCCAGGCGGCTGCGGCGATTGGCATATCCGAATCCTATCTATCCCTAATGGAGAATGCGAGGTGCAGGCCTCCTTCCCGGACCGTGCGAACAAGGGTAGATTCGTTTATCCAGAACGCAAGCTCCGATCCCCATTCGATCAGCTCTCAGGCTTCGGGCACCCGAAAGGGGGATGATCAGGATAAACCTGAAGCTATGGATTGGTATGAAGGTAAAGTAAAACTTTATCTATTAGGGGAAAGAGAGAAGTCGGGAATAGCATTTATCAACGAAGACTTCTCCGTAAGGGGCCGCATGCTCAGACGCTTGATGCAGGCTGCGACAACGCTCGACGATGAGCAGCTCAGTACGCTGATCGATGTAGCGCTACGCATGTCGGGATAACTGAATGCTTTCCACAACACAGTGTAAGTTATCCACAATAGCTTTGTGGATAACCCACCATAAATGCCCCCTTGGTACCCCCTTGATTTAACGCCCGTATCGCCCGTTCGACTGGTTGTCTCAACCCTTTGGGCGATTGAACGGCTAGCTCTATTTAGTTATTTCTTAACGTTGTACCGTGCCCGGCGAGAACTCTCGCACCGGGGGTGAGGCATGGGTGGATAGCTAATCGAGCATAAATCTACCGGGCCCGCTTTCTGTTGAGAAAGACGGGCCAACTTTTGCCTCCAGCGTTACACAAGAAGTTCTCGAAGGGGCTCGGCGTCCTTCAGCGCTGACGTCGGGGTAGGACTTGGGAAGGGCTATATGACCGATTTTGGCCAGGCCGTAAGTGGCAGCGGGGGACTAGGCCAACTGGTTGCGTGGCTCGAGCGGGAGCACGGGTTTCGCAACGCGGGTGTGGCACTGACAAACCGGCGCCTTCGCGACGAGATCCTCCGTGAGGGCAACGGGACCTTGTTCATGCCATCCGATGAAGCCCAGGAGTTCGTGGGTGACTACCTGCTCGAGGCCACAGAGAACATGTCCATCCACTCGAGCGGCAACGGCTCAAGTCCCGCACCTTCACACATGAGCGGTTGCGACACGGCGCTCATTCCCATCGTCCTCAACACCACGGCTGCCTGCACGGAGAACGCGGACTGCGCTTTCTCTACCTGGCGCAGGAACGGATTAGCCGCTTCTCCCTGCTCTGACCTTTATGTTTCGCGTGAGTGCTGCTGTATAAAGAAAGGCCGTTGCCTTCCCGGCAACGCCCTCAGCTGCGCGGATTGCCCGCTCTTCCCGTTCGCCTTTGTCCTGATAGCATCAAGAGACCAGATCGGCAGCGAAGAGAAGGTGGTCCTGGAGCTGGCGCGCGAGAGGTGCATCCGTATAGTGGAGCGCATCCTGTCGCTGCAGGAGATTCGCAAGCAGCACGAAGTCAGCGCGGCTCTCCACAAGCTGCTGATAGGTACAAACGAGAAGCTCGACCTCGAAGCCAGGCTCAAGCTGTTCCTCGGAATGCTCGCAGGCGCTATCGCCGCGGACGTCGGCTATGCATTCGTCTTTGAGTCCTGGGGAGAAGGCCATAAGCTCGGCACCTGCGTATTGTCTCCCGGGTCGACGAGCAGCGCCCCCCCGCCGGACGTGATGGATATCGCCCGCTCGGTCGCCCGAACCGGCAAGCCCCTCCTCCTCGAGACGGCCGCTTCCGGATCCTCACCCGGTGCCGCGTGCAGCTCGATGACGCTAGCGCTTAGCGGTAAAGGTCCCCTCACAACCGTCGTTCACCTCGGGACATCCGATGATTCACGGCGTTTCTGCAAGGGGGACTTTCTCGTTATGCAGGAGTTCATGAGAAACGCCAGCGTCTTCGTCGAGAACGCGCTCCTCTACTCTCGCATGGACGAGAAGGAGAAGCTGGACAGGATGTTGCTCACCAAGATGATCAACGCCCAGGAGGACGAGAGAAAGAGGATAGCCTCCGATATCCACGACGACACGATACAGGCGCTCATCAGCAGTTTTTATCGGCTGGAGGGCGTCGAGATGCTGATTGATCAGAGCCGCCTGGAAGAAGCGATTGACGAGCTACAGGAAACCAAATCCAGCCTGCAGCGCAATATCACCGGGATGCGCCGGCTGCTCTTCGACCTCCGACCTTCGATCCTCGATGACGCGGGCCTCGCCCCGGCCATTGAGAACTACCTGAACCGCCTCGAGGACGACTGCGACATACGTAACTTCTTCTACGTCGAAGAGGGGTTCGGACGCCTTTCTCCGGCCGTGGAGGTCACGGCGTACCGTCTCGCGCAGGAGGTTCTGACGAACGTGCGCAAGCACTCACAGGCGACAGAGCTGGTCGTCAAACTGATGCGGAAAGGCAATGTGCTGGAGGTCTCGATAAAAGACAACGGGGTTGGTTTCGACATAGACGAGGTATTGAGCGAGGCTGGGTACGAGCTTCATTTCGGGCTCAAGTCGGTCGTCGAGAGGGCGCAGCTCTCAGGCGGTGAAGCAATGGTGATCGCCCGGCCGGGCGAGGGCACAGAGGTCTTGATCCAGATTCCCGAGGAGATCTGAGATGCGTGGGGACAGTACAAGGGCTCCGATCAGGGTCGTAATAGCCGAGGACCATCAAGAGGCGAGGCAGACGCTTGCGCGCATGATCAATCTCCAGGAGGAGATGGAGGTGGTAGGCGAGGCGGCCGATGGCATCGAGGCGCTGGAGCGCGTCAGCATGGCGTCGCCGGACGTACTGCTGGTGGACATCAGGATGCCCCGCATGGACGGCATCCATGTGATACGCACCCTTCGCAAGAGTGGGGTTGACCTCAGGGTAATCGTGCTGAGCGCTCACGAGGATGAGGCATACGTCGCGGAAGCGCTTAGACACGGGGCCGATGGCTACATCCTAAAAGGCCTCTCAGTGCAGACGATAGTTGAAGCCATACGCGAGGTCATCAAGGGCAAGGCCATCCTCTCTCCCGATATCACGAAACCGCTTGTCAAGAATTACCGGATGGCAGACGCCGTGATATCGGGGTTCCACCAGAGCCTGGACCCCAGCGGAGGACCGAGCGACACCATCAAGCGCTTTCTGGAAGAGATAACCGCCATACTGGAAGTCGACTTCTCGTGCATCTTCGGAACGGGGTCCGGCGGGGTCGACGAGTACGACCTGCTGGAGCACTGTTCGTGCGAGAACGGGGGCGAGGCCGGCGTTCGGTCGGGTAGCGGCAACAGGTGGCTCAAGTGGCTCAACTGGAACATGGCCGACGTGGTCGGCCATCTCAACGGCACGGCTCCGGTGGTATTGAACGATTACAGATACCTGAACGGAGAGCTGGGCGCGCCTGACGCCGACGGCTTCTCGACGAATATGCTGTTGATGCCCATCTTCACCTGGAACGGACAGCGCGGCCTGCTCCTGTGTTTCCGCGACATGCCTTTCTCCAGCTCATCGTTCGACACCCGGTACGTCTTCCCGCTGGTGGGCCAGCTCGGGCTTCTCCTCGAGAACCTCGCGCACACCGAGCAGGTACGGAGCCTGGAGGGGGAGCTCGAACAGAAGAGCGAACTTCTCCGGGCACTGCTTGGCGTCTCGATCGACTCGTTCGGACTCGATCCCGGCATCACGGGCCTCGCGGTGGCAAGCAAGGCTTCCGGCGTCTTTCTCACGAGGACCTTTCCAGACGGCGAGCTGGACTGCATATCTTCATGGAACGTCAAAGAGAAAGCGGTCGACGATTTTCTGAACGGCGCCGGGAAGTCCATGCTCCACAAGTTGGAGTCGGGAGAACCGAAAGTCAATACCTGCGTGATAGAGGCGGCCAGGGACGCGATGCTGGTGGACCCCCCTGATTGCGGCGTTCACATGCTGCTCGTGCCGCTGCTCTCGAGACACACCGCCATGCGGCCGGCCGGCGGAGGAAACCTCTCTTTCCTGGAGTCGGGGACGTCTCCAGCCGCCAACGGCTCTGTCGGGGGGACGGAAGTCGAAGAAGCCGGGAGCGGTACGTGGCAACCGCGCCTCTGCCCGGAGTTGCTCGGCGTGTTGGGCCTCTTTTACCCTGAAGGCAGGGTGCTTTCTTCGCGGGATGAGTTCACTATCGAGTTCTTCGCGGAACGAGTCGCCGTCCATATCGAGGAAGTCGGTCTCTGACCCTGTCGCCCGCCGTGTCCCGCCTGTTTGCACCGTTCAACCCCTCTTTCCCGCGACGAATGCTCGACCCCGCCTCACGGCGGGTTCACCACAATATCGTTGAAGCCTAGTCTTTGTGGTTGATTGAGTCGTTCGCCCACTGGCTCAGAATCTATTAGAAAGCGCGTTCCTGCGTATGGGGGTCACCTCATGCGCATGCAATCCTTTCCGGTTACGGAGAAGGAGTTCGGATGACCCTAACCGAACCTGTGGGTGCCGGTTCGGAGACCGGACAGTCCACCGTGCCACTCGACGCGGGTAAGCTTGCGGATAACCTTCTTGCACGCCTGCGGGACGTGGTGCGGTTTGATATCGGCTGCCTGTTCCTCGAAGACGACAAAGACGGACACCTTCACCTCCTCGGCGCGCTGTGCGACGGTGTACCAGGTCTCGAGGACATGACCTGTGCGGGGTGGGTCATCGACAGGCGGCTCGAGCCGGGACCAGGCGAGTACAGCCTGGAGGGTCATCACGAAGTCACCACGAGCCTCGAGGCGCTCGGCGTAAGTGCGTGCACCTGGGCTCCCCTCACGTTGGCCGGTGGCGTCCGCGCACTCGTGCTTATGGCCGACCGGGATGCGGACCGCCGCGCGGAGAGGGAAGCCGCGGACCTGGAAGGGCTGTATAGAGAGATAGGCTTCGCGCTCGACAGCGTAAACCTGAGTCGCCGGGAAAAGAGGCGCGTGCGCCAGCTCAAGGCTTTGCTCGAGGTCTCCCGCGCCGTCGCGGAGACTTACGACATCTCGGTTCTCATGGAGAAGACGCTCGAGAGCATAAACAGGAGTTTCGGGGCTTCAATGAGCCACGTCCTGGTCTACAACAAAAAGGAAGAGCTCAAGAGCGTCATCCTGGAGATCGGGGGCAGGCTGGAGCGTCTCGAGGTCGGGATGCGCGACCGACTCCAGGAAAGGTCCCGGGAAAAGGGCGTCGCGGCGCTGGCAAAGAAGTTGAGCGAGGTTTCGTTCGCGAAGCTGCTGGACTCCCACAACCCTGTAATGGGCATCCCCGTCCGCGTCGACGGCAAGACACTGGCGGTGATCAAGTGCTCGCTCTCCGAGTACATGGCAACCGACGAGATAGATATGGAATTCCTCTCTTCGCTCGCGAACCAACTGGCGGCCGGATTGCAGAACATCGCCAACCACGCTGAGCTCCAGGAACGGAACAACGACCTTGCGCTCCTGAACAAAATAGCCGACAACCTCAACTCGAAGGTCAACGACGAGGACGCACTCGAGTATGTTGGGATTGCTTGTAGAGACATATTCAACGCCGAGACCGTTTTCTTCGGACGGGTGAGCGAGGGCCACATCACCTGGACCGAGTTGGCTCCAGTGCTGGCCCGGCGCGCGCGAGCGGTGCAGGGCGGGAAGCTCCCCTGGGAACCGAACGGCGGGGAGCATTGCCGCTATCTTTCCCGCTCCAGCCTCGCCCTCCTCGGTTTGGAAGGCTCTGGAGTGCTGGCTTGCGTGGGTGAAGGGATCGATGCGCTCGGATACCTGCTTATCGCCAGCGAGGACGAGAACAGCATGGATCTCGAGACTGCTTCGCGGATCCTCCGCCCGATCGCCGGGTACCTGTACGCCTGTCTGATGCGCGTCGGGTTCTATACGCAGGCGAACCTCGAGCGGGCGAAACTCTCGGCCGTCTTCAACGCGATGTGCGACGCAGTGGTGGTCGCCGACGACCGCGACAGGTTCCTGGCGGTAAACGCCGAGGCCGAGAGGATATTCGGCATCGACGGAGCAGAGGTGACGGGCTTGCCGGTGTTCGAGACGCTTGGACTCAATGAGCTCGAGGAGTTCATCACGTCCGAGGATGGAGAATCCGGTGTGGTCGAGAAAGAGATCATCGTACCCGTCCATCCCCCGAGGCATACCAGAGCCTACCTCTCCAGCGTCCACAGGCCGGACGGTACCAGGGTAGGAAAGGTCGCGGTGCTACGCGATGTCACCATGGAGAAGCAGCTCGAGAACATGAAAAGCGATTTCCTCGCATGCGTCTCGCACGAGCTCAACACGCCGCTGACACTGGTCCTGGCCAGCGCCCAGACGCTGTGCTGCAACTGGGAGCGGATGGGCGAATCGGTGAAGCTCGAGTTGCTCGACTCCATCACGGTCGGGGCCGACAGGCTCAATTCCCTCATAAAGGACATCCTGGCTCTGACAGACGCTTCCAGCGGAATAGCCTTCTGCACGAAGTCTGTGGTGGACGCGGCTCGCATCGTCGGAGAAGCTCTGGAGCGCTGCAGACTGCACGACGACTCGCACGACTACGTCGTCGACCTGAACGACGGCGACTACACGTGTGAGGTGGACGAGCACAGAATACGCAGTGCTCTTCTGTACGTCCTGGACAATGCCAGGAAGTTCTCTTCGCCTGGAACCAGGATAAAGGTATCGCTGGAGGGTGACGAGGAGTGCGTCCATGTGTCGGTCACGGACCAGGGGATCGGCATCTCTCAATGGCATCTTGCAAACATTTTCGACAAGTTCACCCAGGTGGACTGTGGAGATACACGGCCGGCCGCCGGAACCGGCAACGGTCTGTATCTGGCTCGGGAGATCGTCAGGCGCCACGAAGGCGACATCTACGTGACCAGCGAGCCCGGAGTGGGCTCCACATTCAGGATAACGCTCCCGCGAAGTGGGGTTTTCAATGGAAAGGGGTTGATTCACTGATGCTAAGAGGCCTCTACAGCTCTTACACGGGCATGAAAGCGATGCTGCTAAATCAGGATGTGATAGCGAATAACATCGCAAACGCTAACAGCGTTGGGTTCAAGGAGGACTTCTCGGTAATACAGTCATTCCCGGCACAGCAGATCGTGCGGGAAGAGTCGCCCTCGGCCAACTCGGCAACGGTGCTGGGTCCCGTTGGACAGTCGAGCGCGGGTTCCCTGGTCGGGCAGGTTTTCACTGACTTCAGCTCTGGTCCTCTGAAGGAGACTGGAAGCGCGACCGACCTGGCGCTGAGCGGCGATGGTTATTTTCAGGTCAAGAACGGTACAAACGTGATGTACACGAGGGCCGGCAACTTCAAGGTCGACGACCAGGGCCGGCTGACGACCCAGGATGGATACCTGGTGTCGGGCACCGACGGAAATCCGCTCAACGTTGGTAGCGGCACCATGAAAATCGCGTCCGACGGCAGTATCAACGTAGATGGACAGGCCCGCGGCAAGGTGGGCGTTTTCACTTTCGCCTCGCAGTCGCAGCTCGTCAAGATGGGCAACGGGATGTTCGCTTCGGCGACGAATCCCACCGCGCTCGTCGGAGCCAAAGTCGTTCAGGGCAGCCTGGAGAGCTCAAACGTGGATGTGATTAAGCAGATGGTCGCGATGATGGAATGTTTCAGGGCCTACCAGAGCGGACAGCAAATGATCAGGGCCCAGGACGCCACACTCGATAAAGCGGTCAACCAGGTTGGGAAACTATAAGGGGGAAATCCGATGATACCGGCACTGGACTCCGCCGCGTCAGGGATGAGCGTACAGCAGTACTGCCTGGACGTAACGGCGGACAATATCGCGAATATCTCGACCAACGGGTTCAAGTCCTCCCACGCCGAGTTCACCGACCTGCTCTACGGGCAGTTGGCCGGCCCTTCAGGGACGCTGCAAGTGGGCCGCGGCGCCCGCCTCATAAATGTGAGCAGGGATTTTTCCGACGGTACTCTCGAGCAGACGGGCGACAAGTACGACCTGGCGATCTCGGGTGACGGGCTGTTTCAGGTCCAGCTCGCGGACGGCAGTATCGGCTATACAAGAGCCGGGAAGCTCAGCCTGGATGCCGGTGGGCAGTTGAAGCTCGATGGATGCTACATCCTGCAGCCGCCTGTCACCGTACCGGCGAATGCCAAATCTCTGACCGTGACCGAGGACGGCAAGGTGACCGTGCGCACGGCCGGAAGCAAGACCGATACGCAGATAGGCCAGATAAGCCTGACGAAGTTCCCGAACCCGCAGGGGCTCCTGGCTATCGGAGACGGGATTTTCGTGCAGACCGCCAACTCGGGCCAGTCCGTGACGGCGGTCCCCGGCCAGAACGGGCTCGGGGTTCTCAGGCAGGGCTTTTCCGAAAAATCGAACGTCGACGCCGCGACGGAGATGACCAATATGATCACTACGTTGCGGGCGTACGAGCTGAACTCCAAGGTCCTTCAGAACGCCGACGAGTCAATGAACATCGCCAACAACATCCTGCGGAGGTGATCGGGATGATCGATGGTCTTTCGGCATATGGGTCGACCGGCGCGTCCACTCCGGTCACCAGCGGGGCAGGGCTCGACGCGACACAGAAACAGAATCTCAAGACCACCTGTAACGAGTTTGAATCTATCTTCTGGAAGTCGATGCTTGATGCTACTAATTTCGGAGATACCAGCAGCAGCTCGACGGATGACTCGACAGATGACAGCACCATCAGCGACGCTTCCAGCTTCTACACCGACACGATGCGCTCCCAGGTCTCGGACGCGCTGGCAAAGACCGGGTCGCTTGGCATAGGGGACGAACTATACCGTTGGATGATCGACGCCTACGGAGGCTGAGAAGGTGCAGGCAATCAACTGCGAGCGCTGTGGCAAGTTGTTCATGTCGCTATCGAGCAAGTCCTGCCCGGAGTGTCGAGAGGTAGAGGACAACTGGCTGCGTAAGGCCAAAGAGGTGCTCTACCGGCAGCCCCAGTTGGACATGATGGGTCTCGCGAACGAGGCGGAAATCCCCATAGACGCGATCGAAGAATTCGTAAGGCAGGGCAGGTTGATGTTCAGGAAAGCGGCCGTTGCCAACCTGACATGCGAGCTCTGCGGCAAGCCGTTGAACATCGGCAAGCGCTGCGATGCCTGCAACAACCGCATTATCTCGATGGTGCGGCAGAGCATTGGCAGGAAAGAGGAAGAGCGCGTCGGCATGCATTCACTTCGGATAAACAAGGCTCGCAAGGAAGAAGGCTAGGGGGACAAAATGACCCAGGTGCCCGGATCTTTCCTGGACACTTTCACCTCAGAGATAGACCGCCTTACCGAGCTGCTCAGCGAGAGCTTGCTTGTCAGCCGGTATATTCGCGAGGCGGCGGCGGATGGAAGGACGAAAGACGTGATCAACCTCGCCGCGGATCAGGAGCGACTGGCAGCGGCGCTTTGCGAAGTCGCCGCTGATTTCGACAAGACCTCAGCCGACCTGCGGGAAAACGGCATCGGGCTGGGCGGTCTGACTATACCGGAGGTCTGTGAGGTAATTGACCGTACATTCGGCTCGAGGTTGATGGAACGCTGTGAAAAGATCGCGGAGACGCTCGGGGAGATGTGTCTCTTGTCCAGTACGAACTCGAAACTTTTCGATCTCCTCCGCTGGTGGTACGGGGCGACGTTCAGGGTGCTTACTGATACGGCCGGCATGCAAATTGGATACGGACATGACGGGACTTGTGTACTGAGCGGATTCGCCGTGAGCAAGACCCGCTTCTCTTTCTAGATGATCAAAGGTGGTGTGTTCATTTGAGCTCGTCGTTCGGCGGACTTCAGATAGCCTACTCCGCTCTGAAAGCCCAGCAACAGATAATGGAGACAACAAGCCACAATATCTCGAACGTATCGACAACCGGCTACACGAGGCAGAGGGTCAACCTCTCCGCGTCGCCGCCCACGTACGTGCCTTCGAGTACGGGGAGTCTTGAGATCGGAACCGGCGTCAAGGTGGACGACATCACCAGGGTCATGGACCAGTTCGTCAACTCGCAGCTGCGAGACCAGACATCGAAGCTGACCGAGAAGGAAAACAGCCAGGAGGTAATGAGCCAGGTTGAGACCATTTTCAACGAGCCGAGCGACAGCGGGCTGGGCACCGCGATGACCGATTTCTGGAACTCCTGGGAGCAGTTGAGCCTGAACCCGGAGAGCTTGTCGTCACGGCAGGGCGTCATCTCCCAGGCACAGACGATGACCCAGGCTTTTAACAGCGCGGGTAGCCAGCTCAAGACCATTCAGTCAAACCTGGATGCCGGGATCACCCAGAACGTAGACCAGATAAACAGCCTGGCCAATCAACTTGCCGACCTCAACACCAAGATCTCGAGGCTTGCGCTGTCCAAAGGAAACACGAATGACCTTGAAGACAGCCGGGACCAGGTCATCACCAAGCTACAAAACTTGCTGGGCGGGCGGGTCCTGACCGATTCCGACGGAGAAGTGAGCCTGTATATCGGCAACCGCGCCCTGGTACAGCGAGAGAAAGTCAATGAGGTCGAATCTGTGACGACGACCGGGGTTCATAACCTGGCATGGAGCGATGATGGCGCTGAGCTTCAGATCAGCGGCGGCAAGATAGCGTCGATAATGGAGATGCGAGACACGTACGTGCCAGGGGTCATACAGAAGCTCGATGACCTCGTTTCGCCAATGATCACGCAGGTCAACTCGCTGCATTCAACGGGATATGACCTGAACGGCAATGCAGTTTCGGGAACGAGCTTCGAGAACTTTTTCACCGGGACCAGCCTGGACACGATCGCGGTAAACACCGCTCTGGTCAACGACCCGTCCGGGATAGCCGCCGGTGCGACGTCAAGTTCGGGTGACGCCGATAACGCCACGAGCATCACAGCGTTGAAGGACAAACAGGTAATCTCAAGCACTTACACTTTTGGAGACTATTACGCCAGCGTGGTGGCCAGGGTCGGAGTTGACGTGCAGGGCATAAACGACGATGTGGCGAATGCTACCACCCTGCAATCGCAGATAAAGAAGAGCAGGGAGTCGATATCGGGCGTGTCGATTGACGAGGAAACCGTGAATCTGACCGAGGCGCAAAAGGCTTACGAGGCTGCGGCGCACGCACTGTCGGTCATGGACGCGGCGCTCGATGTATTGATAAACAAGTTGGGTACGAGCAGCTAGGTTGACGGCTTGAAAAGCCTCGTATCCGCAGGAGCGGAGGTCTTGAGATGAGGGTATCAAATCAAATGACGGTAGATGCGTCCCTGAGCGATCTCTATCGCACCATGGACAACCTTATGAAGTCCCAGCAGGAACTGTCGAGCCAGAAAAGGGTCAACAGTCCGTCGGATGATCCGTTTTCGGCTTACAAGGCCATTGGCGCAAGGAGCCAGGTTTCGATTATCGAGCAGTACAGCAAGAACATCGATGACATCAACGGATGGGTTGGGGCGACCGATACGGCCCTGACCTCCGTGAACGAGGATCTGCAGGAGGTGCGAACGCTGGCGGTGTCTGCCGCTAACGGGACTCTCGACGATTCCCAACGTGGAACCATCGCCGACCAGGTCGATCAGTTGAGGGATGCGATCGTGCAGTTGGGCAACACGAAGTATACGGACCGCTACCTCTTCTCCGGAACCAACACGAAAACCAAGCCGTTCACCTGGAGTGGGACCGACGTGACGTATAGTGGCAATAGCGCGAGCATGAACAGGGACATCGGGCCAGGTGCGCAGGTCAAGACTAACATGACCGGTGAGGAGGTGTTCATGGGACTGACCGTGAACGGCAGCACCTCCAACGTGTTCAAGCTCCTGAACGACTTGTCCACCGCGATGCGCGCGAACAACACGTCCAGTGTCGGCGATTCGTTGCTGCAGGGTGTCGACGACGCCCTCAACCAGGTGGAGGAGAAGCTTGGCCAGGTCGGGGCGACGGAGAACAGGCTCACCAAGATGAGCGACGCGCTCTCGACTCTCAAGGAAAAACAGACGACTCTCCTTTCCAACGCGGAGGACGTCGACATCGCCGAGGCGACGATAAATCTGCAGACGAATCAGAACGCCTACCAGGCGACTCTGGCGGCAACGGCCAAGGTGATACTCCCATCGTTGATCGATTACCTGAAATAAGGCGCTTGGCCCGGGGCGCCCGCGGGGAAGAGCCGGGAACGGGGCGCCGGAATGGACGCTCGGGCACCCGGCGGGGGAATCATCCGGGCGATTCCGGTCTGGTCTGGTGACAAGCCGGTGTGTTTAAGGTTATAAGTATAAAAGTGATAGTTCGCGAACAGGAGCCTTCGGGGGAATACCGTGAAATTCACAAGCGCAAAGCTGGGTGAGATCGAATACGATGACGAACAGGTGATACTGTTCCCTGAAGGCCTTCTGGGGTTTCCGGGCCTTTCAAGGTACGCATTGATCGACGAGAAGCAGGGCCCTTTCATGTGGCTCCAGTCGCTGGATGAGCCATCACTGGCCTTAGTCGTTATAGACCCGTGGCTGTTCTTTCCGGCGTACTCGGCGGACCTGCCGGACGATGACGTCGAAGCCCTCGAGCTGTCTGAGCCTTACAACTTCTCGATACTATGCGTTGCCACGGTCCCGCAGCAGCCCAGGGAGACGACGGTCAACCTGATGGGGCCGCTTGTTATAAACCTGAACAACAGAAAAGCAAAGCAGGTCGTCCTTTCGAACCAGGAATACAAGACCCGCCACAGGCTTTTTGAGGAAGAGTGCCAGGAGAACGAACAATAGGACGGGAGACGCAGGGATGCTTGTTCTGACCCGTAAGATAATGGAAAGCATAATGATCGGGGACGATGTCGAAGTATGCCTGCTGGACGTGAAAGGCGACAAGGTCCGGCTGGGGATAAAGGCGCCAAAATCGGTCTCCGTCCATCGTAAAGAGGTCTACGAGGAGATAAAAACAGCCAACGAGGAAGCCGCGAATTCGAATATCGAAAGCGTTGGATCCCTCGACGGCCTGATCAAGAAACGCAACAAATAATCGCCGCCATGCATCGCAGAACATGACCGGCGAGAACCGTTGGGTGGTAAAGGGAGGAAACTCGCCAGATGAGGGCGGAAAGCGTAGAAACACGTGCAAACAGGATCAGGTTGTTGCACATCGAGGACGATTCAGGGATCGCCGACGTCCTCAGGATCGCATTAACGGGAGAGGGCTACGAGGTGGTCAAGGCGCCGAGTGGGACCTCCGGTCTGGACATGGTGTACCAGGTGCTGCCCCATGTCGTCCTGCTGGATATCAACATGCCTATCATGAGTGGTTTCAACGTTCTCGAAGCGCTCCGTGCCCATAGCGCGTTGCGCGAGAGGCCGATAATATGCGTCACCGCGATGACCTCGAGAGACGACGTGGAACGCGCCTTCGAGCTCGGCTGCTACGGCTACGTGTTCAAACCCGTCAACCTTCATATCCTGACGGCGCTGATTCAGTACTACACCGAGGGTGGCAGCGAAGAGGTAAAGATGAGCGCGCTGCTTGGAGAGCAGGCGTTTGCCCGGGCCGCGCTCGCGGTCGATAGTGGGGTTGACGACCTTCTCAAGCTCGAGACCATCAGGGTTCTCCAGAGAGCAGCCCAGGGGGCGGACGCGGGAATGCTCGCCGAGGTTCTATCTTCGACTACTGACAGGGTGCGGATCGCGAGCGACGAGCTGGTTGAGGCCGGGATGTTCGCAAAGGGCCCAACCGGGCGCTACGCGTTGAACGAAGACCCCGCTGTAGCGGAAAAGATCGAGAAGATAACGCTTGTAGCCAGGAACGAGGACACCAAGGTGGCTTTCGTCAACCTTGCGTACCTCGGGATACTCCAGGACTGAGAGGCAAGCGGGGAGGAACAGGAGAACCCCTTCCCGTCCGGCGCCCTCCAGGAGACCGCAAGGATGTCAGGCTCGGGGGCTTGAGCAAGCCGAATGACAGCTTGATCGCGATCGAATGCGAGAGCCTGGCATGGGAACCGGGACACGGCGCCGCTGCAGCCGCGGGGGCAATGTACGGACAAGCCCTGCCGAGCGAAAACCCGATGCCGATGTCCCGGTTGAGCGGGAAGAGGGGTATGTCTTGAAGGGAACGATTGGCCTTCGCAAGAAGACCGTGATTGCGATCTTCCTCGCGGTGGTGGCCCTCACAGCCGTGGTCGTGGCGGGCTTGATCCTCGCGGTGCGGGACGGAAGCCGTTTCGCTGCATTCTTCTTTGTCATACTGCTGATCTTCGTGGTGACCCTCATAGTTCTATTGTTGTTCATGGACCGGAAGGTTCTCGGTCCAATCGCGCGCCTGAGCCGGTCGCTCGAGGACGTCGGACGAAGCGGCGACCTGTCCTCCCGCGTGAACCTCACTGGCGCCGGCGACTTAAACACGCTCGCTGGCGTCATCAACAAGATGCTCGATGACCTCGAGCGCGCCCACGCCAAGCGCGAAGAGACCGAGCGAAAATACAGCGAGCTCGTGGCCAGCGCAAACAGCATCATCCTCAGAAGAATACCCGATGGCACCATCGTCTACGTCAACGAGTTCGGGTTGGAGTTCTTCGGTTACCCGGAGCAGGAAATCATCGGAAAGAACGTCGTAGGCACGATCGTTCCCGAGGTCGATTCTTACGGCCGCGACCTGACAGAGATGGTCCTGGAGATAGGAGCCGACCCCGAGAGCTTTGCTACCAACGACAACGAGAACATGACCAGAGACGGGAAGAGGGTCTGGGTCACCTGGACGAACCGCGAGGTCATTGGAGAGGGAGGCGAAGTAGAGGAGATCCTCTGCATCGGCAACGATATCACGGTGCGCAAGGAATACGAGGAAGCGCTCGCCGAGGAGCGTGACCGCCTCGAGGCGGTCACCGAGAGCATGGGCTCCGGGCTGTGCGTGATCTCGAGCGACTACCATGTCGTCTGGATGAACCGCGTGATGCACCAGCTCTACGGCGGGAAACACGACGAGGCCGAGCCCTGCTACATGAGGTTCAACGGGTATGACGACCCGTGCCCGGGATGCGGAGCAAAAGAGGTGTTCGAGACGGGCGCCGACGAATCGGTGCACGAGCAGGTCGGGGTCGACGCGTACGGCAACCCGTCCTGGTCGCAGGTCATCGTAAGCCCAATAAGGGATCCGTCCGGAGAGATAGTCGCGGCACTGGAGCTGGTGGTCCCGCTGACGGAGCGCAAGAAAGTGGAGGAAGCGTTACGGGAGAGCGAGGCAAAGTATCGCGAGCTCGCCGACACCCTTCCCGAGGTGGTGTTCGAAATGGACGCCTCGGGCATGATGACATTCGCCAATCAGAACGCCTACGAGGTTTTCGGTTACGACGCCGATGACTTGAGGAACAAGCGCATTCACGCACTTCAGGGGATAATCGAAGAGGACCGCCCGAGGGCGATCGAGAACATGTGGAAGATCCTGAGCGAAGGTCAGGAAGGGTCCAACGAGTACACGGCGCTCAGGGCGGACGGTAGCACGTTCCCGGCCGTGGTCTACACCCGCTCGATAATCAAGAACGGCAGGCCGGTGGGTCTCCGGGGCATAATCACGGACATCAGCGAGCGAAAGAACCACGAGCGTCTCGTCAGGGCGCAGAGAGACCTAGCGATGTGGACACTCGAGGCCAGCAGCAACCGCGAGACTATTGTCGAGGGTCTCCGGGTAATCCTCGACGCGTGCGGCCTTGCGTGCGGATCCGCTTACCTCGTCGATGAAGATGACGGTTCGCTTGTGGCGATTCACCACGAAGGACATTCGGTCGAGTTCCAGAAGCGCTACGGCCGTTTCGAGAAAGACTCCTTAATGTTGGGTCTCATCCATGAGCGGATGCCGGGCAACCTTGCCGTCAGCGATTTTCAGGTAGACATGAAAGCGTTCCTTCGGGCCGAGGGGTTGATGTGGGCGGAGATACGCCCGGTCATGGAGGGTGGCCGCCTCATCGGGACCATAAACGTCGCAAGCCGCACTTTCGAGGAGATGTCGGAGGAGTCAAAGCACGCGCTCGACACGCTCATGCTGCAGTTGAGCCAGGTAATGGGCCGCGCGCGGCTCGTCTCGGCCCTCTCGTCGAGTGAGGAGCGCTTGCGGGCGGTGACCGAGTCAACTGGTGAGGCAATCATCATGATTGACGAGACAGGCATCGTATCGTACTGGAACCCGGCCGCGGAGACGATGTTCGGGTATGCGAGGGACGAAGCCCAGGGGTGCAAGATACAGGACCTTATCATTCCCGAGCAAAAGCGCGATTCCTTCGACGAGGGCATGAAAGCTTTCCGGCGGACGGGGCGTAGAGAATCGATGCGCCACTCCCCCGTGCTCTACGCACAGAGAAAAAACGGCGTAACGTTTCCCGTCGAAGTGACTATGTCGACGGTAAAGTTAAAGGGGCGCTGGCACGGCGTAGGTGTCGTGCGCGACATCACCGCGCGCGTCAGGAGCGAGGAACAACGGGCGTGGGAGGTCGAGGCCAACCAGGCGCTGGCGGAGGCTTCCGGAAAGCTGTTGAGCTCCGCGACTGTCGAGGAGATGTCCCGCCTCGTACTTGACCAGGCCAGGAAACTAACCGGCAGCCCGCTGGGACTAGTGGGCTACATCGACCGCGAGACGGGCGCCCTGGTAGCGCCCGCTTTCACGACGGAAATATGGCTGTCCAGCCCACAGCCGGAGGGTTCGGCGGTGGTATTCGAGGAAAGCGACGGCATGCCGGCCTGGCTTCTCAGCGGGCAGCTCCCGACGCTTTCGAATGAGCCGCGACAGGACGTGAGTCCGGACGTACTGTCCCTGGACCATCCGGATATCCACAGGTTTGTCTCCGTCCCCGCGATGATAGGCGACACGCTGGTGGGCCAGGTGGTCCTCTGCAACTCGCCTCGCGACTACACCGATAGGGACCTGGACCTGGTCAACAGGCTTGCCGCCATGTACGCGATCGCGGTCCAGCGCAAGCGGGACGAAAGAGCCCTTGAGATAGCGCGAGACGCCGCCGAAGCAGCGGCCCGGGCCAAGTCGGATTTCCTTGCGACGATGAGCCACGAGATCCGGACACCGATGAACGGCGTAATCGGCATGGCCAGCCTGCTGCTCGACACATCGCTGACATCGGAGCAGAGGGAGTACGTGGAAGAGCTGCAAGGCTCAGCCGAGTCACTTCTCGAGATAATCAACGACATCCTGGACCTCTCCAAGGTCGAGGCTGAGATGATCCGCGTGAAGAGCGTCACCTTTGACGTACTCGACATCGTAACCTCAACAATAAAGACCCTTGCCCTGCGCGCCCACGAGAAAGGGCTCGAGGTCGTACTCGCGCTTCACCCGGACATCCCGGCCATCCTGGAGGGGGACCCCGACAGGCTCCGTCAGGTCCTTATAAACCTCGTCGGGAATTCGATCAAGTTCACGGAGCGCGGAGAGATCGTCGTCGAGGTGGCGGTCGAGGAAGAGGACGAAGAGTCCATGACCCTCCACTTCCGGGTGTCCGATACAGGCATTGGGATTCCTGGCGACAAGCTCAAGATGATCTTCGAACCTTTCACCCAGGTCGATTGCTCGCTCACGCGAAGATATGCCGGCACCGGCCTTGGCCTTGCGATCAGCACCCGGATCGTCCGCCTCCTCGGTGGAAACATCTGGGTCGAGAGCGAGCTCGGCAGCGGGACAACGTTCCACTTCACGGCCCGATTCCGCTCTCTGGAAGGCGCCAAAGGGCTGACCGCGGATGCCATGTACAATGACCTCGCGGGGCTTTCCGTTCTGGTCGCCGACGACAACGAGAAAAACCGCGAGGTGCTACGAAAGCAACTCGAGATGATAGGCATGCGGCCGGTGCCCGCCGAAGGCGGCGCCGCGGCGCTCTCGGCGCTGGAGCGGGCGAGGGAAAACGGCGTGCCTTTCGACCTGGCCGTCGTCGATGCGGGAATGCCGGGGGTGTCGGGCTTTGACATAGTGAACGTGTTGATGGAGAACAGGACCCTTGCCGGAGCCGCGGTTCTGATGCTGACGGCCATCGAGCGACAGTCGAGCCGGCTTGAGGACCTCTACGCCGCCCCTTTTGTCACAAAGCCGATCGGTATCCGCGAGCTTGCTTCCGCCATGCACGAGGCGATTGCGCACGCGGGCGCCTCCCGCTCGCCCGTGAAAGAGGATAGCTCGGCACCCGCGACAGGGGT
>PMDX01000059.1:0-30899 GCA_003154635.1 Actinomycetota bacterium | reverse complement strand
CAGGAGGTCATTCTCGCCACTAACGGACGCGAGGCGCTCGACCTGCTCGAGTTCGAGGACTTCGACCTCGTGCTGATGGACCTGCAGATGCCGGTGATGGACGGCCTCGAAGCTACTGCCATCATCCGCGAGCGAGAAAAGGAAACCGGAGAGCACATCAAGATCGTGGCGATGACGGCACACGCGATGAAGCGCGACCGGGAACGATGCGAGGCCGCCGGCATGGATGACTTCATGGCCAAACCGATACGCATTAACGAGATGAGCAAGATCATCAAGCGCCACCTGTCGATAGAGCAACCACCCAGGCACCTCAGCAACTACGGGGCTGAAGCTTTCACGGCCGAGAGCAATCCGAAGGGCGATGGAAACGGTGGCGACAGCGGACATGAAAATCCCGTTGATGCCGCCAGGGCCGTCTATATGCTGAAAGGACAGAAAGACCTGCTGGCCGAACTCGTTTCCTTGTTCCTCGAAGACTACCAGGTGAAGCTCGAGAAGCTGCGCGCGGGCGTCTCGGAGCGAGACATGGAGGCCACGGCGAGGGCTGCCCATTCGTTGAAGGGGACGCTGGGCCAGATCGGAGCAACGGGCGCCCACGAGGCCGCGGAAAACATAGAGGCTCTCACGGGCGATATGGCCGACGAGGCCGGTGACGCCCTTGCCAGGTTTGAGGTAGAGCTCGAGCGAGTGGTGGAGTTTTACTCGAGGTCTGGATGGGAGGATGAGATATGACCTCTTCTCTCGTCCTGGGAGCGCTGGCTGGTGGCCTCTCGAGGCTGCCGTTCGCAGCGCTTTCTCCTTCACCCGAGTTTCTTACCTACACCCTTGCCTTCGAAACCACGATAATCGCGATTGCAATCCCGCTGAGCCTCGACATCGTCTCCCGGATCTCCGAGCTGTACGAGTCCGAGATAATCTCCAGGAAGTTTTCTCAGGAGAGAGCGATAAAGTGGCTTCCAGCGATGCTGATGGCCAACATAGTCCTAATTGTCACGCTCAGGTTCTTTGGGACATCAGGGGCTCTCTCGCACGCATGGACCGCATTCACCTGGGTGGTGTTCGCTTTCTTTCTGGTTATCGCGGCCGGACTGTTCAGGTTCTACATCCTGCTGAAACGCTACACAACGGACACGACGTACATCCTCAACAAGCTCTTTAGAGAGGCCGAGATCGCCGCGACGGAGGGTATGAGCACGGACGAGAGCACCGATTTCGCGCAGTCAATCGAAGGCATTACCGAGGTGCTCGTCTTCGAGGCGAAGCGAAGGAACAAGAACGCCCGGGTCATTGCTTCGCTCGGCAGGCTGGAGGAGATCATCAAGGGACTCCTCGAAAGCGGAGCAAAGGTTCACGGCGGAGCGCCAGCGGCCAGGCCGCAGGGCGCGCTCGAATTGCGGGGAATGGCGGCGGCGAAGTCAGCCGGCCTGTCCGGCCCGCTGGCCGACAACTCGTTCTCTACGGCGATCGATCAGTTGCTGCGAATACACGGCGCCGCAATGAAAGCGGACAACCTCGAGATAAGCGGCTGTACGACCAACCTGGTGACGGCACTCCTGGACGACATCGCCCGGAAACCAGAAATGGACATGTTCGTCGAACAGCTCCTGACAACACTCACGGACGTCGGAAAAGCGGCCCTGGAGCGCCGCGACGATGTCGGCTTCACTACCCTCTCGCAGTGGTACGTGGACATTGTATTCAGCGTTTCGGCACGTGAAGGCTCTTTTGATCTAACGTACCTCGAAGCTTTCGACAGGCACTTCTTCACATCGCTCAAATACCTCATTGAGCGCGACAGGCCTGAGATGTTCGAGGTCTTGCTCAACTCGGTCATATACAGGGTGAGCATACCGCGCTACTCGTCGGCTGACCTGTGGGTCTTCACCGAGTCTTACCGGGGTCCCAGGGAGGGCGAGAAAGCCAAGCTCGGGCCGAAGGAGATAGAGGAACAGGTGCTTAAGATGGAGGGCCTGGAGAACTCGCTCTTCACGATGGCTAGCCTGGAACAGTGGAACGACGAAATGAGAGCGCTCCGGGTGATGTTGGAGCAGGGACGCAGGTTGATACCGGGGAGCGATTCCGACGATCTGCGCGCGAAGCTCGAATCGGCCGCCGCGACCAGGTACAAGTACGACAACCTGCTGGAAGTCCTGTTTGCCGTTTGCGCGTACTGCCTCCTCAGGCGCAGGCCCGAGTTTGTCCGGACCGTCTGGGAGACCGGCGAGCCGCTCAACACCGATGCGAGACAGGTCCTTCGCGACATAATTCCACCTGACTTCGATTCGGTCGCGGCGCTTTACTGCCGCACGGCGTTGTTCGGCCGCAGGTTCGGCTTCGGGCGCTCGGGCGTGGAGGCTGCGGAGGCGTTGCGCTCGTACTTCCTCCTTCTCATGACCCGGGCTTCACTCGTGGGCGGCGGCCGCGCCTCTCCAGTATGGAGCAGGTCTAAGGCCGCACTTGTGGAGGCGGCGAAAGATGGCGCTTTCGAGATGGAGACCCTTGTAGGGCTGGCGAGGTCACTGGCCGGTCGCGCGGACCTGCTCGCGAGCTTCGGGCTCGAACCAGGGGAATCTTCCGATGCGCTGCTCTTCAAGGTTTCGCCTTACCTGATCTCCCTTCGAGGTGATGCGGAGGACCGGCGCCCGGCTGAAAATCCAGGGTAGCGTCCGGGTTGAAGCATCTTAATCCGGCGGGTTCAATGTCATTACTCAACCGGTGCTTGGACTGATTCGTGGAAGAGTCATTCGGGCAGGGACCTCGTCGAGAATCAATGAAGAATCAGGGTAACCAGTCAGGTATCAAGATCGACTTCACCCCGGCTCTCCTTCCCGCTTCCATATCGACCGCGCGGTCGCCGATGTAAATCATTCTGTCTCTATCCATGGACAGAGACTCACGGATCTTGTTGATACCCTCCGGGTCTGGTTTGTGTCTGGAAACGTCCTCGAGCGCAACGATGACGTCAAAAAGCTCCTCAATGCCGATCTCACGGAGAAGACGGGTTATTGTCTTCCTCGTGTTAGAAGAAAAGACAGCAACCTTCTTCGTCCCGGCTTCGCTCCCGATCAGGTCGACGATCGGATGATTGACACTCGGGCGTCCCGGACAATTTGACTCGAATTCCTCGATCATCGAATAGGCACCACCGAGCGCCTTCTCACCACCGAGCGCCACAAGCCGCTCTAGCCCGGTGATCAGAGGATCGAATGCGATGTCCGCCCCGATATCTCGCAGGCTGAACCGGCGAAGTGCCTTTTTCAGGGCCGGGTAATCGGTGTTGAGAGAAACGATGACACCGTCGAAATCGAAGACCAGGCACTGAATCGAGTGGTCCTTCCTCAGTCTTGATGCTAGATCTTTCGGCTCGTCCATTCGCCATCCCTGACGAGCTTGAACCCCATATCAATTCCTCTGATCCAATAGAGCCCTGCCTCTACCGCGTTGAAGCGTGGCAGTGGCGGGAGTTTCTCTCCGAACGCCAGCTTGAGATAAGAGTAAGGCATGTTGGATCCGGCTGACGCGAAAAAATTGCTGGTTGTGAAGAATCTCCCGCAGTTGATTTCTGTCACGCAGGGAATCCCGGCGCAGTTTTCTTTCAGGTCTACGCAGAAAACACCCCCTGCTTTACCGTCAACCGACTCTACCGCTTGACTGGCGTTACGGTTTACCGTTTCGTCGTGTGATGTTCTGGCCACCGAAGGGCTTGAAGACTGGCCGGAAGGAGTCAGGTTGCCGAACAGGTATTCCAGTCTCTCCCTGGCCTGTGATGTCACTATCGCGCCGTCTTTCCAGAGACTCTGAAACGCGAATTCCCTGCCGGGCAGGAACTCGCTCAGCATGAAATCCTCGTAAGAAAGGCCACGCGAAGAATGCCAGAAGTCTATCCACTGGTGCCCCTGATCGACATCATAGATAGGCAGACTTCCCCTTGACCCGGCTCCCTGCACTGCTCTGATCCAGGCCTTCTCCTGTGTTCGTTCTCCAGCGGTAAGCGAACGAAAAGCGAGCTCGAGATCCTCTCTGGACTCGAGCCTGTATGATACCGGAACAGGAACCCCCGCTTCTCGCAAGCGAGCATTGAAACCGCTCTTGTCCTGGCAAAGCTCGATTGTCGAAAAGTCAGGGAGAAAAGTCTTCACGTCCAACGACTGTATGTTTCCGGCGATGGCCAGGACTTCAACGTCCGGTTGAGGATGAAGGAAATCTATCTTCTCGTGCTCGATCAGCTTGCGGAGTTCCTCGAGATAACAGGGATCATCGGCGCGAGGAACGAGGTATTTCCCATCCAGATTCCCGGCGAGCTCGAGGTGATACTCACTGGAATCGCAGCCTATGATGTAGAATTCTTCGCCTGCCATCCTCAGGCAGTCCACGAAATTGGAGCCGGGAGCACCTCCGGCTCCTGTAACAAGGATTCTCTTCATTTCACATCCAGTATCCGCCGGAAGCGTGAATCCGGCTTAGACCATTCGAAGGACTGATTCCAGTATTCTAAGCGACATTTCCCCATATCCGCCTCCAAACATCGTGATTCTACCGGGCCGAGGGAGCTCAATCCGGTTTCTTGAACCGGGCCGAGGGTTTTGCGGGGACACCCGCGACTATTTCTTCATCACCGACGTCTCTTACCACAACGGCGCCCATACCACACGTCGCTCCCCGCCCGACCGTGATTCCGTCACGGATCCGCACGCCGGGCGCCAGCCACGCCCCCTCGCCGATGAGGGCCGAACCACCTATCATCGAGCACGCGATCACGAGTACGTTCTTTCCTATTACGACGTTATGCGCGATATGGCACAGGTTGTCTATCTTGGCTCCATCTTCGACCACGGTGTCGTAGAGGGTTCCCCTGTCGATGCAGGTGTTGGCTCCTATCTCGACGTCGTTTCCAATCACGACCCCGCCGATGTGCCTGAACTTGCAGGCGGTGCCGATCTCGCGTTCGTATCCGTATCCGTCCGTCCCGATAACTACTCCGCTGTGCACTCGGCAGTGCGAGCCGATAGTGACGTTTCCGTAGATGCTGACGTTAGCGCGGATGATAGTGCCATCGCCAATCCTGGCGCCTGGGGAGATATACGCATACGGGCCGATCTCGACACCTTCGCCGATCACCGCCCCTTCTTCTACGTGCGCCTCATCGGATATTCCCGAATTCTCTTCGGCCGGCAGGAATCTCTCCATCGCCTTGACGAACGCGAGTCTCGGACTGTGTGAATAAATTATTGCGATGCCGCCGGGGTTGGTGACACGGGCTCCGCAGGGGACTATGACCGCAAGGGAGTTTACTTGTGAGAGGTCCGATTCGGTCGACCTCGACCACGAGAGCGTGCCCGGAAGCGAACGGTCAATCGCTGAGAACCCGGTTATCGGCGCGGCAATATCATCCGGGGCTTGCGGACGGCAGAGCTCCAGGTCCCGCAGAAAAGCTACCAGGTCGCCGTACGTGAACACTCTCAAGCCTCCGCGCCGATGTCCAGCACACCTATGGGTGGGGCGTTCTTGGCCAGGACGAGCTTTGTGTGGCGGATCTCGTCCGCAAGGACGGATGCCCCGGCCGACATGAAGTCGCTGCCGGCAACCCACCAGAACGGATGAAGAAGCAGCTGGACATCACCTTTCGCGCGCTCGAGCCTCGAACAGGCGCACTCACCTCTCCAGTTCCTGGCGCTGTCAGAGATATATTCGATGTTGCTGAAGAACCGGGGCTCGTACGTGCAGGAAAAGCGCCGGAACTCGAGGTGCAGGATCTCCGGGTCGGGGATATGGAAGGCCACAACATCTTCGACGGGTAGAAACGTCTTGAACAGCTCTATAGACCGCGAGACGAACTCCTCGAGGTCCGCGCCCCTGCTGACGGTGTCGCGGACGTCGATATGGAGACCGACATCGTGCCCCAGGTCGCTTATGGATTTGACCTGGTCGATAGTCTCACCGTCGAGGATGGAGTAAAAATCACATTCGTTGAGCACGAAGAACGTGGAGCTGACCCCGAGCGCGTGATCCACGCGCGCAATCTCCAGGGCCATTGCCAGGGAGAGGTCGACATCGTGCCGCAGGTACAGCTTCTTGCCCGGCGTGCGCCGCTTCCCGGTGAAGTCGCAGAACCCGTAACCGAGCCTCTTCGCTGTCTCGAGTATTTCTTCGTAGTGCTTTATAGAGAAGTCGCAAGCCATGCCTTGCTCTTGCTCCTTTCCTGTCCCGTTACCGCGCACTTCCAGTGCCGGGTCTCTCCGGGCCCGGGTCTCAGGCGGCCTCCAGGTACCGCCCTCAAGATCTGGTCTTTCATGCCCGGCTCAGTTGATCCGTGATGGGGTGATCTGCCCGGTCTCGTTCATGATGAACGATGAATTCACCTTGAGTAATCCCGCGGAGTCGATGATGCCGAGAGCAAGCTCCAGGGCTTTGAACCCCGCTTCACCATCAACCAGGGGGTTTTCCCTTGTCCTGACGCAGTCGATGAACTCTTCGACCTCCAGCTTGAGCGGCTCGCCGTACCGGCTCAGGTACGGCACTTCGGTAACGGTCTCCTGCCTGTATCCCATCCTCGAGTCGTAGAAGTAGTCGCTTGATATGAAATGGTGCACCGCGATCGTCTGCTTGAGAAGGTCCGCGCAGATGAATTCATCGGGCTGGGTAATGGATATCTTTCTGACCTTAGCCTGGCTTATCCGGCTCGACACGAGGTTGGCCATCGTGCCGTCAGAGAACATGAGTTGCGCGATCGCGTGGTCCTCGGCCTCCGACTTAATGCAGTTCGAAAGCGCGTTGATCCGAACGACCTCCTTGCCGACCAGGCTCAGTGTCAAATCTATGTCGTGGATCATGAGGTCAAGAATTACGCCCGTATCTTTTACCCAGGAGGCCAGGTAGGGGCTCAGGCGCTCGCAGGAGATGAGGAAAGGGTTTGTGACGAGGCGCTGGAGCTCCAGACACGCCGGGTTGAAACGTTCGACATGGCCGACCTGGAAGATGGACCCCGTTTCTTTCGCTATGTCACACAGTTCGCGCGCCTGAACCAGCGTGCTCGAGATAGGTTTCTCGACCAGGACGTCCTTTCCGGCGTAAAGCGCCGATGACGCGAACTCGAAATGCAGTTCTGTCGGAACCGCGATCACAACGCATTCGACCTCTTCGAACAGGTCGCGCGTGCTGTTGAAAAAGCGGGTCTCCAGGCTCAAGGCCAGCTCTCTTCCCCCGACCGAGTCAATGTCCGACAGGCCTACCAGTTCTGCTGACGGGAGCGAGCCGAGAATCCTCAGGTGGTGCCTGCCCATGTATCCCGCCCCTATGACGCCGGCCCTTACCGGCTTTTCGTACTCGCCATTCAATGTATCTCTCCTGGAACTAGTGCACAGCGGCTGCCCTGGTGATAGGTCCGGCCGGTACTCCAACAGCGTTTCTTTGGCCGGCACGTCCTTGGTTTCACCCTACGGTGGCGCTGGAGCGAATGCACCCTTGAACTGCGACCACCACCCCGAACTATGGATTTTCTCGAAGTAATTAAATGCCTCATTGCCGGCCTTCTAATCGGTCATGCGAACCATTGCGCGTGGATATATTGATGACAGGCGCCCAAATGCGGTCCGCTTCACGCTCGCTCCGCAGGCTCAATCTTTCGTCCAGTGTCCGGCGAACTTTCGGGTGATTTGCCGCCCGGCGAGCGGGAGTATTAATAGCCTAAGCAGAAGCCTGTAAATCTAGCCAGAGAGGTGCGGGGTGAGAATACTCTTCATTTTCGCTAACTATCAGGGTGGCGGTTTCTACAGGTGTTTCTACCCGGGGAAACAGCTTGAGGAGCGCGGAAACGAGGTGCTCTTCACAGAGGATCTCGCGGTTGACATCGACGATGTCCCGGACCTCTCATACGATCTCTACGTATTCCAGCTCGCCCAATCACAGCGGGCGCTCGACCTGATGCGCAAGCTCGGAGAAGCGGGAAAAGTGCGCGTTTACGATATGGACGACGATATACAGGCTATTCCCGCCCAGAACCCCGCTTTCGAGGAGTTCCGCGACGGCAAGATCGGACTGATGATGCAGTGCATGAAGGAGGCCGACGCCGTCACTGTGGCCACGAGCGAGCTCGCCGAGCTTTACAGCTCTTACAACCAGTACATGTTCCCGCTTCCCAACTGCACGGATTTCTCCGACGAGCACTGGGACCGGCCGGGCCGCGAAGATGACGGCAAAGTGGTCATCGGCTGGGCGGGCTCGCAGTCGCACGTGGAGGACTTCAAGATAGTCATGAGCACGCTCGAAAGGATTTGCAGGAAATACCCTTTCGTCCAGGTCGCTATCGGCGGTCCGGAGAATATCTTCGATTCACTGACGGGGATACCTGACGACCAGAAGATCTTTTTCCCGGCCGTAAACTTCTACGAGTACCCCGAGACGCTGACGCGGTTCGACATAGGCCTCGTGCCGCTTGTCGACAACAGGTTCAACTCGTGCAAAAGCCACCTCAAGGGCATCGAATACGGGAGGCTGGCCATCCCGTTTCTTGCAAGCCCGGCCGCGTCTTACGAACGATTGATAACCGAAGGCGAAAACGGCTTTTTGTGCTCGAGGCCCCGGGAGTGGCTCTCGAGACTCACCTTCCTCATAGAGAACCCGGACGCGAGACGGGCGATGGGTCTGAAGGCGCTCGCGGCGGCAAGGTTGTGGGACGTGACCGACTTCTCCTTCCTCTGGGAAGGTCTCTATGCGGCCCTCTTGAAGCAGAAACACGCGTCAACGTTGCTCAACACGGCAACGCCGAACTGGGGCTGAGAAGTGCGAAGAGAAGAGCAAAACGCATATTTCAAATTCCTCGACTTCAAGCGGCACGCGTTGAAAGCCCTGGAGGAAAAGGAATTCAACGTCGCGATGCAATGCGCGTACCACGCCGCCGAAATAGGCTGGTCGCAGCAGACCTCCGACCACAAGAACATCGGGTGGTTCGACGAGGACCTGGACGATGTGCTGGCAAGCATCGGCGCCTTCTTCCGGTTCAAGTCGCCGACAACAGGCGGGAAACCCCGCCAGAAGCGTAAGGCCGTATTTATCGCGAGTGCATTGTATGACGTAGGCGGGCACTCAGAAGTGATGAGGCAATGGATAAGGTTGTTGAGGGATGACGACTGGAAGATCGGCGTATTCGTGACCGCCTTGGACGACAGGCCCCTGTCTTATCCGCGGCTTTCCTCTGAGCTCGACAAGATGGGAGTCGAGACGTTGTGCCTTACCCGCGAGCTGTCGATGCTCCAGAAGGCCGAGACGCTGTACAGGTATCTCGAAGAGCAGACGCCCGAGCTGCTGTTCCTCTTCCCGCACCCGTTCGAGGTGGCTGCCCCGGTGGCTATCTCCGCGCTCGAGGAAAAACCGACGGTCATCTATTTCAACCACGCCGATCACTCGTTCTGGCTGGGCAGGGACTGCATCGACTACCTCGTGGAATACCGCGACCTCGCCCGCGAGGTCTCTCGCGTAAACAGAAAGATCGACGGCAGCCGCGTGGTCCACATGACAGCCGAGTTGGTTCCGCGCGACCGTAGAGAGGCAAGGGAGGAGCTCGGCATACCCGGGGCGGCCACCGTCTCGATCTCGGTCGGAAGCTTCTTCAAGGTGATGCCCGGGTCCGAGATCGACCTGCTTCCCGAGGGGGATGACGAGGGAAAGATATTCGACTACTTCGAGGTGGTGCGGCGGATCCTGGATGATAACCCCGACCATTACCACATACTGATCACGGGGGAGATCCCGCGTGAGTACTTCAAGCTTAATATGCCGGATTACGCGCATTACGAGGACCGGTTCCTCATGCCCGGACACGACAGCTCGAAGTACTACGGAGCCGCCGATTTTGTCATAGAGACGATACCGATAGTCGGTGGGCTAGTGCGTCTGGAGGCCATGTTGTGCAGGCTCCCCTTAGTGGGGTTCGCCTGCAGAAACGTCGACCCGGACTATTTCCCGCCGGAGTACCCGCTTATGGCGGCTGACGAGGAGGAGTTTGCCCAGATAAGCTCGAGGCTCATCAAGGACGCCGGGCTGCGCCACCGGATAGGGGAAGAGCTGCACGCGTTCTATCTCGACAACATGTCACGAGGATTCCTGAGGGAGAGGCTCAGGGAGCTCGTCAGCGATGGCGGCGCGAACCGGAGCGTCGTCCATTCGGAGAGGCCGCTCAGGATAGGGTCCACCGTTGATGAACGGTACGTGCCCCTTCAGGTGCTCTTCTCAAGCGAGCCGGAAGCGGCCGAGTACCTCGCGCTCGATCTTGCGACAGGAGAGGAATGCGTGCTCAAGGCACGGCACGGCGCTGTCCCGGAAGTGCTTCCCTATAGCCACGCGACCGACCCTCGCGGATATATGTTATTAGTGCACGGGAGGGTAGTGGGCATCCCGAGGAAGCTCTGGCTCAACGGAATTGCGGGGATGAGGCCCTCCGCTATCAAACTCGTCGGAGATGTCGCGGCACTGCGCGACGACGTTAGCGGCATCCACGCGGGGCTGGACGTTTCGGGAAGCCCTTCGGAGTCTTCCGGCGAGGTCCTGGGACGGCTTGTCGAGTCGGGCGCCCTGCACAAGGCGGGCGTAACCGTGTTCATGGCCGCCGACGCCGTTTCGCCACAGGGCGCCGCGGGCCGCCTCGCGGAGGCCGCCCGCCAGGCGGGCTCGATCGTAATGGCGATCTCGAACAACGGGCCCGAGGGCTATTCGATAAAGCGGACGTACGGAGGGCTCGGAGCCTCACTAGAGGATTACTCCCGCGCAGTGTTCCTGCGGAATCATGGCAGGAGCAAGCGAGCTCCCTACGTGAGCAACATCTTCACCGCAGTTCCGAACGTGGTGATAATCAACGCGTACCGGAGCGACCCCGACGGGTTCAGGACTCAACCGTTCAAGCTGATAGAGCAGTCGGCCGTGAGCCTCGGTACGGCGATCCTCATCTCGATGGACACCTACGTGCACCACCAGGACGTCGGCGAGGGGGAGATGTCCGGGACCAGCAGCCCCCAGAGCGCGGCGCTCATCACGGCCGACCTGCTCGTGGAAGTCTCGAAGTTGCTGGAGGTCGGTGACCTGGAGGCGGCGGTCAATAAGATCATGCAACTGCCGGGAGCGGCGCCGCAGCCCGAAAACGTGATATCCATGCGAAAGGTGCTGGAAGACTTCTCGGAGACGGAGTGTTCCATCGACACGTTGATCTGGCTCGCCAGGCTCATTGAGGACACCACTCCGGAAGACCCGGACGTCCTTTCCGATCTCGCGTGCCTCCTGTACGCCGATGGAGCCTACAACGCCTGCGAGGCGAAGCTCAAGAAAGCCCTTTTGAGCGACGCCCAACACGTGCCTTCACTTCTAAACCTGGCTCTCCTATACGCGAACGCGGACCTCGTTGTCGACGCCCTGACCTTGTGCCGGACGCTGCTCTCGGTGACCGACGAGGCGGATCCCGCCTTCAAAGAGGCCAATGACCTTATGGCCACGCTTGGAACCAGGGTTGAGACCTGAGTTGAGGCCCTGTCGACCATCCGGCGCCATTTATCCACCAGATGTAATCCCAATGATGGATTAAGCCAGGGGGAGATCGGCCGATAATCCTGTTAAAGCATCGTAGGCCGGAGCGGGAGTCGACGGCCAGGAAGGAGGTCGATGCTTCAGGGTCAGGACAGCATCTTAGGGATCGAGGAGGGCCGGCGGGCCATACAGCCGGCAAGGATTTAGGGACGCAATGGATTGCAACCCGGGCCGGATATCCGGGTTCGAAACGTCAGGGAAGATGGTTTTTTATTTCCCCGACAATGAAGTAAACGGAACACCGGTGTGCATGGAACTGTCAAGGATGATGGTCTAAGGGCGCAGGGGCGCCAACGGAGAGGAGCCCCGGGCCCACCCAGGGATTGGTCGAAGTTTTTAATCCAAGGAGGGAGACCATGAATCTCAACAACAGGCAGATCGGACTACTCCAGAACGCAGTATTCCTTTGGCTGAGCGTCCTTCCCCCGGTGTCGGAGGAAGTCCAGAACGAGCTCAGCGAACTCCTGAGCACTCTCTGCGAAACGCAGTCATCAGCACACTCAGCTGTGGCATAGACCGGAAACGAAAGTAAAAGTCTAAAAGGCTGGGTGGCTGACCGGGCGGGGTCCAAAGCCCCGCCCGGTTTGATTTCCGGAGTTCACACCGAAGAGATCGGTGCCCCCTTGAGCATGGTGGTAAATCCCATTGATCAGTCAATCATCCAAATTGACCCACCGATCTAACCAACGGGTGGATTGTTCCGGAGACGGATTGGACGACTATTGAGTACGAGAAACCAGCGGAAGAGCAGGATGCTCGCTGATCGTTCAAGGAAGGGCGGTGATGCCACTGGGTCAGGAACGAGGGGTCCAAGGATGGGCTTGCCGGGTAGCCCCAAAGAGCCGGCAAAAAGGCATGAAGCCGAAATGACCGGGCCACCGGTCAAACGGGATCAAGGAGGATGATTTCGAATGGGTCTCAGGATCAACCAAAACGTAGCCGCGAATAACGCGCACCGCAACCTGACTAATACCGACAACGCGCTGTCCAAGTCTCTGGAGCGCCTCTCGTCGGGCCTCAGGATCAACCGAGCGGCTGACGACGCGGCAGGCCTCAGCATTTCCGAGAAGATGAGCGCACAGGTCAACGGCCTGAACCAGGCTTCCGCAAACGCGCAGGACGGCATTTCTCTGATTCAGACCGCTGAAGGAGCGCTCTCTGAGTCATCGTCGATCCTTCAGAGGATGCGCGACCTTGCGGTTCAGGCGTCCAACGGCACCCTGCAGGACTCGGACCGCACAGCCGTTTCCAACGAGGTGAACCAGCTGAAGACAGAGCTGGACAGAATCGTCACGTCGACCAAGTACAACAACCAGGCTCTGCTGAACGGCGCACTGGGCGCTGCGATTAGCACCACCGGCCTCGCGGCTGGCGGCGGTTTCAGCAACGTCGAGACGATCGGCGCGGCCTCGGGCACTTACACGCTGACCTGGACGGCGAGCGGCACCCAGCTCACCATCTCCGGCGCGGGCGGCACCGAGACGCAGGCCGTGACCGCCCCAACCGGGTATAACACCACTGCCGTAACCTTCAATAGCGTAGGCGTCCGTGTAAGCCTGAACGCGGCCATCGGAAGCTCGGCGAGCGGCACCGGTTCGATATCGGTCGGCACGGGCAACCTGACGCTGCACGTCGGCGCCAACAACGGTGAGACCATAGGCGTCAGCATCAGCAACATGAGCTCCAGCACGCTGGGCCTCGGCTCTATCAACACCGGAACCCAGGCTGGCGCGGAAGCCGCGATCGCGAGTCTGGACACCGCGATATCGCAGGTGGCCTCCACCCGAGGAACACTCGGAGGCATCCAGAACAGGCTCGAGCACACGATCAGCAACCTGGGCGTCACTCAGGAGAACGTCGCCGCGTCCGAGTCCCGAATCAGGGACGTCGACATGGCCGCCGAGATGACAAGCTTCACCAGGAACCAGATCATGATGCAAGCTGGCACCGCGATGCTCGCACAGGCGAACGCGGTTCCGCAAACCGTACTCCAGTTGCTCAAGTAAGATATCCATTTCCGCCAACAGGGGGCGGCCGCGGTTTGACCGCCCCCGCCGAGGCGGACTACTGACCACCCGAAAGGAAGGAACCGAACGGGTGGGGGGTGATTGCCATGGATAACAACATAATGAGCATCGCGGGAGCGGCGTACGGACAGTTGACAGGCAAGCCTCAGCACGTCGAGAAGAAGACGGCGAAAGAGGTCGAGGCGACCCGGTTCGACACCGGGGTCCCCGAAGAAGTCAGCAAGGCGAGCGCCAAGGCTAATCAACCCGTCGCTGTGAGCCAGACCAAGATGGACCTTGTGATCCACCAGGCGACCAAGAGGGTCGTGATCCGTTTCACCGATTCGGACACGGGCCAGGTGGTTCGTGAAATACCACCGGAGAAATACCTGGACATGGTAGCGGACTTCCTGCAGTCCGTGGACCTGGCAAAAGGAAACAAGCTGGACACGACCATATAGGTGGGTCCAGATTGCGTAAGACTCGAGCATGGATGGGAGAGCTGGAGCATGGCTGATTACACGAGCTCTGTCGGGGGATTGTCGGGCCTTTCGAGCGGCATAGACTGGTCAACCATTATCACCCAGTTGATTGCTGTCGAAAAGAAGCCCGTTACCACGCTGCAGACAAAAGAAGCCACCCTTACGGCGCAACTGACCGCGATACGAGACGTCAACACCAAGCTCGTGGCCTTGAAGGCGGCCGCCGCCAACCTCGCCGACAGCACGAACGTCCTTTCAAGGGCAACCGGGATATCGGGAGGAAGTGCCGTCACTGCGGCGGCCACCTCGGCGGCCACGATCGGCACCCATAAAGTAACGGTATACAAACTGGCGACCGCGACGACCGCGACGTCGACGAGCTTCCTTGGCAATGCTTTATCGACAAGTTCCGGTCTAGCGGACGCCGGCATGGGCACGGCTGTTTCCGCCGGCACGTTCAGCATCAACAACCATACGTTCACTATTGGTAACACCGCGTGGACAAGCGGCGCGATGGAGAACAGTGGCACCTCGGGAACGATTTCCGGGAATATATCCTCGGACTCCACCGTCTCCTTCACCTTCAAGGGGAAGAGCTACACAACCACCGCTCTGTCAGCCGCCACATCGGGCACAACTACCCTGTCTTCGGTAGCCAGCGACCTTCAGACAAAGATCAACTCGGCACTGGGTTCCGCTGGGTCTGTGACTGTCTCGGTCGATACTTCAGGAGGAACGGGAGCCGGCAAGCTCGTGATAACCGGAGGGTTGACCGACCTGAGCGTTGACTCGGTGGCCGGGACTGAGACTTCCGGGCTTTCATCATTATTGAGCGCCGGTGGCGCCACGAGCAAAATGGCAACGATCAATTCCCTGGTTTCCGACATCAACAATGCCGGACTCGGGATAGTGGCTTCCGTGGAGAAAGATTCTCAGGGCAGGGACAACCTTCTGAAGCTGTACAAGGCCGATGGGAGCATCAACCTCAGCACCGGCTCGGATACCAGCAACTTCCTGATCGCGTCCGGACTGTACGGACAGAATGCGCACTCCGCCTGGACGAGCGGGGTAGCCGAGAGCGCCACCGCCGAGGGAAAGGTGGCCGGGAGCGTCTCTTCGGATGCGACGATCACCTTCTCGTTCGGCGGCACGAGCTATACAACCACATCGGGCAAGATAACCGGAGCTACTGCCGATAGCACGGACCTGACCGCGTTTGCCTCGCAGATACAGTCAGCGATAAACGACAAGCTGGGCTCCACCGGGTCGGTTACTGTAAGTGTCGACGACTCCTCCGGAGCCGGCAATGGCAAGTTGATCGTAACGGACAACAAGACCGGAGGTAGTGTCTCGATCACTTCGGTCTCGGGCACCACCACCACCGGGCTTTCTTCGCTTGTAAGCGCCGGGGGGGCTACTTCCGGCGAGACGATGGTCAGCGGGTTCAACCTCGCAAGGGTGTCTACCAGCGCATACCTCTACAACTCGAAAATGACAAACACTCTAGAGGACGCCCTTCAGACCGGCATCGTCGAAAGCTCGACAACCGCCGGAAAGGCCGGATTCAGCCTGGTCGGGTCCGAGACGCTTACACTCAACTACCACGGGACGAGCTACACGACCGGCGCCCTGGCCGCGACCACCGCGGGCACGACGGATCTCACCACCGTCGCATCCGATCTTCAGTCCAAGATCAACAGCGCGCTCGGCGGCGCGGGCTCGGTGACGGTTTCGGTCCTCGACAGCAGCGGCACAAATAACGGCAAGTTGGTGATAACAGACAACAGTCCGACCAATGGGAGTGCGATGTCGTTCTCGGTTACCGACTCTCCCGATTCGCTGAAGCTCAGCACGACCACCGGCGCGCAGGCTGTGGGCACTTTCAGCATCAACGGCGTGAATATCAACTACGACAAGTACCACGATTCGCTGTCCACGGTGATAAACAGGATAAACTCCTCCTCGGCGGGGGTGACCGCCAGTTATGACTCGAACAAAGACAAGCTGGTGCTGACATCCAAGGCGACCGGCCAGTCGAGCATCTCGCTACAGGACGTCTCGGGAAATTTCCTGGCCGCGACGTATGCCAGCACCACCGGCTCGCAGGTGCTGGGGACCAATGCGACCTATTCGGTAGACGACGTCAACAACGGTGAGGTGATGACCAGCGCCAGCAACACGGTTTCAAGTGCGATTCAGGGAGTAACGCTCCACCTCGTGTCGGTCAGCGACATGAACACCGCCGGCACTGCGTACGTGCCCACGACCGTTTCCGTGACCGGCGATACCTCGACAGCCGTATCGACGGCACGGACTTTCGTCACGGCATACAACGACGCCGTATCCGACCTCGCCACGTATACGGCCTACGACTCCGACACCAAGACGGCGGGCACGCTCAATGGCAACGCAGAGGCGCGCGATTTGCTCAGCCGCCTCCGCACGATGATAAGTGAAAACGCCGTAGGACTGACGAGCACCAAGACCAATCTCTCGTCTATCGGGATATCCGTTGGCGCGGATTCTTCGGGCGATGTGGTTGCGGCGGCGAAGTCGACCACGCTATCCCTTAATGAGAGCACTTTCACAACCGCTCTCGAGGATAACCCAAGCAATGTAATGGACATCCTCGGGGCTTTTACCGGCACGCCCACCCTGCAGAGCGATGGGACCGGCAGTGTAAATAGCGTGACGGGCAGGTCGTCAGGTCAGCTCCAGGCCGGGACGTACCGGATCGCATCGGACGCGTCCGGGAACCTGACCGCTTATTTCGCGGTGGAAGGCGGGACCGAGACGCAGATAGGCACGGGAACAATAACAGCCGGTGGCACAAACACGACGTTGATACCGGGATTGACAATTTACGCCAAATCAACCCTTCAGGCGGGGACGGACTATCTAAAGAAGGATGCCACCACGACCGGAGTGTTGAAAGATGTTGAGTCGAGCATGGATGAGGAGACGAAGACCGGAGGCGTGCTCGAGAGCACCGAGACCGATATTCAAGGCCAGATAAAGGATATTGAGAAACAGATCTCTGATATGAACGACACGATAGCGACAAAGCAGCAACAACTGACCACGAAGTTCACGAACATGGAAGTCGCGCTGTCGAAACTTCAGACTCAGGGCACATGGCTCACCCAGCAGGTGACGGCGATCAGCGCGAACTGGATGAGCGCAAGCCTCAAATAAGAGAAGTGAGGATCCGAATTGACGCAAGCATACCATCAGGCTTACCAGCAGAGCAGTGTCAAGACGGCTACAGCCGACAGGCTGATACTCATGCTCTACGACGGAGCTGTCTCGTTCCTCGCCCGCGCCGAGACCGCGATGGAGGCCGGGGACTTCGAAGAGGCGAACTCGCTGATAATCCGGAGCCAGAACATCGTGTCCGAGTTGATGTCCTCGCTGGATTTCCAGCGCGGGGGGCAGATCGCCAAGGATCTTTACAGGATATACGAGTACCTGAACTATCGGCTCGTTCAAGCGAACATAAAAAAAGACCCGACGATCTCCGCCGAGGTCCGGGGCCTCGTCGCCCAGTTGCGCGAGGCATGGGAGGCGGCGTCCCGCAAGGCGCGCGAGAACAAGAAGGAGCCGATAAGGATTGCCCTCTAGCAAGTTCCATGCCGAGGGCTCGGCCACCGAGTACCTTGTCTGTCTCGAAGAGCTGAAAGAGTCCATTCTCGCCGAGCGGGATGCGATTTTGAGGGGCGAGTATGTAAGGGCGGATCAGATCATGGACGAGAACGAGAAGATCTTCCGGAGCATGGAACGGATAGGTCTTCCGGACTCTGGTGACTTGAACGCTCGTGTGATCGAAACGTTTGAAGCCGTTATCGCGGCGCACGAAGTGAACGTTTCGCTCATGTCCAGAGTCATGCAGGACGTTATGAGCGAGATGTCCTCTCTAAGGGCCGGCAAGGCCGCGATGGAGGGCTATTCAGCCAGGCGGGGGTTTCCGCGCCCGGCTTTCATGGATCGTTTGACTTGAGCGCCCGGCCCAAGAAGGGCATTTACAGGCAGTTCACGGAAGGACAACAGAAAAGCTGTTGTCCTTTTTTATTGACCGGTGGTGAGGTGACTTGCAACAGAGCATAGGCCAGATACAGGAACAGGCGATGAGATCCGTGGAGAGGATGCCGGCTCTCAATGCCGTTGTCCTCGAGGTCATAAGGAAATCGCGCGATCCCAACTGCAGCTTTTCCGACCTGGCGGAGATCATCTCCAACGATACTAGCCTGACGTCGCGGTTGCTGCGCATAAGCAACTCGGCATATTACGGTCTTCCACGACGCGTCGAGACGTTGAGCACCGCGGTCGCCCTCATAGGCATCCAGAGCCTGAGGAGGGTGGTCATGGCGGTCTCAACCTTCGACATCCTGAACCTGGACCTCAAAGGGTACGGAATGGAAGAGGGCTCACTCTGGATCCACTCGCTCGGCGTCGCAACGGCGGCGGCGAGGTTGTGCCGGTTGACCGGTTACAAACAGGTGGAGGAACTCAGGACCGCGGCGCTCCTCCACGACATAGGCAAGATCGTGCTCTCCGACATCGTCGGGGAAGTCGCGGGTGAGGAGGAGCTCCAGACCCTGCATATCGGCGGTTGCCAGGCGGTCGATGTCGAGCGGCGCGTGTGCGGGCTGGACCACGCGGAGCTCTCTGGGATGATCGCCGAGAACTGGAACCTTTCCGGACGGTTCGTGGAGCTGATGAAGTACCACCACAGGGTGGAAGAAGTGCCGAACCTGGTAAAGGGGACGGCGATTGTGAACGTTGCCGATACGCTTGCCAGCGGGTTGCTCGGAAAGGAGAGGTTGCCAGGACGGGGTTTCGAGTTCGACAAGAGCACGCTCGAGGTGCTGGGTCTCGAAGAGAGCATCCTCGTCTCCCAGGCGTTCGAGCTGAACGCCGACATACTCGAGGAGATAGCGTACTGGACTACCGCGGTCCATTAGTAGACGCCGGTGGCGCTCCCGGGAGGGGGCGGACCGGGATGAAGGGAGGTGCAAGTCCATGAGCAACGAGATCATCAACGATCCGGTGATGTCGCTCCTGGCGAAGTCGCTCAGCGGTTACTCGACGCGCAACTCGGCAATCGCCAACAATATCGCGAACGCCAACACTCCGGGTTTCAAGCGGGGCTATGTAACGTTCGAGAGCCAGCTCGCAGAGATAGTCGGACAGAACGGCCTGGACGGTTCGACGAAGCAACAGGAAGAGATCGAAGCGTTCCAGCCGACGTCGCAGGTCGACACGCTCACCGCCAGCCGCAGTGACGGCAATAACGTGAACATCGACCAGGAGATGGCGGAGCTCGCCAAGAACGGGCTTTCTTATAACGCGGCTGCCACTGCTCTCAAGGCAAAGATCAGCATGTACACCTACGTGATAACCGAGGGGAGGCATTAGGAATGGGCATGTTCAGCGCTTTTGACATAAGCGCGTCGGGCCTCACCGCCAACCGTGTCTGGATGGACGTGATAGCGGACAACATAGCAAACGCCGAGACGACTCACACGACCGAGGGCGGGCCTTACCGAAGGCGTCAGGTGCAGTTTAGCACGATCCTGGGGTCCAGCTCCGACCCAAGCCTCTCACAGGGTCAGGGCGTGCGGGTCGCCGGCATCACCCAGGACCAGAGCGCGCTGCGACTTGTTTACAACCCGGGTCACCCGGATGCCAGGGCGGACGGTTACGTAGAGATGCCGAACGTGAACGCCGTGACCGAGATGGTCGACATGATGGTCGCTTCGCGGGCATACGAGGCGAACACCACGGCGATGGAGACCTCGAAGGGCATGGTGACCAGGACACTGGATATTTTGAGGTAGGTGGTCAACGTTGAAGATATCGCCATTGACAGGCGCGGCAACAGTGACGGGCGCAGCGGCGGCTGCGAAGACGACAGCGGTTCAGGGAGCCGCGGGCAGCATGGATTTCTCGAAGGGTCTGACCAGCGCCATAAACAACCTGACGAACATTCAGGACAACGCCGACCAGTTGGTAACGCAAATGGCGACAGGTCAGAACACCGACATCCAGCAGGTGGTCCTGGCCGTCGAGAAAGCCAACATGGCCCTGCAGACGTCGGTGCAGGTGAAGAATAAGGTCGTGGATGCCTACACGGAAATCATGCACATGCAGGTCTAGCCGAAGCGGGGTAATGAAGCATGCAGAAGTTCCTGAACCAGTTGAAGAGCATATCCGCGAGATACTCGATGGGCCAGAAGGTTACCGCTGCGCTCTTGGTACTCGTGCTTGTCGCAGGCATGTTCTTCCTCGTCACATTCCTGGGAAAGACCAGGTACCAGGTGCTGTTCTCGGGCCTCGACGGCAAGGACGCGGCGGCCGTGACCAAGAAGCTTGACGAGCTCAAGGTCCCGTACCAGATACAGGGCTCCACAATTCTCGTGGCCGCGAACAAGGTCGACCAGGCGCGGATACAGCTGGCCGGGGCCGGCCTGCCCGCCGGGAGCAAGGTGGGCTTCGAGATATTCGACAACTCGAGTTTCGGCGCGAGCGACTTCACCCAGAAGGTCAACTACCAGAGGGCGCTCGAGGGCGAGCTCGCGAGGACCATCGCGTCGATGGACCAGGTTCAGGACGCGGTCGTGCATATAGCCCAACCGGACGAGACCCTCTTCAGCCAGGACCAACAACAGACGACTGCGGCCGTAATGGTTACGATGAAAGCGGGTGGCACCCTCTCGGGTGGACAGGTCGCCGCCGTCTCGCACCTGGTCGCATGTTCCGTCAAGGGGCTCGACGCCAATAACGTCACGGTCGCGGACTCAACCGGCGCTCTTCTGTCGGGGGAAAGCGGCGGCGCAGCGATGACATCCGAGCAGATCACGGCGACGAAGACGTACGAGGCGGCCATGGAAGCCCCTCTCCAGGGCATACTGGACAAGGTGATAGGCACCGGCAAGGGTGTCGTAAAGGTAAACGCCGACCTCGATTTTACTTCGAAGACCAGCCAGGTCGACACTTATACTCCCGCGGGGACGAACGGCCTCCCGAGCCAGCAGACCACCAGCAACGAAAATTACGGAAACGGGACCGGCACGACTACCGGCACTCCGGGAACGACATCAAATATTCCAAACTACACGACCACCACGGGCCAGACAGGCAACGGATACAACAAGACTGATGCGCAGACCACCTACGACAACAACCACACGACCGAGCAGGTAACCCAGCCAGCGGGCACCTTAAAGAGGCTCAGCGTAGCGGTGCTCGTCGACGATTCGGTGAAAGCCAGAAACGCGAGCGCGCTCCGGGAGACGCTGAGCGCCGCGGCGGGCCTCGACAACACCAGGGGCGACGTCATCTCGGTCCAGACCGTCCAGTTCGACAACACCGCCAGCAAGAGCTCCAACCAGGCAGCGGCGAAGGCCGCATTCTGGAACAAGATCTCCGGGTACGCCAAGACGGGAGGGCTCGTGGTCCTCGCGCTGATCGCCGCGTTCATCCTGTGGCGCAAACTCAAGAAGGCGAGAAAGAGCCTGGCCAGCCTGCCGGCGCTGGGCATCGGCGGTGGTGAGGCACAGATGGCTTTGGGCGGCGGCTCGGGAAATGCGCTGACCTCTCCGCTGCAACTGGGGCTCCAGCCGCGGTCGCAGGATGAGCTGATTAACAAGGCACGCCCGCTCCTGGAAGGCGTGAACAAACCCGCGGTCCTCGAGGCGATCGAGCTGCTGGCGTCACAGAAACCGGAAGAGGTCGCACAGATGTTGCGCGCTACCATGAAAGAGAAGGCGTAGTCATATGTCGCAGATCGATGTTTCCACCCGCCACTCTATGACGGGTGACAAGAAGGCGGCAATACTGCTTATGAGCATGTCGCCGGAGATCTCCTCGGCGGTCATGAAACATATGTCGGACATCGAGATCGAAACGCTGACCCTTCATATCGCGAACCTCACAAACATCTCGCAGGAAGAAAAAGAGCACGTGTTGCAAGGGTTTTACGAGAGGTGCCTCGCGTTCCAGGGCCTTCAGGGCGGAGGCGTGGGTTTTGCCAGGGACCTTCTCGAGAAAGCCCTGGGTGTGTCAAAGGCCGAGGAGATCCTCGAGAAGATCTCGACCACGGTCCAGGTGACTCCCATGGCTTTCGTCAAGGAGATCGACACCGCGCAGGTCGCCGCGGTGCTCGCCAACGAGCACCCGCAGACGATTGCCATCGTAGTCGCCACGATGAGCTCGGCGAAGGCCGCGGAGGTTCTTTCGACGCTCCCCGAAGAGACAGCGTCGGACGTGGCGATGCGGCTTGCGGTCATGGACCGCACGTCCCCGGACGTAATCTTCAGTATAGAGCGCATCCTGGAGAAGAAACTGTCAGGCAGCATGACCCAGAACTTCACCGAAGAGTCTCACGGCGGCATTACAACGCTCGTGGAGATACTGAACAACGTCGACCGGTCCACCGAGAAAGCGATAATAGAGAGCTTCGAGAACATCAACCCGCAGCTTGCCGACGAGGTCAAGAAGCGCATGTTCGTGTTCGAGGACATCATCACTCTCGACGATCGCGGAATCCAGCTCGTGCTCCAGGATGTCCAGACCAAGGAGCTCGCGCTGGCGTTGAAGGGCACATCGACGGACGTGCGCAGCAAGATCGTCAAGAACCTCTCCGAGCGCGCCGCGGCGATGTTGGAAGAGGAGATCGAGTACCTCGGGCCGGTCAGGTTAAAGCAGGTGGAAGAGGCGCAGCAAGGCATAGTCGCCGTGATCCGCAAGCTGGAAGAGGCGGGCGACATTGTGGTAGCGAGGGGAGGCGACAGCAACGATATCATCGTCTGAGCCATTCCGCGAACTTGGTTCCATGACGGCAGGCGCCGATGCCTTCGACGGTGTCGCCGAGCGCGGCAACGTGCTTCGCGGGGTGCAGATAATGGGTGTTCGCCCCGTGCCCGTGCCGTCGCCTCTCTATGCTACGCGGCACGTGAGTGAGGACTCGTTGGAGTTGGAGCGGGACGATAGCCGCACCGAGCCGGCCATACGGGCCATGCTCGACAACGCTTTTGAGGAAGGCAGGAAACAAGGTTATTTCTCGGGCTCCCAGGACGGGCGGCAGGATGGTTTTTCATCGGGGTGCCGGGAGGGCATGGAACAGGCCGCCGCCGAGATGAAAAGCCTGGTGACGGCGCTCGAGACGATGCGCCAGGGGCTCGAAAACAGAAGGGCTTCGCTGCTCGCCGCTCTCGAGGAAGAAGTTGTGGAGCTTGCCGTCGAGGTAGCCGAGAAGCTCATGCTCCACGACCTTGACGTCAACCCGGACGCTGTAGTCGACCTCGTGCGAAATGTGATCGCACGGGCGTCGGAGCGCAAATCACTCAGGGTGAGATTGAGTCCCGAGGATTATGCGGCGATCGAAGAGCGCCGGAAGGAGCTCGATGACAGCATGGCCGATCTCGGGGACTTCGAAATGGTGAACGACAGATCTCTGGTGCACGGCGACTGTATCGTGGAGACACAGGCGGGGACGATCGACGCCCGCCTCGACCGCCGGTTGGAAAAGACCGTCAGGTCTGTCTCCGGAAGGGAAGAGACAGGTGCTTGACGAGGGGGATTACCGCGACCTCAGCGAGAAGCTGAAACGGCGCCGGACCGGCCTCGCGTCACTCGACCCGGTGCAGTATGAGGGCAGGGTCGAGCGGATGGTAGGCCTCTCCATAGAAGCCCGCGGGCCGGGTGTTTGCATGGGCGAGCTCTGCGAGATCGAAGGGGGCTCGGGCGGCCGGCTGCTCGCGGAGGTCGTGGGTTTCAGGGGTACGAGCGTACAGCTGATGCCCCTGGGTGTTGTCCAGGGGGTTGCACCGGGAAGCAGGGTTATCGCGCTCGGCCGTCCCCTGGAGGCGCCCGTTGGAAATTCTCTCCAGGGCAGGGTACTGGACGGGCTTGGCAGGCCGGTGGACGGCCGCCCGCTCGACAGCATGCTCGAGATGAGGCCGGTGGAGAACAAGCCGCCTCCGCCGCTTGCCCGCCGGCAGATAACGACGCCCCTGAGCCTTGGGATCAGGGCGATCGACGGTCTTCTCACGTGTGGCAAGGGACAGCGTATGGGGATATTCTCAGGAAGCGGCGTCGGCAAGAGCACGCTNNTCACCATCGCGGAATACTTCCGTGACATGGGCCTCGATGTCCTGTTCATGCTCGATTCTGTGACACGGTTCGCGATGGCCCAAAGGGAGGTAGGCCTGACGGTGGGCGAGCCTCCAGCCACCCGCGGATATCCGCCGTCGGTCTTCGCCATGATGCCCAGGCTGATGGAGCGGGCGGGCGCGAGCGATCGCGGGACCATCACCGCGCTCTACACTGTGCTGGTCGAGGGCGACGACATGAACGAGCCGATCGGAGACACGGCGCGGTCGATCCTCGACGGGCACATCATACTTTCACGCGAGATAGCAGCCAGGAATCACCACCCGTCCATAGACATCCTTAACAGTGTGAGCAGGCTGGCCTCGGCGATCAACACAAAGGAGCACCTGAGGGCGGCGGCATGGCTGCGAAAGAATCTCGCGGTATACAGGCAGGGCGAGGACCTCATCAACATCGGGGCTTACAAGCACGGTTCCAGCGCCGACATCGACCAGGCCATCCTCAACATCGACGCGATAAACAATTATCTGAGGCAGGACGTGGGTGAAAAGGTCACGTACGAGGAAGCTGTCAACAATCTTATCAAGATATCCGGTGGAGCCCAGTGAAGAAGTTCAAGTTCAGGTTGGAGACGCTTGGCCGTTACAGGGTGTTGAAAGAAGAGACAGCCAAGCGGGAGTTCGCCGATGCGCTTCACGTATGGGAACTGGCGTGCGAGCGTCTTGAAGGCTTGAGGAGCGAGGAGCGGCGGGCAATCGCGGGCATGCGGACAGCGCTCGCGGAAACGTTCAGCCCCGCTGAGCTCCAGGCTTACTCCGACCACCGCGCGTGCCTCGCCGTCGACATCGAGGCGCAGCAACTGGTGGTAGAGGCCGCGACCGCGTTCATGGAATCGAAGCGCGAGATCATGATCGAGGCCAGCAAGGACAGGAAAGTCGTAGACACGCTACGGGAAAAGCAAAAAGAGCGCTACATGTACGAGGTTGGCCGCGAGGAGCAGAGTTTTCTCGACGAGGTCGGTGGGTCCAGGTTCCTCAGGCAGAGGGCAGCGAAGGAAGGAAGCTCACGGTGACGACCACAGGAATCCAGGCGGTACAGGCGAGGATCGCCGTCATAGAGTCACGCCTCAAGGCGCTTGCCGGTGGGACTGATTTCGCGTCCGTACTAGATTCCACTGTGACCTCCAGTACGGCGATGGCGGGCTCGAGCGCTATGACCGGCACATCATCCACGACGACGGTATCGCTTTCGGACCCGGGCGATGCCGAGAAGCTACAGCGCCTGACCGCCTATATGCAGAGCAGGCACTTCAACTCCGGGCTCGCCGCCGAGACCGGAACGTTCCTCCAGGCCGCGAAGGCCAATGGGATCGACTGGAGGCTCGGGGTTGCCATCGCGGTGGCGGAGTCGTCGGGCGGCCGCGATTGTTTCAGGCAGAACAACCCGTTCGGGATCATGGGCAAGAGCTTCGCTAGCTGGAAAGACGCCGTAACAGAGGTCAACAGGCTCGTGGCGAGCTACGGGTACGGAAACGACCCGCAGAAGATCCTCGCGAAGTACAACCCGAGTGGCGGGCAGACTTACATTAACAATGTCATCAATGAGATGAACGCCGTATGAAGGAGCTGGATGCCGGTCTGGATGGTGTTACCAGAGTCCTGACGAGAATAAGCGAGATCGAGGCGAAGATCGCCACGCTCACGGGGGGCGGCACGCTCACGACGGGCACCGGTAGTACGAGCTTTGACGCCACCCTCCAGGGCACCGGCCTTTACCAGTCGAGCGCCGTACAGTCGGCCGTATCGAGCGGGAAAGGCCAGCAGGTCGTGGCCGCGGCCGAGAAGTACCTCGGGGTGCCCTACGTCTGGGGTGGAGAGGGACCCAGCGGCTTTGACTGCTCGGGGCTGGTCACCTACGTGTACAAACAGTTCGGCGTGGACCTTCCTCACTACACGGTGAGCCAGGCGGCCAAGGGTACGCCCGTGGACAGGGCAAATCTCCAGCCCGGAGACGTGATCTTCTTCGGCGAAAACGGAGGGACGGGATTTCTGTATCACACGGGGATATACGTTGGGAACAACCAGTTCATCCAGGCGCCGCACACCGGTGACGTCGTGAAAATCTCCAAGCTCGAGGGCAAGTACGATACGAACTATGCCTGCGCGCGGAGATACTTATAGGTTTCTTGAACGATACGGCTCAGATGAAAGGAGGTGAATAGGAATGGCATTGATAAAGACGCTACCCATGGCCGATACGGCCGACAGGAAAGTGGATAGCGCGAGGCGGCTCAAATCGACCGGGAAGTCCGTCGAAGTCTCGTTCGAATCGCTGTTGAAAAGTGGAGGCCCGACACTCGCGAGCGCCGGCGTCCTGCTGCAACAGATAGCGGCTACGGGACAGGCATCGGATACCGCGAAGGCCGTCAAGACCACGGCGACCTCGAAAAGCGCCACATCGGGTACTGTCGCCGAGGCCACCGAATCGATAGTGCTCAATGGATCGTCGAAAGCGTCACGGTTCGAGCCACTCACGTGTGTTGCCTCGTCGGGCCGGCTCTCCGTAGAAACCGGTTCCGCGGGCTCTTCTTCAGGAAAGGAGCTGACAGGAACAGGTCGGTTCGAAGCGCAGAGGGCCTCAACGGTAACCGCAACGGCCCGGGCGACGTCAGAGAAGGTCGGCGACCGGGACTCGAGCTTGAAGCCAGGCGCGTCGCAAGCGTCCGCTTCGCGGTCCCATGTCGATATTAAGTCCGCGCAGAGCAGCGTGAAGGCCACTCAGACGGCATCCGCCAGGGCGGACTCCGAGTCGACGGTGCCCGAAAGCCGGCTCGGCTCGCAGGCCATACGCGTGAACAGTCTCTCGAGCTCAGCGCAACGGACGGCTGATATAGCGAGCGTAACGGGCGATGACACGGTGACGACGGCTCAGGTCGCAAGCACGGAAAAAGCCGCGCGAAACGTGTCGATTGGTGACACGTTGAAGACCCAGGCCTCGAAAGGGACCGATACGGTCGTCGATCGCGTCGACGGGGCGAAAAGCGGTAACAGACGCGTGACATCCGTCCAGGCGACAAACGCGGAAGTGGCAGGCACTGGAGCCTCAAAGGCCGAGTCTCAGTCAGCGCGTGGGAGCCAGGCGGCCCAGTCGGTACGAGCCAGGCAGGACATCCGGTCCACAGCCCAGGCGTCGGGTTCTGGAACCCAGCCAGCCGGCGGCACCGCGGAAAGCGCCAGCACTAAGACTCAGGTGACGAACGCGACCACGAACGCCAGCGCTTCTGCAGTGAGGAGCGGCAACGTAGAGGATGCGGTGATATCTCAAGTCCGGCTCGTCATGGACGGCGATTCGTCGAAAGCGACGGTTCGCCTGGACCCACCGAATCTCGGGCAGCTCAAGATCGAAGTTGATTGTAACTCCGGTGTGAGCATAAAGGTGACCGCTTCCACCCCCGAAGCGCTCGCCCTCCTGAGGAATGGGGCGGACGGCCTGAAGCAGACGCTCCAGAACTTCGGCGTCAACGTCGACAGCCTGCAGCTTGGACTTGATTCCAGTCACGGTGGAAGCGGGCAGGACACAGGCGAAGCAGGTCGGGGGACCCGGCACCCGGCTCCAGTGGAGCTGGAAGCACAGAGGGCGGAGGCACCGCTCGGTTGGTCCTCGGACTTAGTAGACATGGTTGTATAAACGGAGGTGAAGCATGCAGATAGACGCGAGTTCGATATTGGGAACCGGAAGCACTACGGGCACGACTTCGACCACATCGACGTCGTCAAACAACAGCCTGGGGCAGGACGCGTTCCTGAAGCTGCTGATTGCCCAGATGAAGTACCAGGACCCACTGGATCCTTCGAGCAGCCAGGACTACATAGCCCAGTTGGCGCAGTTCAGCCAGCTCGACCAGCTCGAAAGCATGAAGACCAGCCTCTCGATGGGCGAGGCCGCTTCCATGATCGGAAAGACGGTCAAGGGGACCACCACCGCGGGCGCGACGCTGGAAGGAACGGTGAAGTCGATTCAAAACGATTCGAACGGTGTTGTACTCGTGTTGGCTGACGGCGAGATCTCACTCGACAAAGTAACGCAGGTTAGCGCGTAGCAACCGGAGGTTCAAGGATGAACGAAATCAATAGCGCGCAGGAGACGCCCGGGATAGTCGGGATACCGGCGCAACCGGCCTCGGGCGTAAAGCCCGTCGCGGCAGGCGTGTCATTTGAGCAGCAACTGGCGGATAGCAGGTTGAGCTTCAGCAAGCACGCCGCGGAGCGGGTGGCAAGCCGGGACATATCGATCGATGGAAATGACATCAAGCGGCTCGGGCAGGCGGTCGACAAGGCCGAGGTCAAGGGAGCGCGAAACTCCCTGGTGATCATGGACAGGCTGGCACTGATAGTGAACGTGCCTTCGAGGAAGGTCGTTACCGCGATGACCGGCGATCGTCTTCGAGATGGTGTCGTGACCAATATCGATAGCACAGTGATTGTAAACAAAGAATGACGAATAAGCGGCTGGACCTCCAGAGAGGAAGCCGCAACAAGAGACAGAGGAGGTCGAGCGCAAATGATGCGTTCAATGTTCGCCGGTGTATCCGGCCTGAAAAACCACATGCTGCTGATGGATGTAATAAGCAACAACATTGCGAACGTGAACACGGTTGGATTCAAGGCCGGCCAGGTCAACTTCGAGGACCTGCTGAGCCAGACAGTAAGGGGCGCGTCGGCGTCCACCAGTACGCTCGGTGGCACCAACCCCATACAGGTCGGCCTGGGTGTCAAGCTGGGCTCGGTGTCCAACAATTTCACCCAGGGAAGCCTCCAGGTTACGAGTAACCAGACCGATCTTTCGATCCAGGGCGACGGGTTCTTCATCCTGTCCAAAGGAAACGGGACCACCGCGTACTCCCGGGCCGGTGGCTTCAGCATCGATTCCACAGGCAAGCTCATCAATCCCTCGGATGGCTACACCGTACAGGGGTGGATGGCCAATAATGCCGGGACGATAGACACCAATACCACGATCCAGAACATTACAATTCCTATCGGGAAGGGCATTTTGCAGCCGAAGGCCACAACCCAGATCCAGTATCAGGGCAACTTGCCGGCAAACGACACCATCGGCGATACAGTAGTAGGTTCCATAGAAGTAAGGGACTCGCAGGGCGCGGCGCACTCTGTCACCATGACGTTCACCAAGACAGGCAACAACGTGTGGAGCTGGGCGGCCTCAGGGCAGACTGGCATAACCGNNAGCGGCCGCGCTCAGCATCACGCCGGAATTCGGCGCCACCGGGTTGACCACGAGCGTCACGCAGTTCAGCACGGATTCAACAATTGCGGGGACCAGCCAGAACGGGTACCCGAGCGGCGATCTACAGTCGATATCCATAAGCGATGATGGAGTGATAAGCGGTATGTACTCCAATGGCCTCAACAGGACGCTTGCGCAGATCGCAACCGCCAGCTTCAACAACCCTCAGGGCCTGACCAAGGTTGGGGACAACATGTATACGGTATCGAACAGCTCGGGGGATCCGCAGGTGGGTACATCGGGAACGGGCAACCGCGGAACGATAACCGCCGGCACGCTCGAGATGTCGANNACGTCGACCTCTCCCAGGAGTTCACGAACATGATCGTCGCCCAGCGCGGCTTCCAGGCGAACTCAAAGACCATAATGACAGCCGACCAGATGCTTTCCGACCTAGTTAACCTGAGGCGATAACACAAGAGCGGGGACCGGGGCGGGCTGATCGGAGCCCGCCCCGGAAATCCCACCGGAGGTGATGCCAGTGATTAAGGTCACGAAGTTCAACGACGAGGAGGTGATTATCAACGCCGAGCTCATCGAGATGATCGAGGCGCGGCCGGACACGATAATCACTTTCACCACGGGCAAAAAGATCGTGGTATCCGAATCCATCGCTGAAGTGATCCGAAGGATCATAGAGTACCGCCAGGTCATTCGGCCGATCATCCGCACCAACGTCCCGGTGGATAAGACCATTGATTACATGGACGTAGACCGTGCGGTTGATGTGCTGGATAACCAGGGGGGGTAACTTCAAGCGGATACTGCAAAGAGAGGCATGTTGCCGCGTGGGAGAGATCGATTTCGCCTTCTCACGCAGTAGGAAGGATTGGGTGCCATGGACTTATCGGCAATCATCGGGACCTGCGTAGCCGTAGGAGCGGTCCTGGTCGGATTGATGATGTCTGGTGGCATAGGGGGCTTTTTCGAGGTCAACGCGCTCATAGTAGTATTCGGCGGGGCCCTCGGCGCCACGGCCCTGGCCAGTGACATCACAACCGTGAAGGCGCTTCCGAAGCTCCTTAAGACTATATATAAACCTCCGAAGCTTGATCCCCGGGGCACCATCGCGGAGATGGTGGGTTTCGCGGAAAAAGCAAGAAAGGAAGGCGTCCTCTCGCTCGATAAGGACCTGGGCGAGATAAACGACGAGTTCATAGTCAAGGCCGTCCAGCTCCTCGTGGACGGCACGGAGCCCGAGCTCATCAAGGATATACTCGAAAACGAAGTGATATTCCTCGAGGACCGGCATAAGAAAGGTGTCGAGTTCTTTGCTCTTGCCGGGGCGTTCGCCCCGGCGTGCGGCCTGCTGGCAACGGTCATCGGCCTGGTGTCCACGCTGGCCAAGTTGAACGACCCCAGCAAGCTCGGATCCAGCATGGCCCTCGCCTTGGTGGCGACATTCTATGGGATCTTCTCT
>PMDX01000256.1 GCA_003154635.1 Actinomycetota bacterium | reverse complement strand
TGGTGCCTTCGGCGAGGTACCAGGTTGGAAACCGCATGACGAAATCGGCTCCGTTGCTCTTGCCAAACGGTGTCGAGACTACAACGGGTCCACCAGTCGCGGCAGGTGGAACCGTACAACGGACCTGTGAATCCGACCATGAGACTATGCCTGCCACGACCCCGTTGAACGTGACAGTCGATGTTGTCTGGGCAGAGCCGAAGTTACTCCCTTTTACAGTCACCTGGGCACCGCTGCTCCCCGCTGTCGGAGACAAGGAAGTTATGGCTGGCGCCTGCCCATTCCCGGCGATGATGTTCCCTCCATCGCCGCATACAAACGCGTGAAGAGGGTCGGGGGTCGCGAGCCCGTAGTAGTAGTTGACGACCGGGCAAGTCTGGGCGTACCAGTGCGCGCCACCGTCACTCGAAAAGAGCATCGTGGCTCCTTGACCCACAATCCAGGCGTGGTTATCGTCGGAGGCAGATACGGCGCGTAGATTTATAGAGGTATTGCTCGTCTGCCGCACCCAGGTCCCTCCGCCGTTGGTCGTACGCAGTAATGTACCGTTGTCCCCCACGGCCCACGCCCGGCTGGAGTCCTGTGCGAAGACGTCCCTCAGGTGCTCAGTAGTCCCGCTGCTCTGCACGGACCAGGTGGTGCCGGCATTCGATGTGTGCAGGATCGTGCCGGAGTTACCTACAACCCATGCGTGCTGGCTGTCCGTAGCCGAGACTCCCCAGAGGTTTTCGGTCGTCTGGCTGTTCTGCCCAACCCACGGCGCCCCCCCCGCCTGTGTATGCCTGATCGTGCCGTTCCACCCGACAAGCCAGGCATGGTTCTCGTCGACGGCGCAGATATCAGACAGGTCGTCCGCAACCCCGGAATTCTGGTGGCTCCACGACGCCCCACCGTTGAGCGTCACCCGAATCTCCCCGTGGTCGCCTACCGCCCAGGCGTGTGTCGGTCCGGTGGAACTGATCCCTTGCAGATCCTCACCCGTACCGCTTGCCTGAGCTGCCCACGTGGCGCCTCCGTTGCTCGTATAGCGGATGGTGCCAGCCTGTCCGACCGCCCAGGCATGGCTTGAGTCCCGCGCCCTCATGGCGCTGAGTAACACCGGGGTCCCACTGACCTGCGCGCTCCAGATAAAGGACTCCGCGAGCAGACTCGCGGTACTGCCAAGGATGATTGCGGATGCCATCGCGAGGATAATGATCGTTGAAAGACACTTTCTCCCGCAAACAGGTGCGCTTTCTTTCTTGATGTCTATCCAGTCCAACTCCTTGCCCCCTCTTGCATAAGCAAACAGGCCGTGATGAATGCAACTTAATCGATTCACGCCATCTCCGGATTTCGCTCTATCGGGCCGAGTATATTTGCGCTGGCAGATCAATGTAAAGAAAAGCCTGGCACATCCTCGGCTGCTGAAGGACTTGAATTGATGATGACGGAGGCGGTCTTCATCAGCATTGGTAGATTCGATCGTTCTGGAAGCCGATAGCAGGAGATTGCGTACGCTGCTCTGGCCCCGCCTCTTTCTAACCCCGGGCGGCCTGAGAGACCACCCTCAAGTATTTGGCCCCAGGCCTTCGTCGTTTATGCTTTGAGGTTGGGGAGGGTTTGTTTGAGGGTGAGGAGTTGGGAAAAGATATCGCCATGGTCTTCAACGCGCTTAAGCGCTTCCCAGGCTTCGAAGGCCAGGGCGTCAGGGTTCTTGCCCGCGCGTGCTTCCTCCAGCTCATCCCAGGTAACAGGTGCCGATACGAGAGGCCTCGACCGCGCGCGAAGAGAATAGACGCTCACCGTCGTCTTGTGCGGGTCGTTCTGGCTCCAGTCCACGAACACCTTGCCCCCGCGCACGGATTTGCTCATAACCGAGGTCATGCGGTCGGGATACGTTCGCTCCAGCAGCATCGCGATCGCGTGGGCGAATCCCTTGGTCGCCTCGTAGTCGACGGGAGTGTTGAGTGGAACATAGACGTGGATGCCCTTGCTCCCCGAGACCTTGGGAACGCATTCAAGGCCCGCGTCTTCGAGCAGCTCGCGCAGCCGGAACGCCGCCCATGCCGAATCGAGGACATCCGCCGGTGACCCGGGGTCGAGGTCGAACGCGACGAACGTGGGCCTGGCGGGGTCCTGCCTCAGTGATAACAGCGTGTGCAGCTCCAGCGCCGCGAGGTTAGCGAGCCATATGAGGGTCGAAAGGTTGTCGACGACGCAGTAGTTGACCATTTTACGCACGTTTACGCTCGGATACGTTGCGGTGTCGACCCACCCGGGATGGAATGTCGGACACTCCTTCTCAAAGAAGAACTCCCCCGTCACACCGTCCGGATACCGCTTGAGTGTCACGGGGCGCCCTTCAAGGTGCGGCAGCATCACATCCGCGATGCGCGTGTAGTAGTCGATCACCTGGGCTTTTGTGAAATTCGTCTCCGGGTACATCACCTTGTCGAGGTTTGAAAGTTCAAGCGAATGACCTTCCACCTCGACGCGCAATCTGTCCATCAGCGCGACTTCCCCCCACCCTCGGCGGCATCTCCCGTGCTCCTGGCGCTCTTCAGGCTCGCCTCGAGAGCCGCCATCAGGTCGATGACCTTCCCCGTCTCTTCGACCGGCGACGGCATCGCAAACTCCCGCCCCTCAGCCTTGGCATTGACAAGGTCCATCACCGACTCCCGGTACTCATCGCGATATCGCTCGGGCTCGAACTTGTCCGAAAGCGCTTCAATAAGCTGGTGCGCCATCTCGAGCTCCCTCTCTTTTGCTTCGGTGGGCACGGGAAGGGGCTCTATCGTTGCGGCTTCGACGACCTCGTCGAAGAAGTGCATCGTTTCAAGGCACATTACGTCGTTGAATGGGCGAAGCGCCACCAGGTATTCCTTGTTTCGCATGACCAACTTGCCGATGCCGACTCTGCCGGCGTCCTTGAGCGCCTGCAGCAACAGGCTGTACGCCCTCTTGCCCTGTTCGTCGGGCAGCAGGTAGTAGGGATGCTGATAGTAGATGGGGTCGATCTCGGACATGTAGACGAAGTCAAGGATCTCGATCGCACGTGAAGCTACTGGTGCGAGCGCGTCGAGCTCATCGGCGCTCACCACTACGTACTGGTCGGGACCAACCTCGTAACCTTTGACGATGCCGTCGAGCTCGACGTCTTCCCCGTCCGCCGGACACCACATCTTCTGCCGCACGCGCACGTTGTCTTTCTCATGAAGCATGTGAAAGTGAACGTTACGGTCCTTGACTGCGCCGTAGAGCTTCACGGGGATGTTTACAAGCCCGAAGCTGATCGTTCCGCTCCAGATCGCCCTCGCCATGGTTGTCGCTCCTTTCGATCATCTTCGGCCGGTGTGCTCTTGGACCGGGCCTGAGAGACCAGGCTCAAGTGGGTCGAGACCCGGCTCAATCCGGCAGAGGCTAGGCTCATGTTGTTACTTTTTGTTCTTTGGTTACTTCAGCGGCGGGCTTGTCGTAGCGCAATCCCTTGAAAGCGGGCTGTCGAAGCCTGCCGGACCCGGTCCAACCCCGGTACTCGATCTCCGCTACAAGCTCCGGCTCCGCGAAGACCGCGTGCTCCTCGTCGTCATCTTCAAAAGGGCTCGTTTGCCTTCTCCGCTCGTCCAGAAGGCTCTTAAGCCGGGTCCTGTCACGTTCCGTGAAGCCCGAGCCCACTTTGCCCGCGTAGACGAGCTTCGGCCCGCCGGCCGTGGAATCTCCCTTCGCTACACGGTCCGCCCGTCCTTTCCGGTCGTAGTACCCAACCAGTATGGAGCCAACACCCGAAGCACCTGTGCTCAGCGGCTTATATCCTCCCACCACGAACTCCTGGCCGTGGACTATCTTGACCTTGAGCCAGTCGCGGGTGCGCTCGCCCTGCCTGTATATGCCGGACGGTCGCTTCGCCATCACACCTTCGAGCCGGTTCTCGCGCGCAGCAGCGAGTAGCGCTTTCCCCTCGCCGTGATAGGACGGTGGAGTGCGCCATGCCGGCCCTTCAAGGCTCAAACTTTCCAGGAGTTCCCGGCGCTCGCTATAGGGAAGACTTTCCGTTGAACGCCCATCCAGGTACATGACGTCGAAGATCATGTACGTTATCGGGATTTCGGTGGTACGGCGCGCGAGCTCCTGAGGGTTCGTAAGACCAAGCCTGTGCTGGAGCAACCCGAAGCTCGGGCTTCCGTCCTCACCGATTGCGACTATCTCGCCGTCGAGCACGGCGCTCCTGCCCTCGAGCGCCAGAGCGACCCCATCGAGCTCGGGATAGCTGGAAGTGACGTCCTTGAGGTTCCTCGTCTCTACCTTGCGGGTGTAACCGTCAGAAAAGTAAACGGCCCGGATGCCGTCCCATTTGTACTCGAACGCATAGGCGCTCTCGTCGCGTGGAAGGTCAGAAAGCATCGCAAGCATCGGCAGTATATGGACAGGCATCGGCCGCCTCGAGGCCGCCATTCCATTACCCTCAACAAGGCCCATCGTACACATCTCCAACTGGTTCGCTGCCCGGTTGCCGCTCTACTTCTACGGGAACCGTACCGACCCTTGACGTCGAAACCGGTCCCGGGCGCGCCTGGAGGGTTCGGCGTAGCTGCAACGAATGGAAACCCATGGAAATACCAGGGCGTTGGCAGCAGACAAATATCCTTGACCGCGGCGGACGCGCCGGTGATAGGGCGGCGGCGACTAAGCGGAGGCTTTCAAGATGACAGTTGATGGACTGTACAAAGAGGACGCCGAGAAACTTGCCCGGCAGATGGAAGACGACAATCCTATGATCGACATCCTGGACATCAAGATGGACCCTGGCATAAGCGGATACGTGATTGTCGCCTACGACAACGAGACCGATGAGGAGTTTACCGTCGACCGGCCGGAGACATGGGTCGAAAGGGCGGCTACCACCGGTCCAAGGCCCCTCTCTCAACTTGTCATACGGGTCAAGGAAAAACACGACAGGAAAGTCGCTGTGCTGGGTGGCAAGTGGACCGAGGTCACACCGGAAAACTGGCCCGGCCACATCCGCGAAGCCGTAGAGCGGCGCGAGCTTCCGGGTGAGAACCTGGTCGACATTGAGCCCGGAGCGAGCGACGCCGATATCGTAGAGCCGGGGCACGGGGCGCCCGCTGAATACGGGTTCGACGGGAGCTACCTGGTGCATTTGGGCGAACAGGACACCCGAGTCTGGAGGCAGATACTGAAGGTCGCAAACTTCACGCTCGAGGATCAGTCTCATCTGTCCAGCGAGTGGCGCGCGCTCGGGTTCGAGATCGCCCCGGAGCCGCTCGCGCCGATGGTCGAGCCGGGTTCAGAGGAGTGGAGCGAAGCCTACATTCTCGAGGAGGTCAAAGACCGCCTGCTCNNCGGGCGGGCATGACCTCGCGCTCCGGATTCTCCGGTCTCGGCTATAGCGAACTCATCCACTACCACGACGTCGAAGAATCGCTCTAGCTCCATGTTCTCCTCCCGCTCAAACGTGTTAGCGGGGGTCGCCGTACATGGCGCGTTCGGCTATGACACCGCCTCCGATGGCGTGTACTGCCGTGCTTACTTCCTGCTGAGTCCCTGTGGTGTCCCAGACATTGAAAGTCATTCTGGAGTTTGGCGGAAGCACGGCGGTCGGACCAGTAATACGTCCTTCGCCGGTCATGTAGGTAAGGGTGACCTTGACCTTGTCGGCGTTCGGGTTTTGAACGAGCACCCAGGTCTCGAATCCCTGGGCCGTGCACCCTTCCGCGAGGTACCAGTCGGCCGCGGGAGCGGTCGCGCCTATGGAGTCATGCGCCCACGTACGGTTGTTGCCGTACATNNGGCTTGTTGGCGTCAACCCTGGTCGATACCTGCCAGGCGCCAGGCACGGTTTCCGCCACATTGAAAGTTCTGCGCGTGTACGGGTTCAGGACCGCTGACGGGCCGGGCACGGGACCAGCCGGGGTCATGTATGTCAGGTGTACCTCCGCGCCGGTGTTGTCGGGAT
>PMDX01000128.1 GCA_003154635.1 Actinomycetota bacterium | reverse complement strand
CGATGAAGCCAACGTCCAGGGACAAACCGTCGGGTGCATTCGGCAAGAGCCTGGCCCCCGAGAATCTGACCGCGAACCTTGAATCAGACGGGAAAAGTGTCGCGTCGCAGGACTTCGTCCGGCTGCACCTTGCCCACGGTGTCGAGCGCGTCGGAATCAAGGAAGACGGTGTAACAGGCGCCCTGTTCCTGCCTGAAGGTAATGGCGCACGACCGGCGATACTGGTGTTGAGCGGCTCGGAGGGCGGGACGTTCGAACCGGCAGCGGCGCAATATGCCGCACGGGGATATGTGACTTTCGCGCTCGCATACTTCGGCATAGATGATCTGCCCAACGACCTCGAGGAGATCCCGGTGGAGACAGTAGGGCGCGGCTTGCAGTGGCTCAAGTCCCACCCGCGCGTGAAAAGCGATTTTATCGGGGCGTGGGGAGCTTCGAAGGGCGCAGAGCTGGCTCTTCTCTCCGCCTCACTGTTCAGCGACATCAAAGCCGTCGTGGCGAAGTCGGCAAGCGCCTACGTGTTCGAGAGCATCGGTGAGGAGATGGGCAAGGTCCACAAATCGTCCTGGACGTACGAAGGACAGAGCGTCCCATTTGTTCCGATCGAGTTCAACATGAGAATAGGCGCGAGTTACGGTTGGGCTCGGATGGCCAAGAAACCCTGGTCGACAAGGCCTATGTACGGCAACGGGATCAAGCGGGCCAGGGAGCTCGAGGCTGCCACGATCAAGGTCGAGGACATCAATGGGCCGGTTCTGGTGACAGGGGGAGGAAGAGACGGGGTGTGGCCGTCGGACGAGATGGCCCGAACGATAGTGGACAGGCTCAAATCCAAAGGTCATCAACACGAGGATGTCGCACTGACCTACCCGGACGCCGGCCACCAGATAGCAAGCCCATACACTCCGACGAGCATCAACTACCTGACGATCGGCGGCGGCTTCGTGGAGCTGCTCGGGGGAACGCCCATTGCGAACGCGCGGGCGTCAGAAGATTCGTCGCCAAAGATAAACGAGTTTCTGGCAAAGGCACTGCCTTTGGATTAAGAGCCTCGGGCTTGGGCGAAGCGGCGGAAAACCGCCTGACGGGAGCTTGAATGGCCTTCAGTGCATCCTTGGAAACGAGTGACTGAAGCATTTCTTTTCGAGCTATTCTCGAGTAGATTCTCCACAGGCGGGCGCCTGGAATACCAGGACCTGCGCCAATCGTTCTTAACCCAGATCGACAAGTAGTTTCCATGGAGGATCCAACCACCCAATTTGAAAAGAAGGTCAAGGAGTCGCAAGTGGTGGATTACACCGCGGAAGTTTTCGACCAGGTACAACTGCTATTCGACCTTACCGGGTTCAACGACCACCAACTGCATTGCGTCCTGAGATTCGAGGCGGAGCTCGACGCCGAGGTCCTGAGGAAGGCCGTCATATCGTCGATCGAGGCTATTCCCATCCTGGGCACGCGATACGTCGACAAAGGGCGAAGACCGCGATGGGTCAGCCTCGATCGCGCCCGATTCGTGGATGCTTTCGCCGTCGCGCGGACGGAGCTGGAGTTCGATGAATTCGTCACGTCCCGCATCGATGAAAATGCAGGCCCCCAGGTCAAGGTCTGCCTCCTCGGCTCGGGTCATTCTGCTGTCGCCCTCACCATGAACCACATGGTAAGCGACGCGGCGGGATTCAAGGAATACCTGTATTTCCTATGCGAAATCTATTCGGGGATCATGGCCGATCCTGGGTATGGACCAGTCACGATAGCCGGTGACAGGAGCATGCGCGGGGTACTCGAAAGCTTCAGCATGGGCATCAAGCTCAAGTCCCTGTTGTCGCAGAGCAAGGATAATAATCGTTCCGGGGAGCATCGATTCCCCCTTAGCGAGAGCGGGGATGCGCGGCCCTTCATCCTTACCCGCAAGCTCGGGCGGGAGAGCCTCGATGCCATTAAAGGCTATTGCGGGGCGCGTGGGGCCACCCTGAACGACGCGATGCTGACCGCTTATTACCGCTGCCTGTTCAGGAGTCTCGCCTTTTCTCCCGGCGCCGAGCTCCGAATACCGGTGATGGTGGACATGCGCCGCTACCTGGGAGAAGCCGGGGGGTTCGACGCCCCGGCCAATCTCTCGTCGACAGTGATCACGCGGCTGGAGTACAGGCCCGAAGAGAGTTTCGCGGACACGCTCGTAAGAGTCAAAGCTGTAATGGACGAGAAGAAGGACGTCGACATAGGTCTCAACGGATTCATCAAGCTCGATCTGGTCTACAAGCTGTTCCCGAATAGAATAGCGAATCGCCTGCTGAGGTCGAGCCTGAAGAACCCCCTNNAAGCCCCACTTCCAGCTCGCCATGAGCTCATACGATGGCGAACTCACCCTCAGCTCCAATCTATACGGCAACGCAAGCGACAGGAAACGCATCTTATCCTTCTTAGACGAGATAGAGAGAGAACTCCCCGGGCTGAGTGGCGATAGAGGGGCTGGATAAGGGATATTTCCCGGTTTCTGACCAATGCACCGCGGCCTGTGGTGGAATCGCTGTGAGACAGCGCCGGCGAGGTCCGGCGAAGCGAACCCGGTACGCCGTCAAGTCTCCCTGACTTCCCTGGATATCTTCTCCTCGAAGTACACGCTATCCGCGACTTTCTCCCTCGCGGTCAGCGTCACGAGGTGCGCCAACCGACCGTCCTCGTATTCGTGGACTTCAGAGTCCAGTAGATTCGTCCTCTCCCACCAACCGGCTCTGAAACCCTCGAAGCCGCCCGAGTTCGTCCCGTCGCCGTAGTCGAAGGAGAACTCCGCGTCCTGTTTGCTGAACCGGTGCGGGATGAACAGGCCACGGCCTTCGATGATATCCACGTCGAACGACGGGTTGAGAGCGTGATTGACACCCGGGCTCTCAGGACCGACCACCGTGCCGTAATCGAGCTTCCCGTCTTGTGTCACTTTCACGATCCTGATCGTGCCTTTATTCTGGCCGGGCGGTCCGTTGGACCCGGCTACGGTCGCTTCGGTCAGCTTCACACCGGTAGCCCCGATGGGCTCGAAGCGGATATCGTCGAAGTTCCAGATGAACGGCGGAGTAGGCATGTGCCCGAGCAGCAGCTCCGCGCTGTGCGAGTGTCCGGCGAAAGCCGCGAGGACTTCTCCATGCCCCTTGAGGCAGCCGGCTATGTCCCGGCAGTCCTGGTCCGAAGGCATGCCCGCCGCGAGCAGCGGCCTCACGAAGTCCCACTCGAAACCGCTGACGTGCTCCGGTCTTATCAATGCGTTGGTCAAGGGGTGGTGTGACAACAGTACGACCGGTCCTCTGCCGGCCCAACCGCTCAGATAGTCGGCCAGCCACTTCTTCGTCTCCGGGTGGAAGACCCCGCGGCCGTTGGAGCCCACGCCGTTCGGCGCTGCCTTCCTGCTGACGAGGTCGAGTGCCAGAAAATGAACTCCCTCAACGTCGAAAGAGTAATTGTTTACGGGCGTGCCCAAGACCCTGCCCGTGTCTTTTGCCCAGTTCAATATCACTGCCGGGGACGCGAGCGCCGCGAACGTGCTCTCGAAGATCTTGTTGAAGACTTCGCTGCCGGAAGGGCCGGCGGCTCCCACCAGGTTTGTGTACGGCCAGGCATCATGGTTCCCGAAAAGCGGGACGTAGGGCACCGCCAACCCATCGAGGATCTCTTTGGCCTTATAGAACTCGGACTCCTCCGCGGAGTCGGTGAGGTCCCCGTTGACCGCCACGAACCTGATCCGGTATGGCCCGTCTTTGTTCTTGTTTATCCAGATGACGGTATCCCGCAACCGCTCGGTCAGGAAGCACTCCTGTCCGGTGGGGCCGTCACAGTACCCCTCGTCACCGCATTCGGAGTAATAGCAACCGATGTGGGTGTCGTTGATAAGTGCGAAGGACCATGCTTCAGACATTTGGGGCCCCCTTTTCGACGTTGCCTCGCCCGATGTCCCTTGAGTCGCCTTCCGGCCCTTCCGGTGTTGCCAGACCGGGCTAAGGATAAGAGACGACGGTAGCATACAAAATAATTATCTCACGAAACCGGCATGCAGGGTCAAAGCGGTTTGATGATTTCCGGATAGTTGGTTGTGATCTCGAGCTGATGGGGTTGAGGGTCTCTCATTGTTTGTTCTTATCTCGCTGGTCTATAAGCGCCCCGCGCTTGATCGATTAGCATTTTGCTACGCTTGGCATCATGCATCTAACAAATGGATCTGACCCCCATTTTGCATTAGTCTTTGAATGCAATGCGAGCCCGACTCGGCAGGGATTATTGACCGTTTCCAGTAGAGTAGCGACAATCAAGAATAGAGCGCCGGCCAGGCAAGCTCGCCGTTGCCGGATCGCTGCTTCGGTAGGTATATCATAAGAAGATGCATATACACCAGGTGGTGCGATTCATGGGAATGATCGAGTTTCCAGGTGGAAGTCACTGTCGAGGTGGAAAGCCGCGCAACAGGAGGTTTTCGGCGCGCATCGTAGTAGGTTTGATGTTGCTCCTGCTTATGATTACCACGCTTGGCTTTGTACTATCCGGATGCGGTGGAGCAAAGGCCACCAGCTATTTCGTCCAGAAGAACGTTCCCGTCCCGATGCGTGACGGGACGATCCTGCGAGCGGACGTCCGGCGGCCGAAAGCCACGGGCAGGTACCCCGTGTTGATCTTTCGCACTCCTTATAATAAGAACGAAGGTGATCCCGACAACGAGCGCTCGTTTAACGATGCCGTGAAGCGCGGTTACGCCATGGTCATCCAGGACGTGCGCGGGCGCTATGCCTCTGGTGGGGAGTTCACCGCGTATCAAAACGAGGGCAAGGACGGCTACGACACGATAGAGTGGGCGGCAAGGCAACCGTGGTCCGACGGACGTGTCGGCACCTTCGGGCTCTCCTATCCGGGCGCGGTTCAGTGGCTCGCCGCGGTCGAGAGCCCTCCGCACCTGAAGGCGATGGTTCCGGCCATGTGCTTTTCGACTATAGGGCCGCAGTTTATCTACTTCGGTGGGGTGTTCGAATCCGCATGGGCCAACTGGTCGTACGTGGATATGTCTCCGGACGCTAATGTTAAAAAGAGCCTGCCCGGGCCGAAGACCGTTGATGAGGCCAAGAAGGAGTGGAAGAAGCTCGGCGGCGATGATGCGATCCAGGGCTGGCTCCCCAGCCTGCGGATGCCGTATCTCAAGGACACGGAGCCTTACCACTATACGTGGCTCGAGCACCAGCCTTACGACCCGTGGTGGGAGTGGGGAAACCTCCGCGACAAGTACCCGCAGGTGAAGGCGGCGGTGCTTAATCTCTCCGGCTGGTACGACGAGCCGTACGGCTCGGAGGGCGCCATCACGAATTACCTCGGCCTCCTCGATGCCAGGGCGGGCGAAAAAGACCCCCGCACGAAGCTATTGATCGGCCCCTGGATCCATGGAGTGGATGCCACGGGCTCGACGGTTTCCGGCGATAGGAAGTTCGGCGCCTCGGCGAAGATAGATTACGACCAGGTCGTCCTCGACTGGCTGGACCACTACGTAAGGGGAATCGATAACGGCGTGGCGAGCTGGCCGAACGCGAAGTACTACGTGATGGGTGACAACACGTGGAAGACGGAAACCGCCTGGCCGCCGGGCAAGACCGTCAGTGAGCCGCTGTACCTGGGGGCCGGCAACGCGGCCGGCGCGAAAGGCTCGATTTCCACCGAGCCTGCGCGACAAAACTCGGCCACCGGTTTCGTATCCGATCCCGCCAACCCGGTCAAGGACGAGTTCCATACCAACTTCGGGGCCTTCGACCTGAGGAAGCTCGCCGACAGGTCCGACGTGCTCACGTTCGAGACGGCGCCGTTCAGCGAGGATAAAGAGGTCGTGGGACACGTCGGGGCCGAGGTCTACGTCTCCGCCGACTCCCCCGACTTCGACCTTTACCTGAAGCTGATAGACGTCGCTCCCGACGGGACGGCCTACAACCTGGAGAGCGCCGGACATGAAGTGATACGGGCCAGCTATCGGGATAAGACGCCCGATCGTAAGCTGCTCGAGCCGGGCCAGGTCGTCAAGCTTTCGTTCGACAACCTCCTCACCGGCAACACGTTCAAGAAAGGCCACAGGCTGCGCGTCTACCTCATGGGCTCCTGGTTCCCCACGTATTCCAGAAACCTGCAAACGGGCGCGCTTGAAACCGAAAGCGCCCAAATGCGAAAGGCAACGATCAGCGTCCACTACGGCCCCGGGTACCCCTCGAAGCTCGTGCTCCCCGTAGTAACCGGGGGCAAGAAGAACTAATCGCGAAAGTTGAACCCTTTGCCCGTGGAATGACAAAACGCCGCGGGACTAATGTAGTGCGTTCTCCGCGCGCTTCTTGAGGTCGGGTGCGTCGACACCCGCTATCGCCAGAACGCGAGGAACAGTCCCTTCCCCGGCACTGAGAACGCCGATCAGCAGGTGGATCGGTTCCAGGGGAGGGGTGATACGCTTTTGCACGAGGGCGGCGGCCCGCTCCAGTGCAAGCTTTGCCGACCGCGCGAACCGGGGTTGAATATCCAGATTCCGGTTTTCTGAAACCGGGCTCGTGGCCTCGAGGGAGATCCCGACCGCAAGCAGACTCTCTTCGAATTCGCGGTCGAGGGCTGCGAGGATCGCGTCGTGGTCGAGACCCGACGATTCCAGTATCGCCCTGGCGATCCCTTCCTGGCTCGCCAGGGCGAGGAGGACGTGTTCAGCTTCGATTGTCCGAGAGCCGGCCGCGCGGGCTTCGGCCCGTGCCGACATAATCACGAAGTGGAATGGTGTAGCGTGCGTCTTAAGCATTTCGTCTCCTCAACCCAACGCCGGCGTCAGTGAGGCGCCTGGCGTGCTTCTTGTAAACTGCCTGCCGAGTAACGCCGAGGGCTTCGGCGACTCGTGGCCAGCTCCAACCTTCCCGCATCGCTCGCTCGACCTGGGCGTCCTCCAACCGGTCGGCCAGGCGTCTCAGCGCGACTACCGCGGCAAGGCCATCGGCTACGTCTTTCACCTTCGGTATCTTGATCTCTTTCTCACTCATGTAAGCAACTTTAGTTGACAAACCTGAGTTTGTCAACCCAGGTTGCTTATGTTCATCCAGTTGATCTTACTCAGTGTATTGAGTAATTTATGAATCTGCTGTCGCTTGGGGGGGTCGGTCGCTGGCGCGACGGCGAGCGGCCGTACTGGTTCTCGATGAAGTCCAGAAGGTCTCCGACTGGTCCGAGGTGGTCAAACGACTCTGGGATGAGGACACGCTTTCAAGGTCCAAGCTCAGGGTCGTCCTGCTGGGCTCATCCCAATTGCTGCTGCAAAAGGGTCTTAAGGAAAGTCTAGCCGGGAGGTTCGAGACCTTGCGGGCGGGGCACTGGTCGTTTGCCGAATGCGCGGATTACTTTGGCTGGGACCTGGACACCTTTATCTTTTACGGGGGCGGGAAAACACTACCACGCTCGCCCATTACCTGGAGCTTCTGAGCGGCGTCGGCAGTGGGCCTCATGCCGGAATGACGGCTTTCGCCAAGAGGTTCTCGCCTCAGCACAAGCTCCTGGTAGGGACCGGGGGCATACCCGTTGCGGAGTTCTTGAAAGACGATCTGTCTCAGTGGATTTGAGATCTCTGAAATAACGACAACTGATGCACAAGAATTAAAATAGAGCGATCAAGGTCTTGTGCTGGTCATAAACAAACAATGAAAGACCTGACCCCCGCCTGCCCATGCCTCCACGCTGATAGGATATCCGCGTCGGATGAGGAATATAGACAATGCCAGCCAAAGACTCAACGGCGGGAAGTCAGATCAAACATTGAAAAGGAGGCCGACGACATGGTACGCATGAAGCCGGTACAGGAGCGAGTCGAGATCGTGCAGCAGCCGTACGTTGAGCGGCGCAGGTACTTTTCTTATCCGACGGCCCCCATCGTCGGCGCTCTGGCGGGCGCCTCGGGGATCGTCATGATCATATCGACATTTCTCGAGTGGATCTCGGGGAGCGGTATGACCGGGTGGTCGATGATGTTCTCGAGCGGGTTCGGGACGACGCGCAACTTCCTGTTCTCGATGGGGGCGTCGAAGATCGTCTTCACCGGCTTCTGGTCGCTGCTCTTTGGGATACTCGTCATCGCCGGGGCGGTGACCCTGATGACCGGATGGGGCGGCGCGAACGGCCTCGTCCTGACCGGAGGGATTCTAGGCCTCGGCCTCTCGGTCGTAAGCATTATCATGATCTACACTTTGAAGCCTGTCGCGTTCGCTCCCGGACCGGGCCTCTGGCTCTTCGCGGTCTTCTCGCTGATCGCGGCGGTCGCCGGAGCTGTAGGCGCTTCGCAGGTGGACTACGAGGCCGGGGCCTAAGGCACCCGAGCCCGCAAACGGCGCGGGCCGTTCCTTCTAGCGCATAGTTCCCACGAGGAATGCATCGGCAGGGTGAACTCGAAGCAGGCCCCATTGTCGTTGAAGGCGCGTATCTCCCCGCCGTAGAGCCGCACGACTTTGTCCACTATGGAAAGCCCTATGCCGGTACCACCCCTCTCGCCTTTGACAAAGGGTGTGAAGAGCGTCTCCAGAAGCTGCTCGGGGATGCCCTGCCCGTTGTCGCGAACCAGGTAGCGCAAGCGCCCCGGTTCGGTTTCACCCAGGCTGGAGATGTCTATCTCGGGGTTCTTGCTGCCGCTATGCTTGATGGCGTTGCCTACGAGGTTGGCGAACAACTGGTAAGCGTGGGTCGTATCCATGGCCGCGACCCCGAGGTCCCCTTCGAGACTCACCCGCACGCCGTGATCTTTGAGCAGCGTTTCATTTTCCTCTAAGACGGAGCCCACCACCTCTGACACATCTACAGGCTGATCTTTCACCGATGCCTGGCCGGCTTCGGCAAGGGCGAGCAGGTCACTGATGAGCGCCACGGCTCGCGCGGTGTTCTCTCTAATGATGCGCAGGGCTTCTCCGGTGAAGCCGCCAGCGCCCTCGCCTCCTTCGCCCTCGAGGATCGCGGACAGCGCCTCCGCGGACAAGGCGATGGCCGAGAGCGGCGACTTTAGGTCGTGGGATACAGTGCGGGTGTAGCCTTCCAGCTCCTCGTTGACGCGGTGCAGGGCTTCTTCGACTTCCTTCTGGGCTGTTATGTCAGTTAGCACCCCCCTCACACCGACAGTCATATCGCCCTTGACGATCGGCAGCGTCGAGATGATTGCGGGGAAGGTGCTCCCGTCTTTCCTTCTTGCCATGTATTCATTGGAACCTTGAGCGCCCTCGGAGAGTATCATCTGAATTCTTTGAACGGCCTGCTCGCGGTATTCCTCCGATATCATCTCCAGAACACCGACAGGACCTGAATACAGCTCTTCCTCCGTGTAGCCGAAGACTTTGCGGGCGTTGGAGTTCACGTAAACGAATCTGCCCAGGCGGTCAGCCTCGAAAATGACCTCAGGAAGGTTGTCTGCGAGCTGCCTGAATCTCGCCTCGCTCTCCCGCAGCGCCTCCTCGGCGGCCTTCCGCTCGGTGATGTTCCTCGAGACGACGATGATCCCGTAAGGGGTGCCATCCGGGTCACGCAGGAAACCGGCGTTCGCCTCTACCGGGTATGTCGAGCCGTCCTTGCGGCATTGCTCGACTTCGATTATGACAGGCACGGGAGGGGTCACATCAGTCTCGCACTGCCTGGCGAGCTGGTCCGCGAGCTCTTCCGCGATGCCATCAAGGGACTCGGCCGTGATGAACTCTCTGGCGTCGTGTCCTATTACCTCTTCTACGGTGAACCCGGTCTGCCGTTCTACGGAGGGGCTTGCGTAGGTCACGATGAGATCCAGGTCCGTTGTCAGAATTACATCGCTGGCACTCTCCACAAGCAGGCGGTAGTGCTCCTCGCTCTGGCGCAGCGCCTCCTCAGTTGCCTTGTGCTTCCGCAGACTGGATACCCAGTGGTCCAGCGTAGCGCGCTGCGGCTCTCCGGCGAGGAACTCGTCCGGCGGCATGTAATGAAAGTTATCGAATAACTCCGTCCCGAGAACCGCGAAGGGATGGGTAGAGAGCACATTCAACAACACCGAAGACTCAAATATCCTCCTGTCATACTGGCAAATGGCGAGGCATTTGCTTCCCGGGAAAAAGCGGTTGAGCTTCGCCTCGTATTCCATTAGCCGCTCGGAACCGGGTAGGCCACGGAGCGCCCAGCTCATCTCGCCTGTGACCCTGAGCGCGCCGTAGCCTTCCGCAAGCGCCTTCTCCGTCTCGTCAGTGAGCATGCCTATCATCCCGTCCGGGTCGAACTCGCCGGACGCCATGTAGGCCTCATCTACGGAGAGGATGGATAATTGCCCGCTCGAAAGGTACGGCTCGACCTCGACCCCGGAATCGCGCAGGTAGCCAAGCACGGTCTCCGCGGTGCGCGCGTCGACAATGTAGACGACCTTCTCGCCCTTCTCGAGCCCGGTCTTCAGGAAAGGCGTCATGAGCTCCCGGTGCTCCTCCTCCGTATCGTAGAGGCAGCAGAAATGGTCACCGGGCTGAAGGTCTTCAATCGACTTGAACGTGCAGGTGCAACTCGCCCCCGCCGTGCCGGGGTCTAGACCCACACCCTTCCTTACCACTGTGGGCGGCAATGGCCTCGTATCCTCTCGACTTGGGATCATCATGTTCACTTTGACGATATCCGGGTCGTCATCAATGACGGCCACCTGGGCACCCCTTTTGTGCCATTGTCATCCAGGCCCGCATCATCCCGAGTCTTATCAGGGGGACGCGGCTCGCACAATGGTGATAGCTCCGCTTTGACGTGCTCGTGCTCCGTCTCCAGGCGCACCTCTGCCTTCTGGTGCTCGGGGATAAAGAACTCGAAGACAGAGCCGCCTCCCTCCCCGGGCCGATATCTTATCCACCCTCCGTGCTCATCAATGATTTTCTTTGCGATATACAGTCCCAGGCCAATCCCCGGGACCGAGTGGTGTTCCACCTCCTCGACCTGGTAGAAACGCTCGAAGACCAGCTTTGCGTGCTCTTCAGATATACTTGGACCACTGTCGCATACCGAGAATAGAAAACCCCCGGACACCGCTTCGACGCAGACCTCTACGGGTGAACCGTCAGGCGAGAACTTGATCGCGTTCTCGACCAGGTTCCCGAGCACGGACCTCAGCTTTTCAGGGTCAGCCTTGAACACGGCGCCTGCGCCCGTCTTGTCACTCGTAACAACATTAGCGCCCGCGCCCTTGAAATGTGCGGTAATCCCGTCGAGCAAGGCGCGGGGCTCAAGGTCCTCGAACTCAGGCGACGTCTCCCCACACTCTATTCTGGAGGTGTCCATGAGTTGGTTAACGGTGCGTGCCAGGCGGTCGCTCGCCCTGTCTATGCTCCTGAGTGCATCCCTTGCGACCTCTGAACCGAGGTCGTCGGCGTTCTCAAGCAGGATGTGGGAGTAGCCCTTGAAGATGGTGGCCGGGTGGCGAAGCTCGTGAGAGGCAATGGTTAGCATGTCTCTCAGCTCCTGTGCCTGCTTCGCGAGAGCGGCCCTGCTTTCCAGGAGCGCCTCCTCGGCTTTCTTCCGTTCGGTGATGTCGCGAACATTTGCAATGAAGATCCAGCCTTTCTCGAGCTTGAAGAGCTTGAGCATCGCTTCGACCGGGAACACCTCGCCGCCCTTGGTGCGGTGCCTGAACTCAGCGGCGAAGTGGCCTTCTTGTTGTATTCGCTCGACGCAGCTCTTCCACAAGTCGTTGTCGGCGGCAACACTATCGTTGATATCGGAGATTGTGAATGATAGCATCTCCTCTTTGGTGTAGCCGCGGCGCCGGCACGCCTCGTCGTTCGCGTAGATAATCTTTCCCTCGGAGGTTACCCAGAATATCGAGTCGGCGGATTGGTCCACCGTGAACTGGGTCCGGCGCAGGGCCTCCTCGACGCGCCGTTTCTCGGTGATGTTCCTCGAGACGACG
>PMDX01000051.1 GCA_003154635.1 Actinomycetota bacterium | reverse complement strand
ACATTTTTATGTGACCATAAACACTGTGATGGGGGCTTCGTTGTGTCGGTCCTCCGACACCACCACGCGGCGTACGTACTGTCAAAATCCCTTAAGTCATCCCTGAAAAAACTCAGGTGCATGAAGTCGTGCTGTACAACATAGGTGTCGGCCTCGTCGCAGGCTTAGTCTTGACCACTGTTGTTCGGGACTGAGTGAACCTGCACAGAACTGGTATATCCACGGTTCTCTCTGGCATGCAACATGGGCAACGTCTTATGCCACTTCGCGCTTCCGAAAGATGTCTCCCACTGGTCTTTATCTGACGTCCAGCTTGCTCATAGAGATCGGTGCGAAGAAGGCCCCCGCCCAGGGATGATGGAGAGGCATGGCGACGAGAGAACGATAGAGGCCCGGCAACCTCATCAGAAAGGTATTCCTTATGGTAGGCTATTCACATTGGCGGCAACATGTGTAATGCCTCGTCTCCAATGAGGGGGCAGCATGAGGAGTGTTTCTTACGGAAAACACCCGGCTACAAGGTCAAGAGAGCCTGCGCGACTGCTTGCATACTCTCTAGTAACACTAATGGTAATACTCATCCTTCCCGCTACAGCAACTGCCAGTGGTGCCCCCGCCGCCGGTATTGAAAATGTGAAGCAAATTATTAATGAGCATGTCGCCGGTTCTGATTCGGGCCTCTCGGCTCCGGATATTGCTTCATACATCAACGACTACGGAGTTCCCGGCACCCCGACATACGGCCCAGAGGCGCTCTTTGAACTGACCGCTACTGCAACCGATATCTCTGCTTCAGCACTGTCAGACAGCAAGTTCATCGTCGCCTATACCGATTAGGTCAATGGCTGCACGGCCATCATCGGAACTGTTTCAGGTGATACAACCATAAACTACGGCACGGTGGTGGTCTTCTGCGGGTCTGACACTATGTATATTTCCACCGCAGCTCTATCGGACAGTAAGTTCGTGACAGCATATCGCGACAATGGCGCAACCTGCGGTACGGCCATCATCGGCGACGTATCTGGAACTACCATCACCTACGGCTCTGCGTCGGTGTTTGACCCCAGTCTTACATCCTAATGTTCTGCAGCAGCCCTATTGCCAAGCAAGTTCGTGGTCGCCTACTCCGACAACGGCTATTCCAACTACGGCACGGCTATCGTAGGTGGTGTTGATGCCCCTACTGTCCAGACGGATGCGGCCAGCAGTGTCACTGCCTCGGGGGCCACTTTNNACCAGCCCTGTAACAGTAGAGGTCTCCTACCTGAAGGCCGGCGGGGGAGCAGTGACACTCACCAAGAGCATCCCGGCCAACTCCCGAATGACCTTCAACATGGCGGACAAGGTGCCATCAGGCCGTGCCTCCATCATGGTGACATCAAAGACTGCCGGAAAGAAGATCATGGTGGAGCGTGCGATGCACTGGAACAACAAAGGTGCAGGGACGGATACGATCGGGGGGTTCAGCGACTGAAGGTGTCCAGAGAAGACTATCTGTCAGTCGCGGCTTTCGGACTCAAGGACAGAGGTGACGCCGTTCCTTAGTAAGGGCAGGTCGTCCGTGACGGTCTTCCACACGACGTCAAGGTTGACGCCGAAATAGTCGTGTGCGAGTTTATCTCTCAGTCCGGCCATCTCTCGCCAGTGCAGGTCCGGATACCTCTCCCTTACCTCATCGGGGATTTTCTTGGTCGCTTCACCGATGATTTCAAGTGCCCTGACTACGGCGAATACCGTCTTGTCGTCCGAGCAGAAACCATCAAAGTCCATGCCTTCGACGAATTGACGGGTTTTCATTATTGCGTCGAGGATGTCGCGTAAGTAGTCAACGGACTCGCGGCCCTCCTTCATACGGCCACGACCTCCCGGAGGATCCGTTCTCCGATTGTCGGTTTCAGCGAATCCTTCATGACGAGGTCCACCTTGGTGCCCAGGAGTTCCGAAAGGTGGTTCTCAAGAGCTATGAAATCGATGAGCCCAGGGTTGTCGACGAACTCGATGAGGATGTCGATGTCGCTGGCGTCATTCTGCTCACCCCTGACCAGAGATCCGAACACGCCCAGGGATTTTACCCGGTAAGTACGCACAAGCTCGGCTTTTTCTTGCAGCAAGATGTCCCTGACCCTGGAGAGCATCTCTGTTGAACTGCTGCAATCGGTCATTGGTGTTCCAACTCCCTATCCTACAAGAAGCACATCTCATCATATGTATTCTAACATCACACCACCACAGCCTAGTGCAGAGATAGTAGTGCGGATGTGAGGAGTGGTCAGGCCAAAACCTGCCCAAATAGGGCGAAAAGCCCTGGGGAAGGGCCCTTCTGAGGCGCGGAGTGGCAGTAAGGGCGAGGCGCCCATCTTCCATGTGGTCGACAACTGGCACTGGGGCCACATAATCTCAGGCGACCTCGGCGTGACGTGGGCTGACACCACCATGAGCAGGAGCCTGGGATATCAGCGGTCCTTCATGTTCCTGCTGTCGCGGTCGGGACGCCTCGTCTACGAATCGCCCGATATTCGTGTCTCATACAGTGACTGGAAAGACGACCCCTCTTATCTTCACCCTTACCCGAGGCTGATAACCGTCTCCTTCGGCGAAGATGGCGCGCCTGCGAGAGGCGAGTTCTCGATGCGCATCCGCGAAGTCATCGAGACCATGGACCCGCTGGACATGGTCGGCGTCCCCGGCTTCCTCAAAAGGTTAGTCGGCCCGCTGACCAAACCCTACTACTTCAGGTGGCTGTTGAGCGTAGAGGGATCGCTGGAAGTCGACGGCGAGACGATCGAGTTCGACGGCGAGACCATTCACGAGCAGATGCTCTTCCGTGGCAGGCGCCCCCGCGAGATGATGGCCAGGGACGACTGAATCATCCTGCCCGTCGACTTCGTGTGGCGCCCATCATAAGACGGGCGCCTTTTCTTGTCCGGACAGGGCGAAGGGCCCGGGGGGTTGGGCCCTTCAGTCGATGTGGAGTGGCGTGGTGGAAGGTGCCATGATGGCTGTCGGCGGCGGATGCGTAGCGGTCGCGACGTGGGTTGGCATGACGTGGCAAGGTCGCCGCCGCGGGGATCCAACAGGTCAGGAACGTCCGCCTGTCTCGCCGAGCTCCGATTGATCCG
>PMDX01000189.1 GCA_003154635.1 Actinomycetota bacterium | reverse complement strand
GCGGAGAAATCGTGGGACGCGTCATCACCCTCCCCGAGTGCCTGCTTCACCGTGACCGTGGCTCGCGAGTTCTTTCCAACGGAGAGCTGCTGCTCTTTCGTCCCGCCGCCACCCAACATGTAAGTTATTTTTACCCGGGCCTCCCCACCTGAAGGGTTCTGAACACAGATGTAAGGATCGAAGCCGGGGCGGCACGTGCCCTCCGCGAAGTACCAGGCCTGCCGGGGCGCGGTCGCCCCCATCACGTCATGGCCCCCGGTGATGGTGCTGTTGTAACGAAAATACATGGGACGCTCGGCGACTACGGGAGTCGGCGCCGTCACCTTTATCGATACGTCTTTGCCAGCGCCCGCCTCGGTGTTCACGTCAATGGTTGTCCGGCTGTTTGCCGACAGCGAATACGACCTTTCAAAGCTCTCGCCATTTCCGGGCATGTAGGTGAACGTTGCCGTGGTCGCGCTCGAAGCCGGATTGAGCAGGCACACCCATTCGTTGAACCCGGGCCGGGTGGTCCCCTCCGCGAAGTACCAGGTCTTGCTTGCGCTGGTGCAGCCCACGACATCGTGCCCACCGTTCCACGCGGCAAGCGCCGCGGGAGTCATCATGGCGATCACCAGAAGAGAAAATGCCGTTACAGCCGCAGTTCGACGAACTCGTTTCACGATCGACCTCCTTCACCTGCCTTAACGGATTATTCTATCAGCAAATAAATCGGGGGGGTGAGCCTTCCACCGTCGAGGGGAGGGAAAACACGGGGCAGATTGCGGTAGACTATTCAGGTGAAAGTGGTCCGCGGCCGATAGCAGGGTCGCGCATGGTGCCGCGGTAGTATGTCTGGAGTATCAATGGAGACCGTCGAACCTCGCAACGGGCCTGTGGAGCCCAAACGCCCGGAGGCCGAAACCCCACTTGAAAAGGCGCAGAAAGCAGTGGCCGCCAGGACGTCCCGGCAGAAAAGGCGCATGATACTTGCCATCACGGGCACTTGCGTGATGGTCGTGGCCGCCGCTGTCGTGCTCCTGCTGGCCTTCGTGGTGCTCCCGCAGGACACGGCTACCGCACGGGAGTTGATGAGCAAGTCTGACTCGGCCGTTCTGTCTACCAGGCCGACCGGTGAAAAGATAAGCGCATCCGTCAACATAATGCTCCCGGATATCTCGATTTTGACTTCGCAGCAGTACAGCATCACCGCGGAAAACATCCGGGCGCTCACGGACGAAGCGAGGGCTAACCTGTCAAAGGCACGAAAAGGTTACCTGGATATCCTCAACCTCAAGGGGGTAGGTAGCTACAAGGAGTACGCACAGACAAAGCTCGACCTCATCGACGTGGACATGCGGCAGCTAACGCTCGTGGACGACTACCTCGACTACCTCGGCAAGGAGCTCGCGTCGCACGAGGCCGGCGCGGCGCTCAACCCGGAGGCTCTCGCGACCGCGACTAACGAATCGAACAAGAAGCTGAGTGAGCTGGGCGACCGCATGGATGGGCTCACAAAGCAGGCCGAAGAGCTCAAGAAGGAGAAATCCCTTTAGAGGCCGGTATGGCGAGTCAGCGGATTGAAGTGCGCAGCTCGCTTCTGTTCCCCGGCAGAACGGTATCGAAAAACGGACAGATAACGACCAGGAGGGGCCATGTTCTGCAACGAATGCGGTAAAGAAATTCCGACGGGGAGCCACTTCTGTACCAGTTGCGGCGCGGCGAACAAAGAAGCCGGGGCGCAGGCTCAGCCCGGCGCGACACCGGCGGCACCACCGCCCGCAGCTGCACCACCACCCGCGGCGGCAACACCGCCGCCCATTGCACCACCGCCCTCTACACCGCCGCCGGGGCCACCGCCGCCAGCTCCACCGCCGCCGATATCGGCCCCGATGGCGGCAATGCCAGCCGCACCCAAGCAGAAGAACACGTTGAAGTGGGCGATCATCGGCGTGGTTTCGCTACTCGTGGTGGCGGCCATCGTGGTGGTCGTGGTATTTGTCGTACTGGGAAGCGATACGGGCAAGGCCAAAGAGCTCGCCAGAAAGGGCGACGTCTATATGACAAAAGCGACGGCCACAGGCAAAGATGTTGCCACCAGCGTCAATGACCTGATGTCCAATTTCAAGACGATCACTTCGGCGTCAGACTACGAATCAATGGCGGACAGCATTCGCACCAATACCAAGTCGGCGACTTCAGACCTGGGATCCGCGCAGAAAGAATACAAACAAATCCTGGATCTCAGCGGTGTCGAAAAGTATAAGGATTACGGCAGGGCCCGGCTCGCGCAGATCGATGTCGACTTGAAGCAGGTCAAGACGGTTAATGATTACCTCGACTACCTCAGCAGGCAGTTCTCCGACGCCGAAGCAGGCGCAACTATCGATTCCGCGGCCATCGCCGCGACGACGGCGACCTTTCTCAGTGACCTCGAAGACGCCAGCACCAAGGTCGGCAATCTCAAGGACAAGGCGGACAATCTCCAGAAAGAGCTGCGGTTGTAGGCACGAGGCGTACCCGCCAGTAAGAACGGAGACCGCTTGCCGGACAGCGTAGTACTGACCGAAAAGCTCACCAAGCATTACGGTGACATCGTAGGTATCGATGGCCTCGACATGGAGGTCGTCAGGGGCGAGGTCTTTGGTTTTCTCGGCCCCAACGGCGCGGGCAAGACCACCACTATGCGCCTGTTGATGGGCCTCCTGTTCCCCACCTCCGGCGTGGCTCGTGTCCTCGACCTGGATTGCTGGAAAGACAGCGTGGCGCTCAAGCGCGAGATCGGTTACCTCCCGGGAGAGCCGACCCTCTATCCCCGGCTCAACGGCGAAGAGCACATAAGGTTTGTTGCGGGGTTCAACGGTGGGAGTGCCGAAGGAGGCATGCGGCTCGCCTCACGCCTGGAGCTCGATACCAACCGCCGCGCAAGGGACTGCTCGCGCGGCATGAAGCAGAAGCTCTCGCTGGTGCTGGCTCTCATGAAGAGCCCCCCGCTCCTCATCATGGACGAGCCGACCACCGCGCTCGACCCGCTCACCCGGAGGGTCGTCTACGATGTCCTGGCCGAGCGCCAAGAATCCGGGGCCACCATCCTGTTCTCTTCACATAACCTCTCGGAGGTCGAGAGGATCTGCGACCGGGTGGGGATAATCCGCGACGGCAGCCTCGTGGCCACCGAACGCATCGACGAGCTCGGTGGCAAGAAGCTCCACAACGTCGAAGTGACTTTCTCGGGGCCTCCCCCGGCGGATTTCGCGAGCCTCCCCGGCGTATCGGGCGTCAAGGCCGAGACCGGGGACAGGCTCGTGCTGTCTTACCGGGGCGACGTCAACGAACTCGTGCGTTACCTCGGGCGCTTCGAGATCTCCGACCTGGCGATCGCGCACGCGAGCCTGGAGGACGTGTTCCTCGAGTACTATGGCTCCGGCGATGACGCCTCCGAAGCTGTCGGGGAAGGCGAAGGCGGCGAGGCCTCGTGAACCGGAACCTCATGCGCAAGGTTGTCAAAGACCGCTGGCCGGGGATGCTCCTGTTCCTGATAGGCATCGAAGCTTACGTCCTGCTTTCCGCGGCGCTTTACCCCACGGTCAAGAACATGAAAGGCCTCAATCAAATCATCAAGAAAACCCCGGAGTCCGTGTTCAAGCTGTTCGGGATGAGCAAGGACTTCACTTCTTTCAATAACTACATGGTCGGGCGCCTGCTGGGCCTGACGTGGGTGATAGTCGTTGCCGTGTTCGTGATCGCGTTCGCCAGGGCCATGGTGGCCGGCGAGCGCGAGGAGGGAACCCTCGAACTGCTCCTCGCTCAACCAATCGAGAGATGGAACGTCCTGACCACGGAAGGCCTCGTGCTACTCGCCGGCATCATCGGCCTGGTCCTCGCGACAGTGCTCGGGACGATGGCGTTCGGCGCCGCTTTCGGCGCGCATATCACGTTCGGCGGGTATTTCGCTTTCATTCCCGCGGCAAGCGCACTGTTCGTCGCCATAGCGGGTTATTCGATTTTCTTCTCTGCGATACTCAAGGACGCCCGCCTGGTTGCGATGGCGGCGGGTGGGCTTACGCTCGTCTTCTACATGCTGCACTTCGCGGGCGCGTACTCCAGCGTCGCGGACAAGATCGACTGGTTCGGCATCTTCCATTACTACGATGCTTTGAAGGTGCTCGACAGCGGCAGCGTCCCGATCAAAAGCGTCCTTGTCCTTCTCGCCTTCGGAGCCGTCGGTTTCTCCGCCGCCCTTCTCGCCTTCCGCCACAAAGACGTCAACTAGGATTTTCATCTGCAAGCTGGCAAGCTGCAAGCTGGGGGTCAGGTCTTTTATTGTTTACTACAATCCCATATTTCATTCGACT
>PMDX01000248.1 GCA_003154635.1 Actinomycetota bacterium | reverse complement strand
ATCATGTTAGAAGAACGACAAGCCCCGGTAAAGAGACACATGTGAAATGGTGTCGGCTGTAACTCGTTTGGAGTTGATCTTGCACAGTCTATTGCCCGAGTTTGAACCAGATAGTTCTCATGATAAGCGGCTTCGTATTCTGTTCGCATCCTGCCGGGAGGTCATTGTACTGAAGTTACCTCTTCAGCATCGGAGTGCGCTCGCTCTCGATAACGGCTTCAAAAGCCTGCGAATAAGCCTTGAGGAGCACAGTGAAATCGCGCTTGTCCCCCGGAAGAAGGAAGCCGGTATTCGCACCGAGCTTGACGAGCTCGAGCGCGACCTCTCGGCGATCCATTTCCGGCCTGCGGTCCACGTCCATTCCTCCTTCATCCCCTCTATTCCACGCCCTTCGCGACGTCGGACTCGTAAGAAAGACTGCTTCTATGGGTTTCATCTACGACGTGTGGCGATCTATCCCTGCACGCGATCTGAACAGTTTGTAAGTCTGCAAACCCGATACCATTCCCCACGGGGCAAGGGGTAAAATAGGATTCGTGACCGGGGCTCCTGACCGGCGGGCGCGCTGGTGCGAAACGCAATGGCGGGGAGCCGGGCTCGACGGGGGACGAAGACTCTGCTTCATGGAGGAGGACTCATGGACCGGGTTCAGACTATCAGACAGGAACTCCTCAGCGAACCAATCCACCTCTGTCCCGAAAGGGCATACCTCATCACCGAATATTTCCGCGACTTCGACGAACCGGACGAGCCTATGGTGGTGCGCAAAGCCATGGCGCTTCGGCACCTGCTCGAAAGGAAGCAGGTCATGATATTCCCCGGCGAGCAGATTGTGGGCAACGCCGGAACCAGTCGCAAATCATGCATAATGCAGCCCGAGCTCGCCAGCGTATTCATGGCGCAGGAGCTGCTCTGGATAGACCGCCGAAAGACCAACCCGTTCGAGATCTCCTGGCGCGACCGCATGAAACTCGCGAAGGACGTTATTCCCTACTGGATCATGAGGAGCATGCCCGCGCGCATGTTCCCGAACATCATACGCCAGGCCAAGTACATGAAGGACCAGCTGAAGCCGACGTTCTACCTCATCAACGAGGCCGGCGGCATCGGCCACTTCCTGCCCGATTACGAGAAGATGCTCAGGCTTGGAACGCGCGGCTATCTCGAGACGCTCAAGGGTCTCCACGAGCCGATCCACGACGCGGGCCGCATAGCGTGTGAGGCGCTCGAGACCTGGTCCGAACGTTTCTCGGCTGAAGCGAGACGCCTGGCGGACAACGAGCGCGACGGGAGCCGAAAGGCGGAGCTCCTGGAAGTGAGCCGCATCTGTGGCAAGGTCCCTCGCGAACCGGCGGCGACGTTTCACGAAGCACTGCAGTCTCTGTGGCTTACACACCTCTCGGTCATGCTCGAGAGCCTCAACTCCGCGGTCTCTTTCGGGCGCATCGACCAGTACCTGTACCCTTACTACAAGGCGGATATCGACGCCGGCCGCATCACCCGAGAAGAAGCCGTGGAACTGCTTCTGCAGTTCAGCGCCAAGGCGACAGAGCACGTGCTACTTATATCGGGTACTATCTCCGAGTATCACGGCGGTTATCTCGTCGTGCAGGCCGCCATAATCGGCGGCACGGACTCCGACGGCAACGACGTGGTGAACCCGCTCACGTACGCGATGCTGGACGTCATGGAAAAGCATCGGATGCGAGATCCCAACTACCAGGCTAGAGTGCACGCTGACAGCCCCGACCAATACCTCGAACGAGCCCTGGACGTCGCAAGACAAGGCTCCGGGTCCCCGGCGCTGTTCAACGATGAAGCGGTGGTTCCCGCGCTCGTGGCGCACGGCTATCCGGTAGAGGTCGCTCGCGACTACGGCATCGTGGGATGCGTCGAGCCCTCGATCCCCGGAAGGAGCTTTCTGTCCACCGATGCAGGCCTCTTCAACCTGCCGATCTGCATGGAGCTGGCCCTCAACCGGGGACGGCGCTGGGGAGGCCGCTTCACGGTCGGCGCCCGGACCGGCGATCCCGTACAGTTTAAAAGCATCGACGATGTCATCGAAGCGTTCCGCGTCCAGCTGGACCTGCAGGTCGACAGGATGATAGACGATTTTCACATGGTCGAGCAGGGCAACATGGATTACCACCCCACCCCGCTGTCCTCTCTCCTGGTCGAGGGCTGCATGGAGTCGTCCAAAGACCTGACCGAGGGCGGCGCCACGTACAACTCGAGCGGCATCCAGGGCGTTGGCGTCGCCGACGTCGCCGATTCACTCGCAGCCATTGACACCCTGGTGTTCCGCGATGCCAGGCTCTCGATGTCCGAATTGCTGGAGGCCCTGCGCGCTGACTTCAAAGGTTGCGACTCGGTCAGAGCGGCACTGGAACTGGCACCCAAGTTCGGAAACGATGAAGACCTGCCGGACTCCTATGCCGGGCTGGTCGTTCTCATGTGGCACGACTCGCTGGCAAGGCACCGCAGTATGAGGGGCGGAGCATACGTGCCGGGCTACTATTCCGTCACCTGCCACGTTGCTTTCGGACAGCGGACTGGAGCTCTGCCGTCGGGCCGCCGTGCGGGCGAACCATTCGCATCCGGGGTCGGCGCGGCGACCCGTGCCGATCGAAAGGGGCCGACGGCACTCCTGAACTCCGTATCTTCCCTGGATTCCTCGTTGATGGCGAACGGCAATGCGCTGAACCTGCGGTTTGACCCGAAAGACATCCAGGGAGCAAGGGGCCTCGAGATCCTGAAAGCGTTGACCAGGGGATTCTTCGAACGTGGCGGCATGGAGATCCAACTGAACGTCCTTGACCCGGAGACGCTCGTGGATGCGCGCGCCAACCCGGGCAAATACCCGGAACTCGTGGTCAGGGTAGCCGGTTACTGTGCCCGCTTCGACGACCTGCCCGACTCGGCCAAGGCTGAGATAATCAACCGCACGCGTCTGAAGACCTGAGTTGCACGTCTACCTGAATTGCACGCCTTAGAGGCTCTTGAAGAACTCCTCGGAGTCAACGTGATATATCTTGGCGAGCGCGAGTAGCTCGCGTGTGCCGGGATGGGCTTTTCCGAGCTCCCAGTTCTTGAGAGTGTTGTAGTGGACACCCAGTTGTTTTGCTATCCAGTCTCTCTTTAGTCCACGTTCGTCGCGAAGCGCTTTCATGTGTACTGCAAAAGCGCGATCATATTCGAGTACTTCCGAATCCGTGACTTCTACTCTGCCCTCAGAATGTTTCAAGCAGTTGACACCCCCCGTCTCGTGTGCTTTAATGGACATGATAATTGTCCAATAAATGATATCTCATAAATCTTTGTAATGATACCAATAGTTACTGCCCTTCGTCAATATCAGTGTTAACCAATAGCCTGCAAGTACGCTCGAAAAGGAGGAATGATGTACGTAAATAACGTGGTCGTGGTAGGCAACCTGACGGCTGACCCCCGTATGGGAGACACCGAGAATGCCGTGGTCAATTTCCGGCTGGCCGTCAACCGTTGGCGCAAGCCGGGTCAGGAAGCGGAGGACGAGCCCAAAGAACGCACCGAGTTCATCGATGTCGAATGCTGGGGGTCACAGGCGGAAAACGTCGGCTCCTCACTGCACCGGGGCGACCGGGCCATTGTCACCGGCCAGCTCAAGTACGACCAGTGGAGCGACGAAGACGGCAACGTCAAGAGCCGAGTCAAGATAAAAGCCTTCGCGGTCGGCCGCTCGCTCGAGTTCCAGACCGTTTCGTCCTGATAAGCGAGGCGCGTCCTGATGTCGCGTCGAAAAGGAGGAAAACAATGATAACGGACCTCTCGTCTTTTACGTCGAAGCAAGGCGTGACCACCGCGGTCTGGAGGTACGACGAAGCCGAAACATTCGTGGTGCAACACGACTTCATGCACCTGAGTTTTT
>PMDX01000175.1 GCA_003154635.1 Actinomycetota bacterium | reverse complement strand
GGGGAGTTTCGGAGGACCCCCCCTTCTGCATGGTAATGCCCCCAGACTGGGATCCTCGCATTGCCCCGCCGGGAAAACAGCTCATCATCGCCGGTGGAATGGGCAAGCCTGAAATCACACCGCAGAACATAAGCCACTGCGAGCAGATACTGGACAAGGTGGAAGAGAGGGTCATCGAACTGTTCCCAGAGATCCAGGGGCACGTGGAGTGGAAAGAGCGGAATCACGTAGCCCATATCGGTGCTATCACCGGCAAGCCGACCGGGGAATGCATAGGGCTCGCGCAATGCGTCGGCCAGGTCGGGGCGAAGAAGCCGAGCCCTCGAACTCCCGTGGAAGACCTATGGCTTGTCGGCTGCGATGCCGGAGCCCGCGGCGTAGGCACGGAGCAGGCCGCTGGCAGCGCCATATTACTTTCAAACCTCCTGACCTGACCAGGTAAACCCAGCCCTTGAGCCGGGTCTCTCAGGCCCGGCTCTTCTTCCCTGGAGGTTATTGGGTTTCGGGGTCAAACCCATATCTTGCATATGTAAGAATCAACCAGCTGATCATGGAAACGAGGGTTGGAAAATGCAAGATCTGGGTTTGACCCCATTTCTTCTCGCAGTGACGAGCGCGATAATAGGCAAGACCTGGGTGTGAATTTATTCCTTCTCAAGAGAATTGGATGAAAAGCGTGGAGAATGAGAGAGAGATAACTGAACTGAACGGGATACTCGATCTGAGTTTCGATAAGTACAAGGCAGGGTGTTACTCCGAGGTATATGAAGCTGCCGAGTCCATTGTCGCCAGGATCCTCGAAAGCGAGATCGACCAACCCGAGTTGCTCGCTGAGGCAAGTATCCTCATTGGGGATTCGATAATTATGGAGCATGGAGAGCTCATAAGCCTTCAGAATGGGAGTGAGAGCCTGGCGTGGGAAGAGAGAGTCAAGAGTGCTTTTAGTCGGGCGCTCGAGGTCGCGCCAAGCAACGAGTTGAGATTTGAGGCAGTCAGGGGGCTTGGGGATCTGGGAATCGTCGCCGGACGATTTGGTGAAGGGATAGAGGTGTACGGAAGAGCACTCGAGCTCGCGGATGACGTCGATCAGAAATACCTTGCGCTTACACGCCTTGGAATCGCTGAAGCTAACAAAGAAAGATGCCCGGAGGCCATAAACCACCTCAAGGAAGCACTCGAGCTGCTGCCGGAGTTGGAAGGCGAAGTTATGAACGAGGGCCTGGCCAAGACGTACTACATGCTGGGTTACTCATACGAAGTTATTGACCAGACGGGTTCATCTATTGACAGCTATGAGAAAGCAATCGAATTGCTTTCACCGGAAGAGAGCGCGAATGCCTATTCATTGCTCGAGATGATCAATTTCGATCTGGGCCACATCTATCTTCGAGATAGTCGGTACCAGGAAGCCGAGCATCACTTCAGCGAGGCCTTGCTCTACATGGAGAAGGCTGGAGAGAGCATGGCTGGAAGGCCGATGATGCTGGGTGAGACATATTTCTGGATGGGGGAATTCGATAAGGCGCTCACTTACTTGAAGAAAGCACAAGAGATGGATCCCTCCGATGCCGAAAGTCAGAGAATAGTGCAGGATATCGAGATATGTCGGCACAGAACAGGCGAAGCGGAAGAGTAGCTGACCCTTGCTTTGCAGGAGGTTCTCGGAGAGGGCAAGTACGACCCCTGAGAAAGGAACGTGCCGCATGGATTCTAATGCTCAGACACCGTTCTCCCGCGGCAACGAAGACAAGGATGTGGCGGACAGGCAGAGGTTCGTCGAGGAGCTCGGAAGCGATATCGACTGGCTGAAGAAACAGCCGTACGCCCCGGAAGCGGTCAAAGGCAACATCGAGAACTACATCGGCACGGCGAAAATACCCGTCGGCATATCCGGCCCGCTGCTCGTCCACGGTGACCATGCTGACGGTAGCTTCTACGTTCCACTGGCGACGACCGAGGGCTCGCTGGTCGCTTCATACAACAGGGGGATGCGCGTGATAAGGGAGTCGGGCGGCTGCCGGGCTAAGGTTTTCGAGGACCACATGCAGCGCGCCCCCATGTTCAGGTTCGTCTCTCTCTCCGAAGCCGAACGCTTTACCGCGTGGCTCGATGACAACCGCAAGGCGCTCGAAGTGAGCGCCTTGAAGACGACTTCCCACGGGCGGCTCACCGATGTCGACATCTTCAACCTGGGCAGGAACGTATACGTCCGTTTCGGGTATTACACGGGAGACGCCGCCGGGCAGAATATGGTCAACCTGGCGACTTACCAGGTATGCAAGGACATCCGAGAGTCGTATCCTGGCTGGGAAGCGGTCGAGTCGTTCAACCTTTCGTCCAAGTTTTGCACGGACAAGAAATACTCGCAGGTGAACGTACTCAAGAGCCGGGGGAAGAAGGTCACGGCCGAGGTGGAGATACCCGAAGCCGTCCTCGAGGAACGCCTCAGGACGACCACTGAGACGGTGTGCGAACATTATGCCAACGGCAACCTCAGTGCGCTCTACGCGGGGTGCGCCACTAACGGTTTCCACGCGGCGAACGGCATCGCGGCGCTGTTCATCGCGTGTGGTAACGACCCGGCCAACGTCGCGGAGTGCCACGCGGACCTCCTGGATCTCAGGCCCATGGATGGTGGACTCTATTTCGCGGCGACACTGCCGTCGCTTATCGTCGGCACCATAGGTGGGGGGACAAAACTGCCCACCCAGAGCGAGTGTCTGAATATTCTAGGTTGCAACGGCGCCGGCAAGAGCTTGAAGTTTGCCGAGATAGCGGCTGCCGTGGTTCTTGCGGGCGAGATATCGCTGCTGGGGGNNGGGCGGGGGCCCACGAGGCGCTCGGACGGAACAGGCCTAAGGATGAAGGCTAGCAGTCCAGTGATATTTCTCGCTTGAGGACCTTGCCGGACGAGTTTCTGGGCAGCTCGTCCATGAGCTTGATCACCCTGGGGTACTTGTAAGGCGCGACCCTCTCCTTGGCGTACTGCCGCAGCTCTTCCGGGGTGGTTTCAGCTCCCGGCCGCAGGACGACCGCGGCGGCGACCTCCTCACCCAGGTCGGCATTCGGCAAACCGAGAACCGCCACCTCGACAACGTTCGGGTGCGAGTAGAACACCTCTTCGATCTCTCTCGGGTAGACGTTGTAACCTCCCCGGATTATCATCTCTTTCTTCCGGTCCACGATGTACGTGTAACCGTCCTCGTCCTGTCGGGCGAGGTCGCCGGTGTGGAGCCATCCACCCCTCAGGGTAGTAGCGGTGGCTTCCGGTTGGTTGAGGTATTCCTTCATGACTCCGGGGCCGGAGATGAGGAGCTCACCCACTTCTCCGGGCGGTACGTCCTCATCGTTCTCGTCCACGATGCGCGCCTCGAAGCCGGGGACCGGGAAACCGATGGAGCCAGGGCGCGTCCTGCCGGGCGGGTTCTCGAGGCAAGT
>PMDX01000212.1 GCA_003154635.1 Actinomycetota bacterium | reverse complement strand
CGGACCCGGTCCCCGTCATGTAGGTGACGTCGACCTTGGCCCGCGTGCCGTTGGGGTTCTGGACCAGTATCCACGTCTCCATGCCACCACCGGTGGACCCCTCGGAGAGATACCAGTCAGTGGCCGGCTTCGTGTTTCCAACGGAGCCGGTCCCCCAGGTACGGGTGGTCGGGACCGTAGCGTCCGCCATCTCCCATACCTGTGTGCCTTCAGGGAAGTTGAAGGTGCTCACAAAGATCCTGTCGTTGAAAATGGTCATGGCCAGAGCGGCGAGGTTGTTTGGAGACCCGAAGCCGTCGGTGTTGACCTGCGACCAGCCCCAGCAGTCCCACTTGAAGACCCTCGCATCCGATGTGCCCACGAAGAGATTGCCGTTGAACTGGGCAAATGAATGCACGGTAAGGGATGCACCAAAGCCGTTCTGGTTTATCTGGGTCCAGTTCGTCCCCACGTCGTATCTCCAGATCTGGGCTCCCTTGGTATAATTGCCGGCACCCGCGTAGAGACTCCCGTTGTATTCGATAAGCGCCTGGGTCTCGCGGGTGCTCGCGTCACCGAAGCCGTCAGGGTTTATCTGCGTCCATTTCGTCCCGTCGTACTGCCAGATCTCCGTTCCCGTGTTCACGTTGAGTGTACCGACGCAAAGAACATTGTCGTATTGCACCATGGAGTAGATGTCCAGATTATTCACGTCGCCGAAGCCGTTCTTGTTGATCTGCGTCCACTTCGTCCCTCCGTCGTACCTCCAGACCTGGGAACCTATGTCGATGATCCAGGAGCCGTAGTAGAGCACGCCGTTGTACATGACGAGAATGCCGTTGATCCCCGGCGGCGCGCCTATCTGTGTCCACGAAGATCCGTCGTACTTGTAGACCCCCTCCTTCCCCGCGACTCCCTGGGAGTGCGCGTACAGGAAATTGTTATCCGAGGTGAGAGAATCAAGACCTCCGCTACCGGGAGGTGTCACATTGCTCCACCCACCCGGACCCGCGCTGTCATAACGGAATACTCCGCTATTGTGGTTGCTGTCACCGCTGGCGGAGCAGTAGAGATTAGATTTATACTGCACCATCGCGTCGCACCTGAACATACCGGGGTCGCCGAACCCCGACGAGTTGACCTGCACCCAGTTACTCGCATGCGCGGCGGGTGTGAACAAAACGATAGCGCTCAGCGCGAGCAGGCATGCTACGAACAGTGATGTGCATCGGAACTTCATCCCAGGTCTCCTTTCAGCCCCCAGACACTTAGTCACGCTGAAGAGATGGATGTCACATTTCTCTTGCCGCAATTCGAAGCTTAGTACCGCAACTTCCCGCCTGTCAAATTCTCGAAGTCAGGTTTGTCAGGCCCAGTGCTTGGAGCGCTCAACCGCTCTCTTCCAACCGGCGTATAGCCGATCTCTAACATCCGATGACATGTCTGGCTTGAACTCACGTTCGACGCGATGGATCTTCAGGATGTCGTCGGGGTATTTCCAGAGGCCCGACGCTATGCCGGTGAAGTACGCCGCGCCGAGCGCGGTCGCTTCGAGCATCTCCGGGCGCTCCACCGTCGTGTCGAGGATGTCGGCGAGGAATTGGAGGAGGAAGTTGTTTTGTGACGCACCACCGTCAGCTTTGACATTCTTGACCTTTATCCCGGTGTCCTTCTCCATTGCGACGACGATGTCCCTGCACTGGTAAGCGATGGATTCGAGCGCCGCCCTCACCACCTGCGCCTTGGTCGTGGCTCGGGTAAGCCCGATGACTGTCCCTCGCGCGTATGGGTCCCAGTAAGGGGCGGTAAGCCCGGTGAAAGCAGGAACGACGTAGACTCCGCCTGTGTCCTCGCAACTGTACGCGAGCTCTTCACACTCGGAAGCGTCGCTTATTATCTGGAGGTTATCCCTCAGCCATTGAATGGTGGAACCCGCGCTCGAGATGATGCCCTCCATCATGCAAGTGGCTTTGCCATTCATCTTCCACGCGATCAGTGGTGTGAGCTTGTTGATGGACGCCATCGGCTCGCCGCCGGTGTTCATATCGACGAATGTGCCGGTGCCGTTTGTGCACTTGACGCTTCCCAGTTCAAAGCAAGCTTCCCCGAACAGGGCCGCCTGCTGGTCGGCCACAACGCACTTGATCGGGATCGGCTCCCCGAAGACCTCGGTCACCCCGAAGTCTCCACTCGTTTCGCGAATATCGGGAAGAGTAAGCCCGTCCGGGAGGCCGAATGGTTTGAGCAGTAGCTGGCTCCACCGCATGCTGAACGGGTCGTACATGCCAGTCGCGCTCACGTTAGAGAAGTCGGTGGCGTAAACCTTGCCGCCGGTATACTTCCAGACTATCCAGGTATCGACGGTTCCGAAGAGCAGATCGCCCGCCGCCGCTTTCTCTCGTACCCCGGGGACGTTGTTAATCATCCACCAGGCATGCGCCGCCGACATCGCGGGGGTCACCGTAAAATGAGCCGCTGTTATCAGGAGCTTCCCCACGGAGTTCCGCTTGAGGTTGTCGCTGACGAGGGCGATCCTCTGGTAAGCTCCGCCGATGATGTGAAGAAACCTGAAGAAAGCGCTGTGGTTGATGCGCTCGCACTCATCGGCGGCACGGGTATCCTGCCAGGTTATCGCGTTATAGACCGGCTCGCCCGTCTTCCTGTCCCATAGCATGCTCGTCGCCCTCTGGGTCGCGATGCCCATCCCGGCGATATCCGCCGACTTCAAACCCGTCTGCTCGAAGACCTGGCGTGTCATTTCGACGCACCTGTCGTAGATGCTTATTGGATCCTGCTCGGTCCAGCCGGGTTGGGGAAAGACCTGTGGGAGCTCGGCGTACGCTTCACCGACGACGTTGGTCTTTTGATCGTAGATGACCGCCCTCGTGCCGGTGGTGCCGACGTCGTTCACAAGGATGTATTTCTCGTTCACGCGCGCTCCCTCCGTGGTGGGTCCCGGCTCTACCTATTATAGTAGCGGGGCCGTGGGTAATGGCCAAATCACACCTTTTCTATTCGAGGCGCAACGGCCGTTCCATTCACGGAAGGAATGACTGCGGGCTAGTTCGCGCGGACTTTATCCTCCTGGAAGAAACCTTCATCGATGAGTTGTTGACGCAACTCCCTCTTGAGCACCTTAAGGGTCATCGTCAGGGGCATCTCGTCGATTATCTTCACGGCGCGCGGCGATTTATAGCCGGCGATCTTCTGCTTGCACCAGTCGAGGAGCTCTTCCTCGGTCGCCGTCTGGCCCGGGACCAGTTGTATGACCGCGACGGGCACCTCCCGCTTCGTCGGGTGCGGCACGCCTACCAGGGCGACCTCCAGGACCTTCGGGTTCTGCAGTATCTCTTCCTCGACCTCGCGCGAGAAGACCGAGTATCCGCCGACCTTTATCACGTCTTTTTCCCTGTCCACGAAGTGGAGGAACCCGAGCCGGTCCTTGTATCCCATGTCGCCGGTGTGGAGCCACCCGTACTTGAACGCTTCGGCGGTACGCTCCTCGTCTCCCCAGTAACCGTTCATCACGCTGGGTCCCTTGACGACGAACTCTCCGATATCGCCCGCTCGCAGCATCTTGCCGCTCTCGTCCATCACTTTCACGCGGACGCTGGGGATGGGCCGCCCTACCGTGCCCGCCCTCTTCAGTAGCGGGATGTTGACGGAGATAAGCGCGGCTGTCTCGACCATTCCGTACCCTTCGATGAACTTGCCGCCGAACCCCTCGTATATCTTCTTCTGGTCCTCCGGCATCGCGTCCGCGCCGGCTATCCAGTAGCGCATGTTGGAGAGGTCGTACTTCTCGGGGTGGAACAGCAGCATCGCGTTGTACATCGCAGGGACGCCCGTGTAAAGCGTCGCCTTGTACTTCTCGAGGTAGTGGAGGGTCTTTTCGGGATCGAAAAATCTCTGCAGCATCCCCGACGCGCCGGTAAAGAATCCGCCGATGACATTTACATCGAAGCCGAAGATATGGGCCAGCGGAAGCGAGGTGACGCAGAAGTCTTTCGGCCCAAGCCTCAGCGTATATGCGGATATCGCCGTCGTGACGATCATGTTCCTGCTCGTCACCATGGCGCCCTTGGGAAAGCCTGTTGTGCCGGAAGTATAAAAGATCGCCGCCGTCTGCATCGGCTCGAGTTCGGCCGGCTCGACCCGCGAGTTTGAAAGCCCCTCGGCCAGCTCGTCCACCGACAGGAATCCGGCGGGAACCGTATCGCGCGGTCCGACCATTATCCAGTGCTCGATGCCCGGGACGTTGGCCTTGTCCCTGATATTCAACGCGAACAACTCGGACTCGGTGATGAGGACCTTGGCGCCGCAGTCGTTCACCATCTTGGTGATCTCTTCGGCTTTCAACATGTAGTTGAACGGCACGAAAACCGCACCGAGGCGGGTGATAGCCGTGAAGACCAGGCCGAGCTCGAGGGAGTTGGTGAGAACGACGGCCACGCGGTCACCCGGTCGCACGCCCAGCTTGTCCCGGAGCGCGGCGGCAACCACATTCGTCGCCTTGAGCGAGTCGCTGAAGCTGTAGACATCCTTGTCGGGATCGAGGCCGATGTTCTCGTAGACTATTTTCTGCTCGGTGTGGACGAATGGTTTGTCTCCGTATCTACGGGCGGCTCGATCGACAAGGTTGGCAACGGTGAGCTTCGGCATACGGCACCCTCCTCAAACCCCTTGTGGCTGAAATGCAGCCATATTATATAACTGCCGCCCCTCATATTGACAACCGAGTCTAGTAATTATATTAAGTGGAATTCAGCCTGTATTTCCTACCCGAGTGAAAGTAATAAGCGAGGCACGAGGCGCTTCTTGTTTACCTGTTCCAGGCACGCATCGCTCCTGGAGGTTTTCAAACGAAGGGACGGAGTTCTCTTACAGGAGGTCGTCAGCCACGTCTATGAGGCTTACGTCTGCGTCGTAACCCTCATCGGTGTCTTCCGAGGGTTTGGAGCTCGGCAATTTGTATGTGGCCTCGATGTGAGCTCCACAGTGCAGGCAGGTTGCGACTGTGGCAGGCGTGTCCTTGCCACACGAGAAGCACCTGGTCTGTTCCACAACGGAGGAGTCGTAGGGCATGTCCGTCTTGACCCTCCTGAAGTGGATCTCCTTGTCCAGGATACCGAGGGGAATCTCTTTCTTGAGGAATTCGGGGATGGTTAGCTCTTTTTTCAGGAATTCCACAGATATTTCTCGGCGGAGAAGTTCTCCGAGCGGCTGATGGAGGATACTCTCATTTTCTTCCAAAGTCCTCACCTTCAGCGGGCGATGCTTTCACCCATAGCTTTCATCTATGCCTTCCAGTGAAGGCATAGCTCACCCAGCCATGAACAAAGCATTCTCTATTTGGGTTATCGTCAGAGAAGACCACCAACTTAAGCTTTCTCCCCTTTTATGGAGGAGGAGATTCTCCTTCTTGAATCGGGTCTTTACGTGCCAACGCCTTCAATGGGAGTCACCCGTAAGAAGCCCAAGCCAAACATTGCTGATTCAACCCCCGAGGGGGTCCTGGGTAAACTTGTATCTTGATTTGTGCTTTTTACATGTACCCCTATCATGGGCAACCGCTTTTAGGCCGGCCTGCCGATGCCCGAACCACTGGCGGGTCGCGGGACAATCATGTTAACGTCGGGTAGCGTGCTCAACCATTGATCAAGGAGCGCGAGGATGAGACGCGGAAGAGCAAGCTGGACGGCGCAGGGGGTCGCTTTCTTCAGGGCTCTCGAGTCGACGCTGCCGTAAGACGAGCGTGCCTGTTTCGATCCTCTTGCGCTGCCGGCTTCCGGATGAACGGTGGTTCGAGAGCCGGCGTCAAAAGGTCGATAACTTACGTGAATCCGCTGGTAGTGAGACGAGAGCGAAATGCTAACAGAGAGGGAGAAGATAGCCGTAGGGGTTTCCCTGCTGGTCATCCTCCTTGTCGTCGTCGTCACGGGCGTCGTCCTGCTGGCAGGCAGGAAGGGGCCTTCCGTTGAAAGCAACTATCGCAGGGCGGTCTCCTCGCTGCCCGGACAGAGCTCCCAGGCCCTGACTCCCGACCAGCAGGTTGCCTCCTCCCAGCAATCCCAGCAGCAGGCATCCGACCAGACAAGTGGTGCCGATTCGAACTCGCAGTCTTCCTCGCAATCCGGCACCTCGACTCAGAGCCCGAGCTCTCCGGCATCCAGCAGTTCGATCGCCGGGCAATGGACGCTGGAGATGCAGGGAGCGAGCTCCGCTTTCCCCGGTCTTCCCGTGACTCTGAACCCGGATGGCACCATCACGATCAACGGAGCTGAATCCTCCTACCTGAAGGTCAAGAGCAGCAGTTACAATTACAACACGGTGACCCGCGCGTTCAAGGCCGCCTTTACCTGTAACGTGAGTGCCTCGATCGACACTTCAATGCTGGTCAGTTTTGACTTCAAGGGCACGATGGACGCCGGTCTCACTTCTTCGAGTGGGACCTTCACGGCGACGATAAACGGGGCGACAGTCGACAAGGGCACTTTCAAGCTTCGCCGCTGAGGGACCGGAGATTACTTCAGTATGCGCGATTTGAGTCTGGAGAGAAGGCCGGGGTTTTCCTGGGCAGAGGCGCTTGTGTCTCCGGTTTCCTCTTTTCGCCGCGGTGGTGGGGAGTAGTACTTCGCCAGGCGGCTGTCGATGTCATCCTGATACGCGAGCGCGTCACTACCTCGCTCGCCGGTCCTGATGCGGATCGCGTCTTCCACCGGGTATACGAAGATAAGTCCGTCGCCGGCATCGCCGCCGGTCCTGGCGGCCTCTTTGATAGTCTTCACTGTCTTCTCCACGTTATGGTCGCTCA
>PMDX01000201.1 GCA_003154635.1 Actinomycetota bacterium | reverse complement strand
CGTTCCAAATTTCCAATTCATCCCGCGCGATACCCTCCGATAAATCCATCCAGTGGGATCAGCGCTTTACCATCGTGCCGACGCCGCCCGCAGGACCGCCGTTCGACCTGCTGGTCGAAGTCAAGCCCAACGATTTCGACGCCCTCGAGAAGGCGTTCGCCGACAACAAGGACGAGATCGCCTGCATGGTGATCGAGGCGGTAGGCGGCGAGTCGGGCGTGCACCCGGTACACCCCGACTGGAACAGGCGCTGCCGCGAGCTGTGCGACGAGCACGGAGCCCTGCTCGTCTTCGATGAGGTCGTGACCGGGTTCAGGTTGGACATGGGTGGAGCGCAGAAGTACTTCGGCATCACGGCCGACCTGACCGTGCTGGGCAAGATAGTCGCCCACGGTTTCCCATCGGCCGGAGCGGTCGCGGGACGCAGGGAGATAATGGATATAGTCGGTGCGGGCATGGGCCAGAGGCCGTACCTTGGCGGGACGCTTGCAGGCAACCCCATATCGTCGGGCGCCTGCTACCACGCTATCAGGCTCATGGAGGAGAACGACGCTGTCGCGAAGTCGACCGAGTTCGCGGACCGCATCACGAAAGCCCTCAATGACCTTTTCGCAACCAGGCCCGACCTCCCGTTCTTCGTGTATAACTTCGGCCCGATAATCCAGTACGTAACGACGGGGTTCTTCTGGGTCGACATAACCGGCCCCAAGGCGTTCGAGGTGATCACGCGCCGGAAGACCGCCGAGGATTACCAGATGGTCGCGGCGCTCAACGGCCTCAACTCGCTCGCCGGAACGCGCATGTACACGTGCATGCAGCACGACGACGAGGCTTTCAACAGGACGCTGGAGGTCTGGGAGCTCGTTCTTTCGATGATACCCAAGAGCTAGACACCGAGAGGTGGTGCCGTGGCCGGTCGAGATCTGCGCACTTTCTTTGAGCCGAAAGGTGTAGCCCTGGTAGGTGCGCGTCGCAACCTCGGGTTCGGCTACGGCATTCCTGTCATACTGAAGGAGCGGGGTTGGGCCGACCGCATCTACCTCGTCAACCCCTCGGTGGACGAGCTGCACGGCTTGCCGGTCTACCACTCTGTATCCGAGGTACCCGACCCGGTGGACCTGGCGGTAGTGCTTACTCCCGCGCCGGTTGTTCCGAGGATGCTCGATGAGGTAGGGGAGAGGGGCATCCGTTTCGCGATCGTAGAGAGCGCGGGTTTCGCCGAGGTGGGCGAGACCGGTGGGAGCCTTCAGGCCGAAGCTGAAGCGATAGCCCGCAGGCACGGAATGAGGGTCATCGGCCCGAACTGCGTCGGCTTGATCAACACCGCCAACGGTTTCAGCACAGTCGAGGTCATAGAGGAGGCGTTTCGTCCCGGGCCGACTTCGATAATCGCCCAGAGCGGAGTCTTCGGCAACTGCCTGCTCGACCTGCTGCACGAGTATGGCCTGTTCGTGTCCAAGGCTGTCACGCTCGGTGACCGCATGGACGTCAACGAGTGCGACATGCTCGAATTCCTCAAGGATGACTCCGAGACGGGCTCCATCATGATGTACCTCGAGGGAGCCGCCGACGGCGCGAGGCTCAAAGAGACGCTCGCCGAGATAACGCGACTGAAGCCGGTGATGGTGCTCAAGAGCGGCCGCACGCCGGCGGGCAGAGCGGCGACCGTTTCTCACACCGGGAGCCTTTCAGGTGAGGACAGCCTGTACCAGGCGGTCTTCACACAGACTGGTACGCTCAGGGCGGGCAACCTCGAGAATCTCGTCGAGATGGCCAGAATATTCTCAACGCAGCCGGGGCCGGCGGGTAATCGCCTGGGGATAGTGACCGGGAGTGGAAGCCTTGGAGTCATGGCGACTGACACGGCGGTTTCTTACGGCCTCGAGGTCCCGCCTCTGCCCGCGGGTGTGGCTGAAAAGATCCGCGGCGAGGCGCCCGACTGGATGAACGTGAAGAACCCGCTGGACGTCGGGCCTTCGTGGATGTTCTCAAAGGCGCTGGAAGCTTTGCTCGAGGAGCCAGACATCGACATGGTGCTCGCAATAACGATTATCCCTTACTCAGTCTTCAAGAACTTGCGCGAGAACGGGCTGGACGGGCGCAGCTGGTTTGGAGACATCGCCGCCCTCCGCATGCAGTATCCCCGGAAACCGTTGGTTGTCTGCGCGGTGGGGCACAGTGACTTCGTCTCGCACATGGGTGAGATCGCGGGACCGAACGTTCCCATCTATATATCTCCCGAGCCGGCGGCCCGGGCCCTCGCCGCGCACCATCACTACTGGACGTGGAGGCTTGGGCCTGGAGACGGTGGCTTCCGACAGTGCTATTGAAATGGATCCAGGCGAATGCCCGAGTCTAATGAGCTCTGATGGTCTGCATAGATGAGGCTGTCGCCCATTCACTCTAGATTGATGGTCAGGCCCTTCTCCGACGCGTTCCACATCAAGGCTCGCTGAGCGCCGTTCCATGGTATCCCGCGGTCAGAATCCACCGGCGCGTATGCCGGTGCCCGCTATTCACTCTGTTATCATATCTGGCGTTGCCATTTAGAGAATGAAAGAAATACAGGGAGGAGATTTCATGTTCAACGGGATATTCCATATCCGCAAGCCGGAGAACGAGCCCGTGCTCGGATACGCTCCCGGTAGCAAGGAGCGCGCGGAGCTCAAAGCCGTGCTGGCGGATATGCTTGCCAGTCCTGTAGAGGTCCCATGTATGATCGGAGGCCGTGACATTCGCACGGGCGACCTGGTTGAGATGCGCCCGCCTCACGATCTGTCAAGGACCCTTGGCGCCTATCACAGGGCAGGTCCGAGAGAGGCAGACCTCGCGATCGGCGCGGCGAACGAGGCAAAGGTCGCGTGGAGCCAGATGCAGTGGTCGTCGCGTGCGACGGTACTGCTGAAGGCAGCGGAGTTGCTTGCCGGCAAGTATCGCCAGATTCTGAACGCGGCAACGATGCTATGCATGAGCAAGACGTGCCACCAGGCTGAGATAGACTCCGCGTGCGAGCTTATAGACTTCTGGCGCTTCAACCCCTATTTCATGACGGAAGTCTACGATGATCAGCCCCTCTCCACCCGAGATTTCCTCAACTACATGGAGCACCGGCCGCTTGAGGGTTTTGTATTCGCCATCACTCCGTTCAACTTCACGTCCATCGCAGGTAACCTGCCGACGGCCCCCGCCCTGATGGGCAACGCCGTCGTGTGGAAGCCCGCGTCATCCGCGGTTCTGCCCGCGTACTACATGATGCAGGTGCTCAGGGAAGCCGGGATGCCCGACGGCGTCATAAACATGGTGCCGGGTCCGGGCCCGGTGATCGGCCCGCCAGTCCTCAACCATCTCGATCTCGGCGGGGTCCACTTCACCGGCTCGACGTATGTCTTCTCGACGATCTGGCTCGCTATCGGCTCCGATATCAGGAAGTACCAGTCGTACCCGCGTATCGTAGGCGAGACCGGGGGCAAGGACTTCATCTTCGCACATGCCTCGAGCGATATCGACGCACTCGTCGCGGCGGCCGTGCGCGGTGCATTCGAGTACCAGGGTCAGAAGTGTTCCGCGCCGAGCCGCATGTACGTTCCGGACACGATCTGGCCTCAGGTCAGGGACAGGATGCTCGATGAGATCGCGACGATCAAGGTGGGGGATGTATTAGACTTTTCCAACTTCGTCAACGCGGTCATCGACAAAGCGTCGTTCGATAAGATAGCCGAGTACATCGAGTTTGCGAAAACGGACCCCAACATGGAGATTCTCTGCGGTGGGACCTATGACGACTCCGAGGGGTACTTTATTCAGCCGACGGTCGTCCTCTCGAGGGACCCGCGCAGCAAGCTGATGTGCGAAGAGATATTCGGGCCCGTCCTTACCATCTTCGTCTACCCCGAGAAGGAGTACGAGAAGACCCTGGAGGTCTGCAACACTACGAGCCCTTACGCCCTCACCGGCGGCATATTCGCTCAGGACCGTTTTGCAATCGTAAAGGCCGTTAAAACGCTACGGGGCGCTGCCGGTAACTTCTATATCAACGACAAGCCGACGGGCGCAGTGGTTGGCCAGCAACCGTTCGGCGGCTCGCGTGCCTCGGGCACGAACGACAAAGCCGGAAGCTGGATAAACCTAGAGCGTTGGGTATCGCCGCGCGCGATCAAGGAAACGTTCCTGCCACCAACGGATTACCGCTACCCGTTCCTGGCCGAAGAATGATAATACAAACGCGCATCGGCAAGGTGGGTCAGAACGCAAGGCCTTGTTAGACATTACCCCTGTGTGATGGTGGGACAGAGTTCTCTTTCGGGTGAGGGCTCGAAGTTTACCCTTAGTCTGCTCGTTGTCGCTATTTTAAGAAAATAGTCGCATGGTGCTCTTGAATAAAGCGTACCGAGCACGGTTCGGAGGATCCTGCAGTTGTTGACCGATATCCGGATTTCAGATTGAAATGGTGGAAAGTCGCGGCAAATCACTTGAATCGAACCCTTCTCTGTGATAGTTAATTTGACTTGCTGGTCAAGTCTAGTTTGTTGAGAAGCGGAGGTAATTATGAAAGCTGTCGTCATGGGCGGGGGTATGAGCGGACTTGCCACGGCCATAAACCTGCTTGACCTGGGTATCGACGTCGAACTGGTCGAAGCTGACGAGATTTTCGGTGGAAGGGCCAACTCCTGGCTCGACGAAGACGGCGACATGAT
>PMDX01000278.1 GCA_003154635.1 Actinomycetota bacterium | reverse complement strand
CCGGCCGGTGGGGATAGTGGCGCATTTCGACGAGATCCCGGCGATCGTTTTCGGTGATGAGGCTCCCGGCGTGACCATACGCCGGCTTATCGACGAGGAACACGACGGCGCGCCGGTGTATAACCTCAGGATGCTCGAGATAGCCCAGGGTGGCAACACTCCGGACCACGCACACCCAAACGAGCACGAGAACTTCGTCGTCTCGGGCAGCGGTGAGGTAATAATCGCTGGGAACTTTCATCCGGTGGGACCTGGAGACGTCATTTTTGTCCCTCCCGGCATCCGCCATCAATACCACAACACCGGCCCAGAACCTTTCAGGTTCCTCTGCGGAGTCCCAGTATCAAAGCTTATTGAAAAGTAATCGCCTGAAATCCATTCTTGACCCGAGTATCGAGGCTGTAGCGTAATGCCACACCCTCTACAGGACCGACCTTACGATTTCGACACTGAACGTCGTGCTATCGGTGATGGGCTCGCACACGACCAGGATGTTCATCGTATGTCCACGCTATCAAGCCACTTGCGGATGGTAGCCCCATAGTCTCTTCCGGCAAAAAGGGAGACGTCGTTGTGTCCGGCGCCTCTTACGACGTAGAGATGTTTTGGTTCGTTTGCGACATCGTAGAGCGCCAGCCCCTCACCGACCGGTATCAGCGTGTCCGCATCGCCGTGTATCACGAGTACGGGGCAATGTATCTCGGGGAGTTTCGAGACGGAGTTGTATGCATTGGGATCCGGCGAGTAGCCGGAAAGAAAAGGGAAGAGTTCTTTCGCTACGGACGCGAGCGAGGTAAATGTCGATTCGAGGACGAGCCCCTCAAGGCTTTTGCCGTGGGCGATCTCGCAGGCCACGCCGCCTCCCAGTGACTTGCCGAACAGCACAGTCTCACTCTCCGGGACCCCGCGTTCTCCAAGCCAGCGCAAAGCCGCTCTTCCATCGGCGTAGAGTCCGGCCTCGTGCGGATGGCCTTCGCTCTTGCCATACCCGTGGTAGTCGATTAACAGCAATCTGCACTCGAGTGCTTCCAGGTCCTCGCGCACCAGCGACCACGAGTAAACGTCCTGAGCGTTGCCATGAAGGAACAAGACGGCGGGCCGACCCGCGGGCTCGGGCCACCAGAGGCCGTGGATCCTGACCCCGTCCTCGGTCTTCATCCAGACCTCGTCCGCGCCGCGCACCCACTCCGGTGGAGGCATCTCGGCCGGCAGTTCCTCGGGATAGTACAAGAAGTTCTCGTAGATCTCTTCTCTCAAATTCGCTCCGTCACTCGGGGACGCCGCCTATGCTGCTAATATAAACATATCTCCGGGCACGTTGCACGGGGACGGGACCGAGGTCGAGCGGGTGCCGGGACCTGCATGTGGATGCAAACGGTAACGACCGCTCGCCGCATGGGAGATTTCTTGTCCCAGAGACGTATACACCAGACGAACAAGAGGTCGGATCTCAGGGTGGTTCCCGGGTGGTCGGGCGCACAAATAGACCTGCTGGTCAAAGAGGCGTTGACCTCGCCCGAGGCGCTTGAAAAGCTGTGCGGCCACTATATACCCAGGATATACAACTATGTCTTGAAGAGGGTCGGGAGTGTCCAGGACGCCGAGGACATAACCTCGATGGTGTTCGAGAAGGCGATAACGAACCTGGACTCGTTCGACGATTCGAAGGCGTCTTTCTCCACCTGGATATACAGGATCGCGACCAACTGCATAACGGACCATTACAGGAGCCGTGGGCGCAAGCGTGAGTCGCCGCTTGAGGACGAAGTGCTTCCCGTGACAGCGCCGGGAGACCCTGGTTTGGACAAGCTGGACCTGTACCTCGGGTTGCTGGACCTGCTCCAGCAGTTGCCTGTGAAGTACAGGGAGGCGTTGGCGCTAAGGTATTTCGGGCACATGCGGGTCAGCGAAGTCGCAGAGACGTTGCGTATCACCGAGAGCGCCGCTTCGAAGAGGATATTGAGAGGTCTGGAAGAGCTGAGGAGGCAGGCGGCCGACGGCCCCCTACAGGAACTGATATGAAGATACGGGCAAGACAACGAGCAATCAAGATAGACGAGTCGTTCGATGAATCGAACGAGGTAGCGGCTGCAATACGTTCGCTCGTGCCTCCTGATACGAGCATGGATGAAGAGGTACTCGACAGGATGGTGGGGCACCTGCTCTCCCTGCAGCGCAGGCACCTGCATGGACGACAAGCCAGCCGTCACCACCGGCTCGGTACGGCGAGCCTCGCCGCCGCGGCACTCCTCGTGATAGCCGCTGTGCTGGTCGGGGTTATCATTCCCGCGTTCATGAGCGGGAGCAAGCCTGCCCCAACCCGGAGCATCGCCCTTCTCGGGTCGCTCAAAGGAACGGTGAGCGTCAAGCCGCCAGGCGAAAAGTGGCAAGCTGCTTCGGAGCGTGCAAAAATAACTGCGGGTTGGACCGTGAAAACAGGAAAGGGGTCACTCGTCAGTGTAACGTTTCCCGAGGGCAGCATAATGCGAGTCAGCGATGAATCCGAAGCGGAGGTCGTTACGATGACTCGTAGATCTATCACGGTCGAACACATCGCCGGAGACACTTACCACAGGGTCCACACCGGGACCAGGTACACGGTCACCAACAGCGGCGTCCGGTCCACCGCACTCGGTACGGCTTTTAACGTTGACAACAGGAAAGCGGGAAAGCTGGAGATTCTTTCGGTCGAGCATGCGGTAGAGGTCGAGATAGGCAAGCATCAGCCGATACGGGTCGCGGAAGGCGAGGTCATGCTTGTCTCGCTGAATCGGGGGAAGGAGGCTGTCAAGCAGCCTGTTTCGCGCGAGCAGCTGGCTGACAGCAGGCTTTGCGCCAACGTCCAGAGCGATGCCCGGGCGGGGTATTCGACGGGTATATACGGAAAGCTCGACGTACCGCTGGCCAGCCAGCCCGAAGAACAGGCTCCGGAGGTTTCTTCCCAGCCAATCGCGCTGAACGGCACGGTCGGAGACCAGGGGGTATCCCTCGACTGGACTTTCTCCACACCCATCAAGTGCAACTCGCTCGTGCTCCTTCGCTCGGAGCTCTCAGAGCCCGAGTTTCCGGCATCTGAGATCGCCAGGTACTCGGACACGTCGATCTCATCGGCGGCGGACGACAGCATAGATCGCGGCCACACCTACCAGTATCGCCTGGCGGCGTTATTGGAGTCAGGCGAGGTATCGGCCTACAGCAACACTGTAGTGATTTCCGTGAATAGCGGGCCCGCGCTGCAGGCTGTCTCCATCACGCTGAGCGCCAGCGCGGAATCTAACGGAATCACACTGGAGTGGGGGGTCTCCGGCGCTACGACTTTCACAGGATTCGTCGTCGAAAGGGTCATACAGAACGCTCCCGGCGGATCCTCCACACCTGTCGGAACCACCACTACGAAGACGGTGGATTCCACCAACGTCTTCTTCACCTTCCAGGACAACTCGGTCTCCGCCGGGTATTCGTACACCTACAGGATAGGTCTCGTAGTGAACGGAGCCGTGGTGTATTACTCGGCCCCGAAGACCGTCGATATGCCCGGCCTGTAGAAGCACCCTCCTCGGCGCCTCAGTTGCTTACCTTCCAGGTGCCGTTCTGGTTGATCAAAGTCACGGTCGTTCGCAGCTTGTTCTGAGAGGATGCGCCGAGGAGGTCGTAGCTCCGGGTCTCTCCGTCCGCCGTGATGTTCACCACCAGTATTGACACTTCCACCGTAGCGTTCGTCGGTTTGCCGGCTGGAGTCATGCTGGTGGTCCTGGCCTCGAAGCTCTTGAGCGATGCCACTCCTCCCTGTTTCGTGAGAGGTTCTACGATGGCCATTATCTCGCTGCCGTAGGTGGCCCCGGGAACGGACACGGAGTTGATCCTCACCTGATCGCCGGACAGCACCTGATTTACGTAGTCATGAAGAGCGGCGACCGGCTCCGCGGGCGAGGCGGTCTTCTTGCGAAGGAACCCGTAATAGACACCCGCGCACGCGACCCCTCCCGCGACGAGGATTGCAATGATTATCACTGCCACGTTCACAGCCGTCTTCAAGCGGCTCTTTTCGCCATGGACGCCAGTCTGGGCCATGGGCGGAACCTTCTCGGTTATGTTCAACCCGAACGGGTCGTCAGCAGTCTGCACTCCCGCACCGGCAACTGAGGACGATTCAACCCCGCCCTGGTAACCGCCGGTCATGGAGTTGCCGAGCACCGCTTTCTCGGGGGGCGCGTAGGCTCCAGGGGGGATCGCAAGGGCGCCTGTCGGCTCTTCCCATACAGGAGGAGGAACCTGAACCGGAGGCTGTTGCTGTTCCAAGGTCTGAGGAGAAACAGGTTCTGGTGGAGGTTGTTGTTCCCATGCTGGCGGCACGGGGGGCTGGCCGGGTGGGCGTTGCACCTGCGGAGGTCGCTGAACGGCTTCGCTCGGACTCTGCCCCGGTGCTGAAGCCGGTCGGGGGGCGGCGCCCTGGCTTGAGGGTGAGATCTTTTTTCGCGGTTCCACCTGTATCTCCCACGGCGGAAGCTCTCCATCCGCGCCTGGTCCGGGCCCCGGCCGTGACGGGCCGGGCGTGGCAGCGGGCGGCGTGGTTCTGGTTATCGGACTTCCGCACCGCGGGCAGGCGAGCGCGCCTTCGCTCAGGCTCTCACCGCAGAACTCACATTCCATCCGTTCTTTACCTCCAAGAGACATCCAAGAAGAAGATTACAGCAATGTCTCCCCATGTGCAGGGTGTTCGACAACCTTTGACATGCGCCCGGCCGGTCGCGTGTTTACTGAGGCATGCAGAAATACTCGGCCTGTTCGGTGACAACCGGCCTGTCGGCGTGAACCTCAACCGCGCTCCCGGTCCATTCAACGCCCGGGATATCATCGACGTGCAGTGTGAACCTGCTCTTGGGCGCGACCGCGTATGTAGCACCAACATCGGCTCCGTTCTCGAGGTGGAAGAGGAACGTCACGGTCGTGGATTCCGTTCCGGGATTCAGCACCAGCAGGTATTCATCGAAAGTGCCGCCGGTGAAACCTTCGGCGAAATACCAGTCCTTAGAAGGTGCCGTGACCCCTCCGGTCTGGCTGCCACCGCGACGTGAGTCGCGCGTCAGGTACATGGACCGTTCTACCACGATGCCCTTATCGGAATGCACGATCGCGGCAGTATCGGCGCTGGCGAGACCTGGAATGGAATCGACGGCCACCGTACCGCGCGAATATGGCGCGACGTTGCACTGGTAATTGAACGGGCCGTTGGATGTGCAGAACTCAACGTTCACGTTCGCGACCTCACCGGTCGGGTTCAGCATGAGGATATACTCATCGAAGTAATTACCGGTACACCCTTCGGCGAGGTACCACGTCTTTGCCGTCTTGGTTTGACCGGTGACCGTGTCACCGCCGTTGACGTCGTTGGGGTTACCGGTCCAGTCGTAATACTCGGACCGGGCGGCT
>PMDX01000279.1 GCA_003154635.1 Actinomycetota bacterium | reverse complement strand
GAAGGCGCGGGCAGCCCGGCCGAGATCAACCTGCGGAAATACGACATCTGCAACATGAAGGTCGCTCGCATGTCCTCCTCGGCGGTGCTGCTGGTAGCCGATATCGATACGGGCGGGGCTCTCGCCTCGGTCGTAGGGACGCTCGAGCTCCTCAGGCCGTCGGAACGGGAGATGGTGCGAGGCGTCGTCATCAACAAATTCCGCGGGGACCTCGACCTCTTGAAGCCCGGGCTTACGATCCTCGAGAAGAAGGGCGGTAAAAAAGTGCTCGGGGTGTTGCCTTTCATGGACTGCTCCTGCCTCGACGAGGAGGATACGCTCCGCGACTACGGCTCACCCGGCGCCAGGATCGCCGTGGTAAAACTACCCCACACCTCCAATTTCACCGACTTCACCCCCCTGGCCCGCGCGGTTCGGGTGCGGTGGATCAGAAGTGCTTCCGAGCTGGAGGGGACGGAGGCCGTGATACTCCCCGGTTCGCGGAACACCTATAGCGACCTCAAGTGGTTGAGGGAGTCCGGCATCGCCGAAGCTGTGAGCGGAATGGCCGCCAGCGGCGCGGTCGTCATCGGCATCTGCGGCGGCTACCAGATGCTGGGGGACAAGCTCATCGACCCCGAGGGCCTGGAGTCCCACACCGGGGAATACGAGGGGCTCGGCTTGCTCCCGGTCCAGACCATCTACAGGAGCCCGAAGACCACGAGGCAGGTGAAGGCCACCGTATCCCGCGATATCCCGGTCCTTCCCGGACTGCTCGGAAAAGTGCTCACAGGCTACGAGATACACACCGGCAGGGTCGAGTTCCTGCACAATGGTAATGCCGGCACCGGCCAGGCTCCGATGTCTTTCAGCCACACTGACGGAAAGTCCGAGGACGGTGCTGTCAACGCGGCAGGCAATGTCTTTGGAACACACCTGCACGGCCTGTTCGACAACCCCGCCGCCGTGGATGCGTTCCGCGCCCGGCTCGATATGGAGCCCGTCGCGGAGAGCTACCTCGAGCTTGCGGAGAGAAACATCGAAGACCTCGGTGTTTCGATCAGGGAAAACCTGAACATGGAGTATATCTGCGATGTTCTCGGCATCAAAAACAGGACATAGCGAGCGACTGGTGATGGCGGCGATGGCGGTTGCGCTGGACATGGCATTCGGCGACCCCCCCGACGAGCTGCATCCCGTAAAGTGGCTCGGCCGTCTCATCGCTCGTCTCGAGCGCGCTCTTTACCTGGCTGACTCCGGTTTTGCCGGAGGGGTTGTCCTTGCTTCGGTGACCGTGTCAGCCGCCACGGCGGCAAGCGCCCTGTTCCTCCGTGCCTCGGGCAGGGTATCTACCACGGGCCGCGTTCTCGCGGGCTCGATCCTGATCTACAATACGATATCGCTCAGACAATTGACGGGGCGCGCCCTCGAGATACAGCGTCAACTGGAGGAAACCCGGATTCCCGACGCCCGCAACGGAGTGAAGGCGATAGTCGGCCGGGACTCCGACGGTCTCGATTGCGGTGAGCTGGCCAGGGCGACGGTGGAATCGGTCGCCGAGAACCTGAGCGACGGGGTCATCGCGCCTCTGCTCTACGCGCTTGCCGGGGGACCGGTATGTGCCGCCGCGTACAGGACAGCAAACACCCTGGACTCAATGGTCGGGTACCGTGACGCGCGCTACATGCGGTTCGGCTGGGCATCCGCGAAACTGGATGATTTCCTCAACCTGGCGCCCGCGCGGATCACGGCGTTTGCCCTTGCCGCGGCATCGTGGTTGAGAGGCGGCGACCCGGCGCGCGTCGCCCGCGTAGTCTACAGGGACGCTCGACTGCATGACAGCCCCAATGCCGGGTGGCCCGAGGCGGCGATGGCGGGGGCCCTTGGGGTGCGCCTCGGGGGAACGAACCGCTACCGCGGTGTTCCGGTTGTCTGTGAGTACATGGGAGACGCCCTCAAGCCCATTGAACCAGAGTGCATAACGGAGGCGATAGCCCTCGCGCGACTGGCGTGCCTGCTCTTTGTCTGTGTGTTTACACTCTTGAGCATCTTGACGGTCAGGAGGCGCACATGAACAGGGACCACGGTGGCAAACGCCTGGCTCACCCTGACGGCATCGTCGACTTCAGCTCTAACGTATGCCACCTCGGGCCTCCCAGCGCGGCGCTCGAGGCGGTCCGCGCGGCCACTGCCGAAACCGTGGCCTCATACCCGGACCCGGACTACCCCGTGCTGCGGGCGGCGCTTTCCACCTACACCGGCAGACCGGTCGAAGAGATCTTTCCCGTAAACGGTTCCGCCGAGTTGTTCTACCTGGCCTGCAACCTGCTCCGTCCTCGCCGGACCCTTATCGTCTCCCCATCGTTCTGCGAGTACGCGCTCGCGGCCAGGGGCTCGGGATCGACGGTGGAAGAGCATCTCCTGCTCGAGGACGACGGCTTCGCACTGGAGCCCGCAAGACTCGCCGCTCAGGTTCGCGAAGCCGATCTGGTCTTTCTCTGTAACCCGAACAGCCCTACCGGCGTCTCGCATCCCCTCGAGAGCATACTCGCCATCGCGCGGGAACTGAAGATGGGAGCGGTCCTCCTCGTCGACGAGGCGTTCATCGAGTTCTGCGACCGCCCGCTGGAGCGAACGGCATCGCGACAGCCCGTCGGTCATATATGGGTCTCGCGGTCGCTCACGAAGTATTTCGGGCTCGCGGGGCTTCGCGCCGGCTATCTGCTCGCCCCACGGGCCGCGGTGAAAGATCTGGAAGATGCCGCGCCGCCATGGAGGATAAACTCCCTGGCGGAGGCCGCGGTGGTGGAAGCGCTCGGCGACAGCGAATACGTGACCCGTACTACGACACTCGTCGCCGAAGCACGTGTGACTCTTATCGACATGCTCGAACGGTTGGGGTTTCTCAAGGTCTACCCCTCCGAGGCTAACTTCCTTCTGGTGCGGATCGAACGGCCCGGTCTTACCTCGGGCGAACTGGCGAGGAAGCTGCTCCAGCAAGGTTTCCTGGTGCGTGACGCATCCACATTCTCGGGCCTGGACGAGCGTTACCTCCGCCTGGCCGTGCGCTCCACGGAGGATAACCTCGCACTCGTAAGGGCGCTGGAGGAACTGGAGAAGTGATGGACGCGATCAGGAAAGAGCTGGGCAGGATAGGCGGGGCACTGAGCTTCCTGACCATCCTTCCGGTTCCCGGGAAGAAAGTCCTCGAAGGCTCATCGGCTTATTACCCGCTCGCCGGCTGGCTGATCGGTGGAGTGCTCTACGGGGTGTGGACCGCCTGCCACGGGCTGGCACATCCGGTGCGCGCTTTCATTGCCCTCGCGGCATGGGAGCTCCTCTCGCGCGGTCTTCACGTGGACGCCCTGGCGGATACCGCGGACGCGGTCATGGCGGGAGGCGACCGCGACCGCATCCTGAGGATCATGGACGATTCTCACACGGGAGCTTTCGGCATCATGGCGATAGGTCTGCTTTTGATCGGCAAGTTCGCGCTGCTGACCACACTCAGGTATAACGCGGCGCGAGACGCCCTGTTATGCGCCGCTGTCATGGGCAGGTACTCCCTGACGCTGCTCTGCTGCCTGTTCCGCCCGGCAAAAGGCGAAGGCCTGGGAAGCATTATAATTTCGAGCTCGGGCGTCAGGGAGCTCATCATCGCGACTGTCATCGGGATTGTCCCGGTAGCCGTCCTTTTCAGGCTGCACGCCGCTTACGCTGTATCGGGCCTCGCCGTCTCGCTCCTGGTGGCGCTCTACGCGCGATGGAAGATCGGCGGCCTGACGGGAGATCTCTTGGGCGCTGGCCTCGAGCTTACCGAGCTGGCTTCGCTTTTCTCTTTCCTTTAAGCCGAGCCCATATACCCGGCAACGTCGTCGCGATGTTCCCGGTCCTAGGCGTCGGCTTCGGTTTCAGCGTGACCGGCCGACTCGGATTCGTCGGCGAACAGATCCTTGTATCGCTCGCGCAGTTCACGCTTGAGGATCTTCATCGTGTTTGTCCGCGGCATCTCCTCTTCGCTGATGATGACGACGCGGCGCGGGCTCTTGTATCGCGCGATATTCTCGCGGCACCACGCATGGAGCTCCTCTTCGGATACACCGGCCCCCGCCTCGAGTATGCAGATCGCAACAGGCGCTTCCTTCTTGGTGGGATGAGGTATGCCGACGACCGCAACGTCTATGACCGACGGGTGCTCGAGCACCTCCTGCTCTACCTCTACCGAGAACACGGAGTAGCCGCCGCTCTTTACGACGTCCTTCTTGCGGTCGGCGAAGTATACGCGCCCGATCTTGTCTTTCCTGGCCATGTCACCGGTGCGGAACCAGCCGTTTGCCATGAGCTCGGCGGTCTCCTTGGGCTTGTTCCAGTAGCCCTTCATCACGCACGGGCCTTTCATGGCGAGCTCGCCGACCTCGCCCGTCTTAACCTTCCTGCCCTCATCGTCGAGGATTCGCGCCCTTATGGGTGGCATCGGGAAGCCCACGCACTTCGGCGGGAACTTGATGCCGGGAAGCGGCATCTTCAGACAGGCGAGGGAGGAGAGCTCGACCATTCCGTAAGCATCGAGGAAGAGCGAGTTGAGATTGAACGGCCCTATCTTGAGCCTGCCCCTCTTGCGGAACTCCATCGCCACCTCGTCGGGCATGGCGTCCGCGGAAGACGCCCATATGCGCACGTGCGAGAGGTCGTAGTTGTCCAGCCCCGCGTCGAGCATCATCTGGAACATGGCGGGAACGCCGACGAATATCGTCCCACCGCTTTTATCGATGGCGGAGAGGATGCGGTCGGGGTCGAACGAGCGGACGAACATGCCGGTCAGGCCTCCGGAGATGGATATCAGCGTAAGCCCGAATCCGAACAGGTGCGCGAGGGGAAGAGCCATCACCCCGACGTCCTTTGAGGTAGTGGGAATAACCGCCGCGGTCAGTCTCTGCGCGGTAAGGAGACTGCGGGATGTCATCATCGCGCCCTTCGGGAAACCGGTGGTGCCCGAGGTGTAGATAAT
>PMDX01000093.1 GCA_003154635.1 Actinomycetota bacterium | reverse complement strand
CGAGACCTTCTTTGATAGCGTGCAGCGCGCTGTAGGTGAAGCACATGCTGGTCCAGAGCCCGGACACGACTATTTTGCGCCGGCCTGTGGCCTTGACCGCGTTCCAGGTACCTTCATCCTCAAAAGCGTCGAAGCCGGGCACCTTGCGCGCGTAGACTTCCTGGTCGGGGAATAGCCCCGCGATCTCCGAAATGAAGTCGCCGTTCGACTTGGGGTTTATCGCGGACAGGACCACGGGGACGCCCAGGATCTTGGCGGCTTTCGCGGCGCTTACCGCGGCCAGCTTGATCCGGGACTTGTCGCCCGATGCCACGCCCTTGAACATCGTCCTCTGGTAGTCGATCAGGACGAGCGCGCTGTTCTGATCGCTCAGCAGCTCCAATTTGCCATCGCCGGACTCTGCCATAACCATCCCCTCCCGCAGCCGGTTGTCGCATGAACTGGCTTCGGGGTCGCGGTTCTGTATCCTGTCGTTCGATGGAGGGTGAGGGTCACTGAGCAGGGAATGGCACGCCCGCAGGGACTCGAACCCCGAACCTCCCGGTCCGTAGCCGGACGCTCTATCCAATTGAGCTACGGGCGCGCGATATGCCAATCGAACAGACAGTAAGTATACCAACAGCACATTTTCAATGCTATTGGTTGAGTCTCCGGTTGAACTGGCCAATCCGTTGGCGGAGCCGGGCCTCAGGAGACCCGGCTCAAGAGGGAAAAACAAAGCCCGCCGCGAGATATACGATCAGGTCGATCACCAGAAAGACGAGATGACCCACCGTCGTATGGAGAAACGGACTGCCTCCCTGGACTATGAGGGCATGACTACTTTGTCTGGCTGGAAGTCGAGGCAGAGACCTTCCAGATGTTGCCCTCTTTGACCAACGAGAGAGCGCCGCTCTGGCTCTGACCGCCCTGGGTTACCTTGACGCTTACGGTCGCTTTGTCGCCCGTGATCTTTTCGCCACTGACGGCGAACGAGACATCTGCAGACGGCTTGCCCTGGCTGGTGTAACTACTGACCCACTGCTTGCGCGTTATCTTCTTCTGGTCAGCGGAGGTGAGAGCGTCGTACGAGGCGCTCCAGTCGCCGCTCTTAAGGTCGTTGAGCCATTTTGTTACTACCTGCTTGGGAGTACCAGTGCTGGTCGTGCTCTTCTGCCCGCACGACGCGGCGAACAGCCCAAGCCCCAGGAGGCTGATAACAAGAACCGTGATAATCCCCGACTTTTTCAAGAGAGGCTCCCCCTTTGCATAGTTTGACGTCAATTACATTATTTCGCTTCGCTCCATTGGCGGAGGGGGTGGGATTCGAACCCGCCCCACGCTCCTTCGTCGCGCGGTGACCCCAAACGTGATTAAGGTCGAGCACGACCTTTGGCTGTGGGTTCGAACCCACCTTGCCCGCTGATCCATTGGCGGAGGGGGTGGGATTCGAACCCACGTGCCAGTTCACCCGGCTAAACGCTTAGCAGGCGTTCCCCTTATGGCCACTCGGGCACCCCTCCGCGAAATTCGATTATAACAGACGTGGTGCCCAAATCACCGTTTGTACGGCTCGCGATTCCATCTTGTATACCGTGCGCTAAGCCCCTCGTCGAGCTGGCTATCCGTCGAACAAGTTGACTGGTTCGGTTGGTTTATACTGTTAATGATTTCTATACCCTTGCAGGGTGCACGCTTTCGCGGAAGAAGATGTCACCAGGTTCGAAGGCGAACCGACTCCCGACAGGAGGTATTTACATGGTTCAAGACCTGAACGGCAAGTGGGTGCTGCTTACCGGTGCGGCCAGCGGGATCGGCAAGGAAACAGTGCTGCTCCTGGCGCGGGAAGGGTGCAACTTCGTCCTCGCGGACATCGACGAGATAGGCCTTCGCGCAATCGAGCAGGAGGTCAAATCCCTCGGGTGCCAGGTGTTTACCAAGGTGGTCGACGTGACCAACAGGGATCAGATAAAAGCACTGCATGTCGAGGTGGCCGACCGCGTCGGCACGATTGATATCCTCGTGAACAACGCTGGCATCGGCTATAACAACGACCTGCGCCATACCTCCGAAGCCGACTGGAACCGGCTCCTCGCCATCAATTTCTATAGCGCGCTCTACATGACGAACACGTTCCTGCCGGAGATGATAAAGAAGGGCGGCGGCCAGATAGTTAACATATCCACGGGCCAGGTATTTTACCCGGTCCCTACCTGGGGCGCCTACGCGGCCAGCAAGGCCGCGCTCGCCACCTACTCCGAGTGCCTCGCATGGGAGCTGGCTCCGTTCAAGATCAGGGTCACTACGGTCTATCCCGGTCTCATCCGCACCCCCTTCTACAGCGACGTGCGCGCGACTAGGTTTGGCCAGAAGGTCGTGCTATGGTACATAAACGCCCTGGGTAGCAAGCCCCAGGCGATGGCGCGCAAGATAGTAGCCGGCATCAAGAAGCGCAGGCGGAGAGTCATCCAGTCGGCGCTCAACTGGGTCACTTACATAGGCAAGCGACCGGCTCCTCTTGCCTATGACCTGGTCGGTGAGCTCTTCGCGACGGCACTATGTGACCGCGACGAGGAGTGCAAACCATGGATATAGACCTCCGCGGTGTCTCGCCGTCATGACCACGGGGCACCAACTCCCGTTCGTATATAATCGATTAGTGGACCAGGACGACGAGGAGAGAAGGGGTGATTTGATTGTTGCCGTACGACAGCTTCCTGATCGACGGTCCGTGGTTGCTCAGCATCGGCTGGATCCTGGGCAAGATCGTCAACAAGCTCGTTGACGACGAGGCCCAGAACCAGAAGGTCAAGTGGTACTTGAGCGTTGCCACGATCGCCATGTTCTACATCACGAGCGTTGCGCTCTATCTCAACATGGAGTGGACGCGCTGGATATGGGAGATGTGCGGCGCCGAATCCGGGCGCGACTGGATGATCAACAGCGGCGTATTCAACTTCGACCATGAGAACGTGAGCGCCAGGGGTCACGCCCTCGCGGGGCTCCTCTTCCTCACTTATCCGCTCTGGCTGAAGGCGGGCTTCGCCATGGCGGAGAGGGGGAAGAGCGGCTGCGGATGCGGATGCGAGTAATCTCGAGTCCGGCTGCGACGCAAAGCGTTTCAGTATCATAAGATTTACCCGGGGAACGCTTCCCCGGGTAATTCTCGTAAGGGGGAATGAGATGGACGTCATTACCGATACCGCTTTTCTGGGTTTGCCGCTGTTCAGGCGTGGCAAGGTGAGGGATATCTACGAGGCGGGCGACGACCTCGTCATAATCAGCACCGACAGAATATCGGCATTCGATGTCATCATGGACCAGGGTATTCCCGGCAAGGGCGCCGTTCTGAACGGGCTCGCTGAGTTCTGGTTCGAGCGGACGGGTGATACCGTCCAGAACCATATGATAAGCACCGACGTCAGCGTCTTTCCGGCCGAGTTCCGGAAATTCGCGGACCGGCTCTCCGGCCGTTCGATGCTCGTTCGAAGGGCCGAGCCTCTCCCTGTCGAGTGCGTCGTGAGGGGTTACCTTGCCGGAAGTGGATGGAAAGATTACCAGCGGGAACAGGCGATATGCGGGATACCACTCCCCGCGGGTCTCCGCCAGGCAGACAGGCTGCCCGAAGCGCTGTTCACTCCTTCGACAAAGGCGGAGGTCGGCACCCACGACGAGAACATCACGTTCGAAGAAGTCACCGGTCAGATCGGTGACGACATAGCTGAAAACATAAAGCGATACAGCATCGGGCTCTACCAGCGCGGGAGCGAGATCGCCGAGTCGAGACACATTATCCTTGCGGATACCAAGTTCGAGTTCGGGATGCTGGACGGCGAGCTGATCCTGANNACTGGGACAAGCAGCCGCCGCCGCCCGAGCTGCCAGGCGACATCATCGAAAAGACAGCCGAGCGGTACAGTTACATCCAGAGCGTGTTGCTTGGAAAGTGATACCTTCTCCCCTGCCCTTTGAGGCTACCACTACTTGAGAGCGGCCTCTCAGCACGCTCGGAGCCGGGCCTGAGAGACCCGGATCAAGATATTTGGGGAGGCGGCTTTAGAAACCGACCTCAAGTATTTTTCTCAGGCCCGGGTCATTCCGGCGGAGTTTCAGGGCATGGAATTCTGGAGGCTGCCGGTGCCTGTGCCGAGGACGATTACGGTCTTGCCTTTGTTTTCGACAACGCCNNGCCATCTTGATGTCGTTACCTGACCGGAAAGTGATTATACCGCCCTGCACCGTCGTCATGTCCCTGTACTCGGGCTTGCCTGAGAGCTGTTCCTTGTACCAGGCCACGACCTTCTCGACGGAGTCCGTGGTCACGAACTGTGCCACCGAGGTGGCCTGCCCACCCTGAGAGTAAGAGGCCGATGAGTTCGCCGACGCCTTTGCACCCGGGTATATCGGCATTCCGAGCTGAGCTTCGGTCGGCGTCTTTGTGTTGAGTTGAACCGAGCCTTTGTCGGTGTTGATGTTCAGGCTGCCCTTGTCGGTGTTTACGCTGATACTCTTGGAACCGCAGCCGACCAGCGCTGCCGCTCCGAGGACCAGGAAGACCGCAAGCATCGCCACGATTGCCTTCTTCATCAGTGTCCCCTCCTGCTTGAATTTGAGCTCTGTGGATATCGTACCATACGTCGTCAGGCCAGATCCCTTGTTCAACGCGAGTCTTACCCTGGCGCAAATCCAAGAAAGAGACCCGGGCCTGAGAGACCCGGCTCAAGAAGCAGAAACAGACCACAGTCTTCTTGTTCTTTTGAATGCAGGGTCTCAAGGGAATAGGAAAGAGCGGGGCCGTCAGGACCCCGCTCTTTTGTTCTATGACCTTTTCAGGTTCTGTTATTTTTTCTTGGCGGCTACCTTTTTCTTGGTAGCCTTCTTGGCGCCGGCACCCTTGCGCTTTGCGGTCGCCTTGGTAGGAAGCTCCATCTTTATGGGAACGTCCATCCGCGGCGGGTGTACCTCCTCAACGACCTTTCCTCCGGGGATGATGTCGAAGCGTTCCACCGCGTGGATGGATGTCGGGCGGGGCTTCTTGGCGAATACTGCCTTCATGGGCATTCCGACCCGCATCTTGTGCTCGTCCAACTCATTGCAGAAGTGCATCATGCGGGTGTCGGCACCGTCCAGAGTTATCCAGACAGCGGTGAACGGCACCTTCATGAGGTGTCCGGTGTTGGGGTCGATGTAAGGGAACCTCACGACGGTAAAGCCCTTGAGCAGCCCCTCGGGGCCGACTTCTACCCACTCGTTAGGCTCCACGAAACACTGGCCGCACACCGCTCGTGGCGGTATGTAGACGATGCCACACTTGGGGCATTTCACTCCCAGGATCTTTCCCTCGTCGCGCATGGCGGCAAGGTACTTGCTCCAGAACGGGCCCATGTGCCAGTTGAACTTGTACTCGATCGGGCCGGACTCATGCGTTAGCAGCTCATACCCGTCGGGGGTGGTCGTCGTCTTCCTTTTATCAGTGTACAGTCCCATTGTCTGTTAACCTCCCTTGACTTATGGCAAGTCTGCTCCGAGTATCATTATGTCAGTCCAACTGCAGCCGCCGAACCCACTCGAGAGAGTCTTTTTGACATTCGGTATCTGCCTGTCGCCTGATTTGCCCATTATCTGCCACGCCGCTTCGCCCACGCGCAGGAGGGCGGTCGCGCCGATCGGGTTGCACGAGATGACGCCGCCCGACGGGTTGATCGGCAGGATCCCGTCCATGTGGGTCGCCCCGCTCCTGATGAGCTTGGGCGCCTGGCCCCTCTCACAGAAGTAGAAGGAGTCCATCCACTTGACCCCGCAGGTAGAGCACGGGAGGTAGAGCTCTGCGACGTCGAACTCTTTGACTGGATTCGTGATGCCCGCTATCTTGTACGCCTCTAGCGTGGCCATCTCGAGCGTCGGCATCCACTGCCATGCCAGGTCGCCGAAGTGCGTGTAGTCATGGCGCACGACCGAAGCGTGCACCCACGCCGGCTGAGGAGCAAGCTTCTTGGCTTTTTCCTCCGAAGAGAAGATCACCGCGCAGGCCCCGTCGGAACGCGGGCACATGTCGAGGAACTTCACCGGGTACGAGAGCATCGGTGAGTTGAGGACGTCTTCGACGGTCACGTGCATCCGGTTGTGCGCGTAGATGTTGTTCATCGCGTTGTTGCGGTCGCGCGCGGCTACTCTCGCCGAGTCCTCCTCCGTGGCTCCATAAGCTTCCATGTACATTGAGTACTCGGTCGCCAGCGGCCCGATGGCGCCGGCGAACGGGTCGCGCTCGAGCACCGGGTTGGCGCACGTCGCGATTGCGGCCTGGGTGTCCGACTCGGAGTTCTTCTCCCAGCCGACGGCCATGACCGTATCGAAGAGGCCGGACGCCGAGTGGTAGTACGCGCAAGCGGCTACCGAGGTGCCCGTCGTGCCTCCGGTGGTGACTTTGATGACCGGCTTCATGCAAGAGCCGAGGCCGTCGGTGGCCCACATGTCGACGTAGTTTACGTTTTCGAAATGGTCCATGTTGCCGATGACTATTGCATCGATATCATCAAGGGTTACCTCTGCGTCGTCGAGCGCCCTCGTCACTGCCTCCGCTATCAACTCAACGCCCGAGCAATCGAGACGCTGCGACGCGTGGTGGGTCTGTCCGACCCCTACGATTCCGACTCGCTTTCCCATATGGCATTCCCCCTACTTACCCAGTATCCAGACGCAATGGGACTGGCCGCACATCCCGTTGATGCCGTGTGCGAGGGCTTTTTCAGCCTTCTTCACCTGGCGCTTGCCGGCCTCACCGCGGATTTGAAGTACGCATTCGATGAGGGCCGCCAGCCCCGCGACCTGCACGGGATTGGCCGAGAGCCTTCCGCCCGACGGGTTGACCGGCAGCGCCCCGTCCATGTTGAAGGTGCCGCGCTCGGTCATCTCGGGACCCATGCCGTCCTCGCAGAAGCCAAGGCCTTCGAGCCACATCGGCTCCATGTAGGAGAAAGCGTCGTATACCTCGGCGACGTCGATGTCGTCCAATGTGACACCCGCCATGTCGTAGGCCATCTTTGCGGCCTGCTTTAGCGCGCGGGTATCCGCGAGGTCGCGGTCGCCGAGCCTGTACGCGTCAGAGCAATGGCCGACGCCGTTGAGCCAGACCCTCTTCTTGTTCGTCGTGAACTTCTTTGCGTTGCGCTCGGCCGCCAGAACGACCGCGGCCGCGCCATCGGTCACCGGAGAGCAGTCGAGCTTCTTAATGGGCGTCGCGAGCATCCTGGATGCCATGACGTCCTCGACCGTGATCTCCATGGGAAGCATCGCGAACGGGTTGTTCATCGCGTTGCCGTGGTTCTTGACCGACACCATCGCGAACTGCTCCTCGGAGCCCCCGGAGGTAGTCATGTACCTGCGGGCCTGCAGCGCCGCCGAACTCACCGCGTCGAGCCCGAGCTTGCGCTCGACCAGCGGGTCGAATGAGGTGTTGGTAATGCCGTTCATGTTGCTCTCGGTGCCCTTGTGATGCGCGACTACCATGGTCGTGCCGAAGCTACCGGAGAGGATTCTCATCATGCCGTAGAGGACACCGAAAGTGCCGTCGCCCTCTACCGTCGAAATATCTTTGCCAAACGCGCCGGAGGCGTCGGATATCGCCATGCTGGATATAGTACGGCCATCCCAGAAGTCGCTGGAGACTGACACGACGTTGTCGATATCTTTGATGGTTATGCCCGCGTCTTTGAGGGCCTTCGTCGCCACGTCGAAGACGAGCTCATGAAATGTCTCGCGCATTCCGGCGCTGTACTTCGTCTGCCCTACGCCTATGACAGCTACTCGTTCCAATTATCTCACCACCGTTCTTTTTCCGCTGACGTTAAGCGATGGGCTTGAAGTGCTTGATATCCGTGATGTGGCCATCGCGTTCCTTGGCCATCACGGCCTGCACCCGCATTCCCACCTTGACCTTATCTGGATCCACACCGTCGATCAGATGGACCAGGCCCGTGTCGGCTCCGTCCATCTTGATGACACCGTAGACGAATGGTGGCTTCTTGGGGTGCAGCCCCGGCTCGCTGTAATGAACCACGGTGTAGGTCTCGACCGTGCCCGTGCCGGGCAGCTTGATCCAGTCGTTCATGTCCTTGTAGCAATCGATGCACTTGATCTTGGGGGGGACGTAGACCTTCCCGCAGGACGGACAGCGGTTTGCCCAAATTTCTCCGTCATCCCTCAGCTGTACGTACCATTTGCTGAGGGTGCTGCCGACGGTCCAGGAATAGGGCACGCATATCTTGCCCGGGAAGATGATCTCCTCCACCTCGTCTTTCCAACCAGCCAACTGCCTCACCTCTTTTCGCCAAACCGTTACAAGACTCTATTAATTTGCGGAACCAGGGAACCTTGGCGGGGTTTCTCGTGAACGGAGTCGGTGACTTGCCGCGGCCGCATGATGGGCCGGCGCGGATGGCCTTGACATGAACGAGTAAGGTCTAAGCAAGCTGCTCTCCGTCACCTCTGGGCTCTGAACAAAAAGCGAGACTATTCTATAAGTTTTGAACGTATAGTCAATCTGTAGAGCGGCAAGTCGAGCAACTTGAACGGAAAGTTTGTTGGATAAGTGTGGGTGGGAGGCTTGCCGTTGCGAGGAACCGGGCTGGTTCGGTCAGGCGGTCGGTTCGATCTCCAGGTCGACCCCCAGGACCTCCTTGCCGTAGCAGGCCCTATAACGCCCGGACCGCAGAGCCTCCATCAACTCCACCTCGTCGGCAATTTCGTCCTCGAAGACGGTAACGCACCGGCCGATATGGCTGACGTGATGAGCGTCGCTTCCCCCGACGCCGAAGAGCCCGTACTTTTCGCGAATGCACTCGGCCTCGTCATTGCTCTTGCGGGTCATTGCCCCGTTGTGCGTCTCGATGGCGGAGATGCACTCGAGGAGGTCTTCGTCCATTCCGTCCCGGTGGCGGTGCCGCGCGTCGGCGACCCCCCGGCACGGATGCGCGGGGATGATGACCCCGTTGCGCTCCTGCACCTCGCGCTTGAGGTCCTCGAACGGGAACAGGTAGTAGCGTATGTTCGTCTCCCAGCCGAACACGATCATGTCCCCGAGCTCAGTGTAGACCTCCATACCGCGGAATACCTTGAACCCCCGCTCAAGCGCGTACTCGTAGTTGACCTGCGCACCACGAAATGTGGAGTGCTCGGTAACGCATACGGCGTCGAGGCCGAGTTGGCGCGCACGTTCGACCAGCTCCTCAGGCTGGACCGAAGAGCACCTCGAAGAGATGTTGGTGTGTACGTGCAGATCTACGAGCATACGTGTGATTCTACTTCTTCTTGAGCCGGGACTTAAGCCTTGTAGCGAAACCCGGTTCGTTTTTCCGGTCGCGGTCAGACGGCCTTGTCACGCCCAGCGCCGATTCGGCTGAGATGATCGCGAGTCCGACCAGCAGCGTGTCTACAGCACTCTGATGTAGAATCATACGCTTTTTCCAGATCGGAGAGAACTTCTTGTCGAATCGATAGACCGAGATGACCGGGAAAATCCTGCTGAACACCCTGGCCACGTTTCGCCAGAACGGGCTGCCGGGCTCGGTCCTGTCTTCGCGGTAGTGCTGAGCGAAGGCGAGGAAATGCAGTGACAGGTAGCTGTAGCCGTTTTCGCCCAGGAAAGCCGCGGTCTTGGCGATGATGTACTCGGACATTGCACCCGGCGCGTCGAGCCTGCTGCGGTGGATATCGAGCGAATACCCGAGGTGCGGGTACATGGGGACCCAGTACATGAAGCCGATAGGGCTCATGTCTTTGTCGTAAGCAACGGACAGCAGGCAGTCGGGGTCCTCTGAGCTCATCAGGCGGCCGAGCCCCATCGAGTAACCGGTCTCTTCCTTGCCGCCGCGCCAGTCGGTGGAGATCCGACCGAGGTCATGTCTGATGTGGGTCGGCATGCTCGAGTTGAACATGAACTCGATAGTGACCCCGGACTTGTCGAGCTTGTTCACCGACTGTCTCAGCTTTCGTACGTCACGGCCCTCGAGCGTGAACCGTGATAGGTCCAGCACCGATTCGTCGCCGAAATGAAACCCCTTGAGCCCGGCATCCTCGTACAACGGCAGCAGGTCACCATTAGCGGCGACACCTCCCACGCGCCACCCACGCTCTCGGCAATACTCCTTGAATGACTCTATCGCTGGGGGTATGAGGTCTGTGCGCCCCACGGGATCGCTGGAGATGATCGCCAGGTCACCGACCAGCTTGTATGCGATGAACATCTCGTCGCCGTAGAAGTAAAGCCTCTTGTCATCGCGGAGGTTGAAATAGGCGAGCGAATCAGACCCGTAACGCTTGACAATGTCTCGTGCCTTTTCACGGAGCAACGGGTCGGAAACGGCGGCCTCACGATAAGGCCTGAATAGCATCACTCCGATGAACACGATAATCGCCAGCGCGAGGAGTATCAGTAGATCTTTGTAGACAACCATCCAGCCGCTGAAAAGAAGGTCGCTCTCACCCGCCGCCACCTGGATCGAGCGGTACGCGAGCGCGTAGGCCCGGCTTCCGCCGAGCCCGAGGTCGAACCGTAAAAAGTAGAGGCCCACGACCCCGTAGGCGAAGAACGATGCCATCAGGGCGGGCAAGAGGATCTTGAGATGCCTGAATGACTTCCTGTCGGGCCGCGCGGGAAACTCGCGCATCGAGGCAAGGAGCACGACGCCGGCCATCATGGTGAGGATGCCCTTTGCGGGATTCATGCCCTTGAAGATATCGACGACCGCCTGGATGATGATGACCGAGGAGAGGATTATCAGGGCCGTCCTCTTTCTGAGCCACAGCTCGTAACACAGCACCAGGAAGAATATGCAGAGCAGGATGGGCAGCGCGGCAGGCCCCTGCCAGGTGCCGACCCGGACGAACTGCCCCGCGCGTGTGGCCGCGGCCCCGACCCCGTGGCCGATCGCTACCGCGAAGTTAAGGGTGCACATGATCAGCGCCGAACATATCGCGAAGCTCGCGATCGCCGGGTATGCGGGCTCGAGGCACCTCGTTGCCCATTCATTGATTGAGAGGGCTTTGGCTCTGATCAACTACCGGTTTCTCCTCTTGAACCATCAGGGAGCGGCTGGCGCACCCGCTCCCTGAAAGTATCCTTGTTATATTACCGTCACTCGAACACGCCCACTATATTATTCGTTCCTTCTCCGGACAAGCCTACCCGTTTGGACGTCCAGCCCATTCCTGTTGTTTCGTGACATGACGTTGTCGGCATGGTGAAATGCGCTTCCATTAACCCAAAACCGGCGTCTGGAGCCCGGCGTGGATACCACCTCCACCCAGCCACTGGTTTCTTTGCTTCGCTCTCCTCCAGTGGTAAAATATTTGATTGCGAGCACTTACCGGGTTTCGGATTTTCTGCCTGGCTCTGGGGGGATACGCTGGAAGAGCAACCAACCAGCGTTAGGCCGGGCATAGAGAAAGTGACGACGGGCATTCCCGGGTTGGACTAGATCACGGAGCTGCCTCCGCCTTTCCAGAAATTCATCGGCGACCTTTCGGATTAAGAGCGAGGGCTGGTCGGCCTTGATGTAAAGACCAGGGACTAGGTGATTCCAGTGTCGGAGGACGAGCAGCCCGGCCGCGAAAATGCCTCAGAGATCGCGCGGTTGCGCGAGCGGTTGCGCGAGGCCGAAGACACCCTCCGGGCTATCAGCCTCGGCGAGGTTGACGCCTTTGTGGTCACCGGGGAATCCGACGCCAGGGTCTACACCCTCGATGGCGCCGACCAGGCATACCGCACCATCATCGAGACCATGCACGAAGGAGCCGTGACCATAGGGGAAGATGGCACTGTGCTCTACTGCAACTCATTATTCGCGACCATTGTCGACGAACCGATGGATTCCGTCATCGGCTCATCTTTCTTCCGCTTCCTGTCTTCACCCGAGCAGAAGAGTGATTTCCTCCGCCTTTCACAGCTGCAGGCAAACGGCGGTGTCAGGGGCGAGTTCGAGCTCAGGAGCGGTTCCGGCAAGCCTGTGGAGGTGTATCTTGCCGTCGCCCCGATGGACCTCGCGGATTCGCGTGTACTCTTTGCGGTGGTCACTGACCTTCGCGAACAGGAACGCATCGACCGTGAGCGGGCCAGGGAGCTCGAGCGACAGGTCGCGGAAAGGACCTCTGAGTTGCGGAGGTTCAAGTATCTTGCCGACAGCTCTTTCGAGGCCATTAACGTGCTCGATGGGGATCTTCGCCTCGTCTATGCCAACACGGCGTTCTACAGGCTGCTCGGATACGAAGAGGGGGAGTTGCTAGGGCAGCAAAGTTACGAATCGATGCTCTCCGGAAAGCAGGTCGGGTTGTTCCCGGCCGAGCTGTCCGAAGCGTTTGAGAACACGGCAGAGTGGAACGGTGAGATCGAGATGACCCGGAAGGACGGCTCCACGCTGCCGGCGCTGGTTTCAGTCAGTGTCATGCTGGATGACCAGGGGCAGGCAATCGGACGTGTGCTCATGTTCCGCGATATCAGCGACCGCAAGAAGACCGAAGAGGACTTGAGACGCGCCAACGAGGGGCTCGACGCGTATGCCCACACAGTCTCCCACGACCTCAGGAGTCCGCTCTCGGCGGTCATAATGGCAAACGAACTGCTCCGCGACGCGCTCGATGACAAAGACGAGATCCTGCGCTCGGAGATCGACGAAGAGACCGCGCTTATCGGGCGTAGCACCAGCAAGGCCTACAAGCTGATTAACGACCTCCTGCTCCTCGCCGAGGCCGGGCAGCAACCAGTCAACATCACCGAAGTCGACATCAGGGGCGTGGTCCACAAGGTGGTCGAAGAGTACGCGCATCAAGTCGCATCCCATGGCGTCAAACTCCAGATCGATCCTGACCTCGGGACGATCAGGGCAAACGAGACGCAGATGTACCAGGTGTTCGGCAACCTCATATCAAATGCTATCCTGCACAACGACAGCCCCGAGCCGGTCGTCGCCATCAGAAGACTGGATGACAAGGCCGGCGCCCACCGGTTCCAGGTGTGCGATAACAGCTCGGGCATCCCGGAACAGGTGATCGACGAGATATTCACGCCGTTCGTCAGGTCGGGAAAAAACCGCAGTAGTGGAATCGGCCTGGCCATAGTCAAGAAAGTCGTTAGCGCGTACGGAGGAGATGTCAGGGCTTACAACAACGGAGGCGCGTGCTTTGAGCTATCGCTCAGAGACATCAAGGCCGAGCCCTGAGCACCTTTTCACACGGAGTCCACAAAAACGTCCCATCCCGTTGGCAGGGGCTGGTTGCCCTTCGTTGAATTAGATATTCCGACATTTCCTTTGACCTGGGATCAATATGACACTTAGCACTGACACCAGAACCCGCATGCTGGTCGTCGACGACGACGCCGAGATCGCGCGGAGTGTGGAACGCCTGCTTTCAAGGCGTTTTCAGGCGTCCGTAGAGATAGCCAGCGACGTCCAGGAGGCGAGGCGGCACCTCGTTTCTCAGGCGATCGACGTGGTGATTCTCGATTACCAGCTTCCCGACGGTTCCGGCCTGCAACTCCTCAACGAGATCACCGGCAAGAAGAACCACCCGCCCGTCATAATGGTCACGGGTCAGGGCGATGAGTCGGTCGCCTCCGAAGCGCTGAGGCTACGCGTCTCTGGATACGTGGTAAAGGACAACAGGATGTCCGCGCGGCTGCCCGAGGCTGTCGCGAACGTCCTCAACGAGATCGCTCTCAATAAAGCCGAGGAGAGGCTGCGGCGTAGCGAGGAGAACGAGCGCGCCCTGCTGAACGCCACTCTCCAGACCCTGGTGCTACTCGACAGGCAGGGGACCGTGCTTGCGGCCAACGAGACGGCGGCTAAACGCATGAAGATGGAGCCAGACGAGATAACAGGAATGAATTTCTTCGAGCACACCCCTCCCGAGCTCGCCCGGGAATGCAAGGAGACGATGGCGGAGGTGTTCAACACCGGCGCACCGGCGCACTTCAGCGATGAGTACAAAGGCACGTACCTCGAGCTGGTGATACACCCAATCGCGGGTGAGAACGGCGAGGTCGAGAGAGTGGCGCTCTTCGCTCAGGATATGACCGAGCGCAGGAGGGCGGAGGACGCGGTCAAGAAAGCCCGCGATGAGCTCGAGGAGCGGGTGCGCGAGCGCACGTCGCAACTGGCCGAGTCGAACCGCGAGCTCCGGGCCGAAATCGCCGTCAGACAGAGGGTAGAAGGCTCGCTCAAGACGCTGTCAGCGCAGGTGCACGGGCAGGCAAGGATGCTCGACCAGATACTCTCCTCGTCCCCCGACCACTTCTACCTCTTTGACACCAGAGGCAAGTTCATCTACGCAAGCGAGCCCGCATCGAAGCTGCTCGGGCTGAAGCAGGGCGAAGTGGAGGGCCGGTACTGGTGGGACCTTGGACTCTCCGAAAAGGCCATGCACCCCCTCGACGTGATGCGCGAGAATGTCGTCAGGACCGGAGAGCAGCGTGCGGGCCGGCTGCATCTTCCGACCGTTAGCGGTGAGGGCGAGTTCGAGTATATCCTCAGTCCGATAACCGGTTGGGACGCAAATGTGAGTGCCGTCCTGGCAACCATGAGGGAAGTCACGGAGGAAGAGCTCGCCATGGACGACCTTCGGCATCGCGCCGTCGAGCTCGAAGAGAAAGCCCGCCTCATGGATGTGCTGCCTTTCGCAATAATCCATCGTGATATGAACGACGGGATCCGCACATGGAACGCCGGTGCGGAAAGCCTGTTCGGGTGGAACGCGGATGAAGCCGTTGGCAAGGTCGCTCACGAGCTCCTCGAAACGGTGTTCCCATGCCCACCCGGTGAGATCGATTTCGTCCTGCTCGCCAATGGTTGCTGGGAAGGGCGTCTGACCCATACTTCAAGGAGCGGCGACGTCGTTCCGGTTATCAGCAGGTGGACCGTCGTGATAGACGAGACCGGCAAACCGGGGGCAGTGCTCGAGATCGACGAGCCCATCGTGCAGGATGCTGTCAGCGACGATTCGGATTCCCCTCCCGACTGACGCGTTACGAGTCCGTCGGTACGCCGAGCTATGATAACCGTTGGATTCCCGCGTGAGCTTCGCGCATGGAGCAATGACGACAGATGACAGTACGATGAGCGTTACGATTCTGACGATGAGCATCGGCTCCGAGGATGACCTCCTCGAGCTGAGGCAGCGGACCAGGCAGATAGCGGGGTTGCTCGGATTTCCCACGCGCCAGCAGGCTGAGATAGCGGCTGGAACGGCTGGGGCGGGCGCAACCATCCTCAACTCCGTATCGCCTGTCGACGTGCAGTTCCTGGTCGAAGAGTCTTCCCCCGCACAACTGTTCCAGGTCATGCTCTCTTTCGATAGTGCATTAGCCGGGACGGATGCGTTCCCGTTCGCCCGGGAGTTGCTCGACGACATCGGCATGACAAGCGAGCCCGAGAGTACGCGAGTGCTGTTGAGCAAGCAGTTCCCCCCGGGTACGCCGAGGGTCGCCGGGGAAGCCCTCTCCAAGATAGCCGGTGAGCTTGCCCGACGGAGCAGGCCCGAAAGCGTATTCCTCGAGATACAGGAACAAAACCGGGAGCTCTTTGGGGCGATGCGGGAGCTCGCACGGTTGAACCGCGAGCTCGATGGGTACGCTCACGTGGTCTCCCATGACCTCAAGGGTCCGCTCACAGATATCATGCTGGCCAACGAGCTCCTGCGGGAGAAGCTCGAGTCGGGCGGCATGAGCGGTGGCGACCGGGGTGTCCAGATGCTCGTTGATACGATAAAGAACAACGTCCGTCGTTCGGCAGCGCTCATCGACGACCTGCTCGCGCTCGCCGAAGCAGGGCAAGCTTCCACTGTGGAATCCGAGCTGGACCTCAACGAGGTGATCGCCCGCGTTCTGGCGGAGAGAGCCCTTGTCATCAGGGATCGAGACGTCGAGGTGCTACTGGACGATGACCTGGGCACAATCCGCGCCAGCGCGATACACATGCACCAACTCTTCGCCAACCTCGTCGACAACGCCATCACGCACAATGACGCCTCGCGGCCCGTGATCGAGATCCGCAGGCTCACGGACGAGCCCGGTGGGTGGGCGAAGTTCCTTTTGCGGGATAATGGCGCCGGCATTCCCACCGAAGAGCTCGAAAAGGTGTTTGTTCCCTTCCACGAGGGCGATAAAGGGTCGACCGGTGTAGAGCTCGCGATAGCGGACAAGATAGTAAAGCTCTACAACGGCGAGATAAGCGCCTACAATAACGATGGCGCTTGCTTCGAGTTTGTAATCCAGGGCCTCGTCGGCTGACAGCACCGACAAGGAGTGCAACCAGTAGCTAGTGGTTGCCCCCCAAACGGGTGCCCGGAGGGAGGCAAACGGGTTAGTCAAGCAGGTTAACCTTGTGGCTACTGCGGGCGGGACCTGGTGAGTAGTAAATACCAATAACGTTCACTATTGTTCAGAGTATTAACAAGACGATCCTAAAATTGAACGTGTTACACACGGATCGTAGTTGAACGCGAGCAACTTCGTTGTTGCTGCGCGCAATAGGGCGGGTCTGCTGACCCGCCCCCTTATTTATAACCACAAGAGGCGAACCGATTGGTCCACGGTTCCGCGGAGGTCACCTGCTGGAGTAGTATCGTCAGGACGGAAGCTTTGGACCCGGCAAAAGGAGTGCGCCGTTATGCAGGACGCCGATCACTACTCACAGCTCCGCGATGTCCTCGACAAGCACCCCTCCGGCTGCCCCGAGGGTCCCGGGATCATCGAGATACTGCAGACTCTCTTCAGCCCGGAGGAAGCGCGGGTCGCGGCCTCAATGGTCTTTGTGCCCAGGCCTGCGGATTGGATCGCTCCACGGGCGGGCCTCGAGCCAGCGGAGGTGGCTCCCATACTCGAGGGTCTCGCGGACCGTGGGTTGACGTACTCGCGCACCAAGGACGGTGTGTGTGGATACGCCCTCCTGCCGGTGATGCCGGGGCTCTTCGAGTTCCCCTTCATGAAAGGCGAGCACACGGAGCTGCAGGAGAAGCTCGCCGCGCTATGGAAAGAGTACCTCCCTGTCTTGAGCCTCGGGTTCGGCAGCCCCGGCATGAGCATGTCACGCATCATCCCGATCCAGGAGCAGGTCGAGAGCGTGCCCGGTATCCTTACTTTCGAGATGATCGATAGCCTCATCGATTCGGCGAAGTCGATCGGCATCGCGCATTGCGCCTGCCGCGAAAGCGAACAGAACTGCGACGCTCCACGCGAAGCATGCATGGTGTTCGACGAGACGTGCGACTACCTCGTCGAGCGAGGCATCGCCCGTTACCTTACGCGTGAGGAGATGAAAGAGAAGCTCCGCGAGTTCGACCGGGCCGGGCTCGTTCACCAGGTCAACAACTCCATGGACAAGACGAGCTTTATCTGCAATTGCTGCAGGTGCTGTTGCATGCTACTCCGCTCGGCCTCCGCCTTTGGCAATACGTTCGTTTACGCTTCCAGCGGATTCATGCCCGAGGTGGATGCGGGCGCGTGCGACGCTTGCGGCATCTGCGCGGAAGAGCGCTGCCCGGTCGGTGCCATGTCCGTCAAGGGCGACACGGCGGTTGTCGATAAGGCGCTCTGCATCGGCTGCGGACTCTGCGTAACCGGTTGCCCCAACGACGCCCTGGTTCTCGTCAGGCGCGAAGCGGCAGCGCAACCGGCACAGACCACCAGGGACATGGGCGTCATCATCCTCCAGGAGAAAGGCAAGCTCGCGGATTTCGTAGAGATGCACTCAAAGTAAGCGGCCGGCGAAAGGGGGTCGAACTGAAGGTCCTGAGCCGCCTGACGTCTTTTCTAAGCAGGCGTTCCAAAGTTACCCTGACGATCGCCTCGCTCGTTATGATCATCGGCATCGGGTTGTTCGATTACTATGCCGGTAAGCAGATAAGCTCGTCGGCGTTTTACATAGTCCCGGTGCTTATCGTGGGATGGTTCGTTGGCACGGCACCCGGCGTCCTTGTGAGCACGCTGAGCGCTATCTCGCTTTACCTCACCGAGGTACTCTGGGGAGCCACGAAGGTCCAGCCACTCGCTGCCGCGTGGAACACGATCGTGCCGTTGCTCTTCCTGTTGCTCCTCGTGGGCCTCACCGCCCTGCTCAAGGCCGCGTTGATTCGCGAGGAGAAGCTGTCAAGGACAGACCCGCTTACCGGCCTTTACAACCGCAGGTACTTCGGGGAGCTTGCCGGAGCGGAGATCCGCCGGGCGGACAGGTACCCGCACCCTGTCTCGCTTGCCTACATGGACATCGACGACTTCAAATCCATCAACGACACACGCGGGCACGCGGCGGGCGACGAACTCCTGCGCACCGTGGCCGACATCCTGAGCGGCGCCTTGCGGCGGACCGACACGGTAGGCCGAATGGGAGGCGACGAATTCGCCGTCATCCTCCCGGACGGCGGGCCAGAGGCCAGCGAGATGGTCGTGAACAAGCTGCACGAATCGCTTTGCGATGGAATGAGGGCAAGTGGTTTCCCGGTATCGGTCAGCATCGGCCTTGTCACTTTCATGAAGCCTCCCGGCTCCTTCGATGAAATGCTCGGTAAAGCTGACAAGGTCATGTACGAAGTAAAACGTGCCGGTAAGAACAGCATCAAATCCGAAATCCTCGGTTCTTGATTTCCGTCTCGAAGCGGTCATCGGTGCCGGGCACAAGGGTAAGATGGGATCCGGCAGGGGATTATTCGGCCGATGTTTCCGGCGCCAGGCTTTTGTGGTGGTCATGGCGGCCGATCCAGTCAGAGAAATGCCAGACGATCTCGAGCAATACGATGGCGGCTCCGGATATGGCCAGCGTCTCGACGATGATGGTCCAGGAAGGTAAATCGAGAGCGAAGAACTCCCTCCCGTAGGGTGTCGCGATCACCAGTATCAGGCCGAGCACCATCGCTCCAACCAGCAGCCCCTTCCACCAGTTGAGTGGCCTGGCAAGCCTTCCAAGCACCCACAGGCCCGCTATCGCGAGCACGAGCGTAGCCATGGTCCTCGATTCCGCGAGCGAGACGGTGGGCTGCACGTGCGAAAGCGATCCGGCGGCGAGCGCGGCGAGCGCCATCACAAGGCCGGCCGGAATGGCGAACCGCAACACCCGGCCGACAAAACCGGAACGGTATCTCTGCTTGTTCGGGGCAAACGAGAGCACGAGCGCGGGTGCGCCGATGGTAATGCTGCTGACAAGTGTCAGGTGTCGCGGCAGAAACAGGAACGCCCAGTTGGCGAGCCCGATGATGAGTGAGAGAAGCGTCGCGTAAGTGGTCTTGGTAAGGAATAAATTCGCCACCCGCTCGATGTTGCCGGCGACTCGCCTTCCTTCACCGACAACCCCGGGCATCGCGTTGAACTGGCCGTCGAGGAGCACGAGTTGCGCCACGGCCTTGGAGGCCGCCGAGCCGGAACCCATCGCTATGCCTATGTCGGCGCGCTTCAACGCGAGCACGTCGTTGACCCCGTCACCGGTCATTGCCACGACATGGCCCCTGGACTGCAGCGCCTGTACCATGTGCTCCTTCTGGTCCGGGTTGACTCGACCAAACACAGTCGTCTCTTCGAGAACGTCGGCGAGCTGGTCGAGGTCTCCGGGAAGGCGCCTGGCGTCGAAAGGTGATCCCACGTCGGGTACTCCCGCGCGCCCGGCGACAGCGGCCACGGTCGTCGGGTTGTCACCTGAGATGACCTTGATGACGACTCCCTGATCGGTGAAGTATTTCATGGTACTGGCCGCATCCTCGCGGACCTGCTCCTCGAAGAGCAGGAGAGCCGCGGGCTGGAAGGAATCCGGCAGCGACTCGGCGTCTGTCTCAGCCTCCGTCCTGGCGAGAAGCAGTACGCGCCAGCCTGTGGAGGCAAGCTCGTTTACCTTGTCCTGGATCCCGCCGCCCGCTCCGCTCTTTTCAAGTAGCACTTCGGGTGCCCCCAGGATCCACGTGCCGCGGTCGCCGAAGCTCTCCGAGCTCCACTTCCTGGCGGAAGAGAACGGTACGCTTCGGGTATGCTCCCAACCGGAGGGAGCGGGAAAAGCCGCGGCTATCGCGGCGAGTGTGGAGCTGCGCGACGAAGTGCTCGCTCCCATTGCGCCGAGCGCGTCCTCGAGTCCCTCCACTGAGTCTAGTGGCTCCATCTCGCTGAACGCGAGATTTCCATCGGTCAGGGTCCCGGTCTTGTCCAGGCAGATGACATCGACACGGGCCAGGCCTTCAACCGCGGGCAGTTCCTGCACGAGCACGCGCTGCTGGCCCAGCGCCACCACGCTTACCGCGAACGCGATGCTTGCCAGGAGCACCAGGCCCTCAGGGACCATGCCGACCAGACCCGCTACCGTGCCCGGGACCGCCCTCTTGAACGTACCGTATACGTGCATCTGGCTGGCGAGCAGCAGGGCTCCGACGGGGATCATGATCCAGGTGATATACCTGAGTATCTTGTTGATGCCATCCCGTAGCTCGGAGGGAACGACCTGGTACCGCTTCGCCTCGGCGGCGAGCTTGCGGGCGTAAGAATCGGCTCCGACCGCGGTTGCCCTGAAGCGACCCGCGCCCGACACCACGAAGCTACCCGAGAAGACCTCGTCAGACACCTGTTTTTCAATGGGCACGGACTCGCCTGTCAGGAGCGACTCGTCGATCTCAAGTCCCTCGGAGGTCAGGACCACGCCATCGACGATAAGCTGGTCTCCGGTCTGCAGGTCTAGGACGTCATCGAGGACAACCTGCTCGAGCGGGATCTCGGATATCTTGCCGTCCCTGACAACGCGTGATCTTGGCGTGCTCAGGACGTGAAGGTGGTCGAGGGTCCACTTCGCCCGGACCTCCTGGATGATACCGATGAAAGTGTTGCCGACGAGCACGAGTCCGAAGAGGCCATCGCGCAACGACCCGAACAACATGATCACTATGAAGAGGGTCCCGAGGATCGCGTTGAACCTCGTGAACACGTTCGAGCGGACAATGTGCCAGTAGCTGCGGCTCGTAGCTTCCCTGACCGCGTTGGTCTGCCCGTTCTCGACCCGCTCCCCGACCTCCGCCTCAGTGAGGCCGGTTATGCCTGCGAGCTCCTCACTATTGGACAGCGCGCCCCCTTAAGTCCGCTGTTTCCCCTGCCGCCCTAAAGAGTACCAGAACTTGTACGTGCCTTTCAGTTGCTTCGTGCTTTTATGTATGGCGCGCGTTGCTGTAATATCGGCGCAGGGCAGCATCAAGCAAGTCGGCGTTCCGGCTTATTGTCTTGCAACGGTGAGGATAGCCCGTAACGCGGGCATGATCTGCGAAAGGTCCTCTGAAGGAACGGGAGATATCGATGTTTACACTTTCGCTCGAGGAATGCGAGGAGTTCATTTCTGGAGACGGAGCACGCCTCAGGGAGTTGCTCCACCCGGACAAGGCTCCCCTGGAGCTGCGGTACAGCCTCGCGCATGCGATAGTGGAGCCTGGGTCGTCGACCGCGCCACACAGGCTCAGGACCTCAGAAGTCTACTACTTGCTCTCAGGCACAGGCCTGATGAGCATCGACGACGAGATGAAAGACGTCGGTCCTCAAGAGACGGTCTACATACCGCCCGGTGCCATCCAGTACATCACGAACACCGGGGTGGAGGACCTCGTCTTTCTCTGCATAGTGGACCCTGCGTGGCGTCCCGAGGATGAGGAGATCCTTTGAAGGCATATCGAACCGTTTGCGGCCGGAGGTGAATCATAGATGGCTACCGCGGAAGATTACGAGAAGGTGGGGACCAGGGCGAGCGATCTGTTTCTTTCGGGGATGAACTGTGCCGAGTCGGTGCTCACCGCCAACATGGAGATGCTCGGAGTCGAAGGAGACTGGATGCCACGGGTGGCCTCCGGTTTCGGTGGAGGCATCGCAAGGACGTGCCAGGTCTGTGGAGCACTGACCGGCGCGGTGATAGCGCTCGGCTGGACCTTTGGCAGGGAATCTGGCGCTGATAACCTGGACCAGGTCTACGAGTCGGGTTCGACCCTCATCGACGAGTTCACGGAGAAGTTCCTCTCTACTAGCTGCGGGATGCTGATCGACGTCGACCTCTCTGATAGCGTTGCCAGGGAGAAAGCCAGACGGGATGGGGTCTTCGAGCAGCAGTGCTCGCTCTACGTTCGATTCTGCGCTGAAAGAGTCGCCGAGATGATCGCCTCCTCCTAGAGCGGTGCGGAGACCTTGCTGCTTGAGCCCGGCCTCTCCAGGCCCGGTTCGTTTCTATGATTGGGACAAGCGGGATTTGGGGCCGGTTTCTTTGGCGATCGCGCTCACCCCCGAGCGTCCCCGGATCGACGCAGGCTTAGAACGAAGGCCCAGTCGTATAGAGGCAGAGGATGCCATCCTGGCGGTTTTTCTCGGCCTTTGCAGGCTCTCCGTTAAGGACTCCCATCATCAATCGTTGTACTTCACGGCCGACTTCGTCGATACCCCTTTCGAGCACCTTTCCGGCGTCGACGTCCATGTCGTCCTCCATTGACGCGAAGAGCTTCGAAGTGCTGGCGACCTTGATGACCGGAGCAATCGGAAAGCCGATGGGATTCCCGCGCCCCGTTGTGAAGATGACGACCTGCGCTCCGGCGGCCACAACTCCAGCCATCGACTCAACGTCATACCCCGGCGCGTCCATGAGGACAAGTCCTTTCCCGGTCGGGGACTCCGCGTAATCGACCACCCGGGTGATGGGTGAGCTGCCTCCCTTCGTGATACAGCCGAGAGATTTCTCCTGGATGGAACTCATACCACCGTCCATGTTGCCGGGTGCTATCACCATTGAAGCCAGTGGGCCGAGGATATCCCTGGTCCTCTTCTCGGCGCGCGCCACCATATCGCGGATGCGCTCCGCCACTTCCGGGCTGACCGCGCGACGCTCGAGGATATGGCTCGTTCCTATCATCTCCGTGTTCTCGGTGAGTATCACAGTACCGCCATCGGCGACGACGAGATCGGACAAGACCCCGACCGCGGGGTTCGCCGTGATGCCGGAGAATGCATCGGAGCCTCCGCACTCGAGCCCCACGATGAGCCGGTCGATGCCGACCGCTGCCCGGCTCTCTTTTGCCGCGTCCGCCAGGAGGTTGCGCACGATACCGGCACCCTTTTCAGCCGCGCGGCGCGAGCCGCCTTCCGCCTGGATATCGATATGCTCGACTCGCCTGCCCGTTCCAGAGACCTCTCCCGAGAGCAGGTCCGCCTTGATGACCTCGCAACCGAGACCTACGACGAGCGCTGCGCTGACGTTCGGGTGGCGCGCGAGGTTTGAAAGTGTTCGGAAGTGCAGCTCCAGGTCGCGGCCGGCCCTGCTGCATCCGTGGCCGTGGTAGAGGGGTACTGCCTGGGGGACCTGCCTGACGATCTCGGCCGCGACACCGTTCGCGCACGCGACTGACGGAATGACAACGACGTGATTTCGAACGCCCACGGTGCCGTCCGACCTCTCGAAACCGTTGAACCCGCTCAACTGTTCACCTCGACCGGTCCCATGTTATGAGTATGGACCCATCCACCTTCCTGGACGTGACTGGAGGCAAACCCGATCGTCTCGCCGTACTTGACGACCGGGTGGCCCTCGGGTATTTCCTCGAGTGCGATCTTGTGTCCGTACGGGATGTCGTCCACTGCCTTCAGAACGCCCCTGCCCGGCACCTCGACCCCCGTTCCCGCGACGATCTCTCGCAGCGCAACAGCCACGTTGTCATTCTCGTTTATCACCAGCACAAGTCTTTCCAAGCCAGCCCTCCCCGCGGGTCCATATCAAGCATAAGCCCCGGCGGGACACACGTCCACGAGAGCCAGTACGCGCGAATTACGTCATAATGTATCTTGAGCGCAGGAAAGAAGGAACGCCGATGCCGGACCCTCGCCTGGCGCGAGTCGCTGTCGAACGCTCCTGGGAAAGGAAAGAGATGACTGGAGCAATAATCGCTGTCGTAGCCGTGCTGGTCGTGGTGCTCGCCGCGCTCCTGGTGCTGTTCAACAGGCTTGTGCGCCTGCGCAACAAGACGGACAACGCATGGCACCAGATCGACGTCGAGCTGAACAGGCGACACGACCTCGTGCCCGAGCTGTCCGAGGTGGTCAAGGGATACGCCTCGCACGAGAAGGGCGTACTGGTCTCGGCCGCCGAGGCTCGTGGCAGGGCAATGAACGCGGGCAGCGTCAGCGAAAAAGGCCCGGCTGAAGACAGCCTGACCGGCGCCATAGGCGGTTTGCTGGCCGTTGCGGAGAGCTATCCCGACCTCAAGGCGAACCAGGACTTCCTCAAGTTCCAAGCGCAACTATCTCAAACCGAGACAAGGATCGCCGGAGCCCGTAAGTACTACAACGGCTCGGTGATGTACTACGACAACGCGCGCGAGAGCTTCCCCGGCAACGTCGTAGCGGGCATGATGAAGAACAGCTTCGGCCCACGCGAGTACTTCGAGCTGAAAGACCCGGAAGCCAGGCAGGCGCCGGACGCGTCCGTTACCTGACCTATCCCGCCGAGGAGCCTCCGCCGCCGAACCCTCCGCCTGAGAAACCTCCGCCGAACCCTCCGCCGCCGCCGCTGCTGGAGGACGGCTGGGAGGTAAGGGTGGTGCCCACGTTGGACTGCATCATGTAGAGCGAATCCGCTAGATATACGGCGCTGAACGTCGTCCCTGGATAGCCGCGGAACCACTCCGGCGGCTCCTTGTAGATGTCCGCGAACTTGCCGGCCCACTCTTTTGCGACACCGAGGACCATCGCGTAAGGGAGATTCGCCTGGAAGTTGTCGGCGGTCATGAGCTTCATCTCTTCGCGCTCGGCGGTCGACATATACTCCTTGAAGCCGTTGACGTAAGAGAGCATCTCGGAGCCCTTCACCGTTCTCCTCGGCATGTAGAGCCCCACGATGAATACGGCTATCGCGGCGACGGCGAACCCACCTGCCAGCACAAGGAAATAACCAAGGTCGTACCAGCGCCATAGCAGGTAAACCCCGCCCATCAGGAGGAGCAGGACGATGGCGAGCCTGGTGTACTTCGCCTTTACCTTTGCCGGTTCGCCGTCGAACAGGCCCTTGGACATCACCTGCTCCGTGAGATTCTTATCGATCGTGCTGACGTGCTTGTAGAACTTGTCCTTGAGGTCGTCCTCCGTGACGGAAGGGCCGTTTTCAAAAAGGCCGATCAGCAGTTCTTTCTCGAAAGGCGCGGTGTCATCTATGTCGGGGTCCCAGCGCTGGAAACCGAACTTCCTGTGCTTGAGGATTCCCTCCTCCCCGAGGTCGTTGATGACTAGCTTACGGCGTATCGCCAGGTCTACGATGGTCGCGGTGATATCCCCGATGAGAGGCTTCTCCTTCACCAGCACGCCAACTTCCGCGGGGCGCATGTCCTCCGGCGGTTCATACCGCACTACGTCCAGCTCGGGAGCAGCGACGTCGCGGCCTTTCCTCCACCAGAGAAAGATCATCAACACGAGAGCGCCCGCACCGAGGAGAAAGGCGATCGCTATCATGAGGATGCCGAACCAGGCCCTGTACACGAGAGGCACCGAGACTATGCCCTTTGGGAAAGAGACGTCGACCGTGAAAGTCGTCTGAGGTTTTATGTCTTTGACCTGCCACCAGAGCGTCGTGCCGTCGCGTCCCGACTGGGCCGGGCCCGGAGGCGATACTTTGTCCGGGTACTCCGTCGATTTGACTTTGCTCATGTCCGTTCCGGCGGGGAGCCGCACGGTAATGCGCGAAGAAGCGATGGCTACGTCGCGATCGAGGGAAACCGCGTTGTAATAGAGCCTGTCGTAGTTTTTCGCATAGATGACGGCGCCCTTCATCTTGTACTCGACTATCCAGCCCATCGTCTGGAAGCTTGCCGAGAAAGAGATGTGGACGCGCTTGCCCCCATTGATGTTCTCTACCTTGAAGCTCTTGTAAGGAGAGCCCTTGAGGTCATAGACCTTGATGTCACTGTAGCGCACACTACCGTAGCTACGGCCTTCACTGAAGCTTGCTTTGCTCACTGTGAGGTCCCTGTTGAGGAAAGTGAAATTACCCTGGAAGTTTGCAACCTGGGTCTCTCGCACCGTCAGCGAGCCGTCGGTGTTTACCTTGACGTCTGAATCGAAGCGCTCGAAGAACCAGGTCTTTTCGCCGGTCACCTGGGCGAACCGTGGACCGCCCGCGCTCACCACGGGAACCTCCGGGCCGAAGCCGGGGGTAGTCCGCGAGGCGGCGGCCGGCAGCGAGAGACACGCGAGTATGGCAAGCGCGACGATGGCCGAGGCCAGAAGCCTCCTTGCGGTGATATTGTCGAGATGAAGAATAGACAACACTGTTCCACCTCCGTATACATGCTCCGGGCAGCAGTGCTCGGGCTTCACGAGACAATCGTATAGTAACACGATGGCAACGGCACCAAGGAACCCCTGAAGCGCGACGTTTGTCACTCAGGGCGAGGTGGGCCATCCATCAACAGGCGTTGCCTGATCAGGTCGAGGCAAGCCTTGCCCTCGGCCAGGAATGCGGGAAAGCTTTCCAGGCGGCCGCACGGATACTCGTCGCAGTGCGCGCAAGTCTCGTATCCGCGACCGGAGGCGCAATCGCGGATCGCACAGGCGGCGCAGAAGGTGTTGATGCGCGTGCTGCCTGACTTGCACCCGTCGCAGAGGATGGACTCCACCACTATTCCACGACCTGTGTCGGAGCTCCATCTCGCGGCTACGGCGGCAAGCGCCTCCTTATCTCCTTCGCGCGTTGCGATGAGCGCCGGGCATCGCGAGCAGTCAAGCCCACAGTACGCGATATTCTCGTTCATCTATTTCGCCGCCTTGAGACGCTTGACAAAGGCTTCCCTGGAAGCCTCGTCGTTGATCTCTTCCTTGACCGCGCGCCACGCGGCCGGACAGTCTTTGTAAGTCACGCCTACGATCTCGTGGATCCGCCTATCGACGCCTTTCTTGTTATCCGGCCCAACCTCTATGCCTGCCTCTTCGAACACGTCTTTCATGTGCCTGAAATAACAAGACATCCGCACGACCTTTTCTCTCGATTGACCTTGCCCTATTGAACCTCGAATAACTCACTGACCTTCTACTCGCTCATCTTCTGTGACCTTCTTGACTACAAGAGCCCTCGTGCGTTTCCCGCAATTGGGGCACTTGACGTATTGCCATGAACCGCTACGGCCGCCTCCATGAGGAGCAAGTACCTCCCGCGTAAATGAAAGCTCGAACTCGTTGCCGCAATTTGCACAGCGGGCACCGTAGTCGCGAGTGGTTAAACCTGTCATCAATAGCGCGCCGGCAATCAAGATCGCCAGTACCACATACCAATACTCTGGAAGCAGGAAAAACATGCTCACAACAGCCGCGGCAATGTAGATCAGAAGGATGATACCGTAATTTTTGCGGTCCTCCGATGAGACTTCTCTGAACTTGGTCATAGAGTCCTCGACAGATCGAAATGCGAGAGAATCCTTCCACCCACTGCCCCGGAGTCACCGCGCGACGCAGGCGTATGGGGCGGTGGGTTCGAATCCCACTCCATCAAGCTACATCAGTCTGCAAACCGACATCCTCCATGCACCGCTTCCAACGCCGTGATTTTACAACGAACCGCTTCTTTCCGGCACGGTTGGCTGGATTCCTCGGCATGCTCGCCGACTGACCTCTCCATGTCCCCTCCAGGCCTTGGAGAAGATCGGCGCCAGGATTATCTTCCACTCCAGGATGGCAATCTTCAAGGCGGGGTCGAGACCGCGATACGCTATATTCTCGTGCATCAGCGCAGTCGGTGAACCAGAGCGCGCCGTCCGGGCCGGACGTGATTCCCCGGGAGTTGCTTTGCCCGTAGCTGTAGTATCTTTCCGCTTTCGAGAAGGCCCCGCCGCGTGTCAAGTAGAGCCTTTTCGTTTACAATCAACACAGCCATGGATGAAGTAACCACAGATCGTAGCGACAATATGATATCCGAGGACCGGCGATACAAACTTGCCGAGTGGTACGACCAGTACGGCATCGTCCAGGAGATGGTCCTCGACGCCAACCTGGGCGGCTTCTTGCAAAAAGGCAAGGAGTGGATCGAAAACTTCCGCTCGGAGATGGTATTCCAGCTCGCCGGCTCGGTCTCGGGCAAGAAAGTTCTCGATGTGGGCTGCCAGTACGGTGTTTTCTCTTTTTACCTGCTCGAAAAGGGCGCCGACGTGACGGGCGTCGATATATCGGAGAGGTGGGTGGCCAGGTGTACCGAGGAAGCATTAGAGAGGTATCCGGGCCGCGGCGTGCGCTTCCAGGCCGCCGACGCCCAGGACCTCCCGTTCGGTGACGAGTGCTTCGACGTAGTTGTCTGCACCGAGGTTGTAGAACACGTCGACCTGCCGGGCAAGGTTGTAAGTGAGATCTTCCGCGTGCTCCGCGCGGGTGGAGTGCTTGTTCTGGGCACGCCCAACACCTCCTCTTACTACGTGCGCCTTTACAAGCTGTTGAAGTCGGTCCTTCCGATGAAAGCGATCCGCTGGGCTTTACGCAAGGTTTTCGCCGGCAAAGAGGAGGACCTTACAAAGAAGGTTATAGACCGCCTGTCACCCGACGTCCGTGAAGAATTCGATGTCGAGTACGGGAAGCTCAAGGAGATGGGCGAAGGGCTGGGAATAACCGATCGCGAAAAAGCCTCCATTGACGAGCATCTCCGCGAGTTCAGCAGCCGGGAGATTGAAAACATGCTCGACTTCATGGGGTTCGACGTCGAGAAGCGCACCGGCTTTCCCTACTTCCCCACCTACTTCTTCATGGGGCTCAGGCTCCGGTTGCGAGAACATTTTATCAAGGTCGACGATAACAGCTGGTGGCGGTATCACAGCGCACCCCAGATGTACCTCCGGGCCGTGAAGCGTCGCAAGCCGCTGTTCCCCGTTTGAAGATCCCGACGGAGCCTCCAGCGTGGAAAAACCCCGGAGCCACATTTCGTGTTATTGAAGAAATGATCCCGCCCCGGGTCCAATGCTATTCTTTCTGATCCAGCTACCAACTGAATTGACACTATCAGGTGGTCTATTCAGGGAATTCAGCAGCGCTGCCTGGGCGGCGCTGCTGAATTCCCACCACGTTTCAATTAGTTCAATCTACGAAGCCCAACATCATCAAACCAGACGCTGCCCGAGAAGCCCTGGCTGTCGTGGTTGATCACGTACAGGATCGGTTGTGCCTTCACGGCGGTTCCGGGAGCCTGGCCTTGCACCTCCATGGGTACCCATTCCTTGGTTCCCCTGGTACCCGGACCGGTAGTCCAGCCGACCTGAGCACCCTGGGAGTTAATCCACGCTATCCCTATTCCCACCGCGGAATTGTACGCATCGTTCTGGCTATATACCCCGTTCTCGTAGACCCTTGACTTACTGTTGAGTTCCCTCGTGTCAACGAACGCGCTGAGCGAGTAGTTATTATTCGCCGTTATGCTTACAGGCGTCGTGAGCTTCCACTGAGACGTATACGGAGACTGCGAGGGAATTGAGTCTTTGATCCTCAACGACTTGTTGCCCGAATGAGCAAGGCACTTCATGCTGTTGACATCGTAGGTGCCATTCAGTGTGCCGTTCTCGAAGGTACTCCAGTACTGGGTACCACTCTCAAAGCCGCAGTTAAGGCTTGAGAGCAAGTTGGCGCCTGACTGGTTGGATGGCATCGTGATCTCGATTGTCGTCGTCGGTGAACTGGTAACGCCGGGGATCGTTATTGTGGTTCCCGTAATGGCGGGAGTAATTGTGGTCCCATTCTTCTTGATCGTATAGCTCAGAGCCGGATACCACTCGCCTACCAGCTTTAGATTGGTCTGGCTTGCTGCATCGGAAACAGGCTCAGATTCAGGCGCTGTATTGTTGTCCACTACAATTGTCAACTTCTGTCCGTTCCCCAGGTTGAGCTGCGCGGTCCCCGAGTCGTTTACGCGGGCCATTCGCTTGATGTCCAGGGTCGTGGTCGCCACGTTCTTCACATGAACATTGACCTTGTTATTGGCAGTATCTCTTTTGACCCTGGCAAGCCCGGGATAATCCTTATTGTTCGGTTGCGCGGCTACCACCGTCAGCCACCACGCGCTGTTATGAGTCGTATCGTACGTCTTGTACGCGACCTCGCCTGGGTCAACGTGCTGGTAGTACTTATCTGATGCCAGGGCCCGGTTCAGGAAGAAGCCCATCTGCTTCGCGTAGTAATCCGGGCCGGTATCCAGGAATTGCGTCTGCGTTGTAGCGCCACCGACTCCGTGAGCTCCATAAACCATGGAGTTATCGTATGGGAAGTTGTCGAAATAATCACCCAGGATGTGGTAATCGGTTCCAGGTCCCACACCATTCTGATCGAACCGGCTCGTTTCCACGGTGCCTTTAGACATGTTGGTTATATGCAGTTGGCACCATGGATAGTAGCCGTTGGCGTAGCCGGGTTTGGGATTGGGAAGCCCGTGGTTGTCCGCCGCATTGCCGGTGGCATAGTGGTCAAGATCCATATAGAGTGTCCAGGGATTCGTTGACAAGTACCGTATGGCAAGAGGTGCATCGCCATTGTCAGGCGCAGTGGTATTGGGTATCAACGTGTCACGGCACTTGTCTTCAATCCGGATGGAGGTATTCAAGCCATTTTCCAGGAGATAGCGGCCACTGTTCTCGCGAAGACCGCTCATGACCCTGGGATCGGTGCTGTTCAGGGGGTCGTCCGAACCGATGATCGCATTGGAGGTCTCCACGATCTGGACGTCCTGTTCGGGATAGGCGTACTGATCGATCGGCCGCTCAGCGTAATGCGCACTGATCCAGCTGTATGTCGCTGTCAGATCTGATGTACCCTGATTGGGATGAAGCGCAGCGAACAGTTCCGGGTTCTGCAGGCCGAGGCTCCAAGTGCCTCCACCCCCCATCGAATAACCACCAAGGTAGATCTTGGAGGGATCAGCAGTGTAGTGAGGGTCAACGCTGAACTCATCGAGGAACTGTTGGATCGTATCGGTAATATCCGTCGCCCCGTACTGGAACTCGTCCTGAACCTTAAAGTTGTCAAAAAGGTCAACGCTACCGTAGGTGATCAAGCCCGCGTTTCCGCTCCTAAAGGTCGTTCCGGTGTCCGTGTAGCCTGCCAACTGGGGGTGGACCGAGTTCGTCAAGGCTATTATCTGGTTGTTAACCAGCAGTTCGATGTAGTCATCGTACACCAGCACCTTCAACCTGTATGGCTGGTTGTAGCTCCAGGTCAATGAGGTATCGCTGTTGGTGGCCAGCGTGGTCCAGACCCCGTTTACCTCCTTGCAAAGCCCGAATTTCTTGGTGCCATCATTCAAAAGCCCCGCCCAGTACTGGTTGTTGTCGTCCTGCTTACGGAAGGAAACGCCGCCGTAACTTGGGACCGAGTCCGATTGCACTGTGATATCGGTGCTCACGGCGTACTCGACCCCCGAGGAGCCAGTGCGCTCCGCCACACTGAAAGTCTGGGAATTCTGATCCTGGACCAGATATTGTTGGCCCGTTGGGATGTACCAGTGGCCGGACTTGAAAGCCCATCCGGTTGTCCCGCTGCTGAAATCGTCCATTATCGATGGTTCGCCGGTCACGGGCACGCCATCCGCGTACAAGCTTTGATAGTTCCGCCCGTTGGGCGTTATGCAAATAACATCGTAAGTATTTGCAACATCCTGGTACTCCTGGAGGTAATCCGGGGAGGGCCCACCAAGCGCGTGCAGCATTACCCAGACTGGAAGTGGGGTGGTTTTCGTCCTGTTCTGCGGCGTATATATCGAGCACGTCAGGTTAGTTCCGTCGATGCTCGATTTGTAATCGTGCCTGCCGCTCGCGGGCACTGCTTCCGCCTTATTCGGGGTTACGGTCAGGGCCAGGAACGAAAACAGCGAAGCAACCGAGATGATCATGATTGTTCGAACAAGCTGGCGTTTCCAACCTGAAACTGCTTTGCTGAATAACAACATAAGCCACCTCCCGGTGAAACTGAATATTCTTGTTCCCGCTCAAAGGCGGTAGATTGCATGAACTGCTTATTCGAGAGTGTTTGAGATGTCGGATTCAAGCTGTGTTGCCGCACGATTTGCACCTGAAGCCCTTGGAAGTAACCTGGTTCCCACCCCCCCCGCCTTGTTGCCTGCAGATGGATCGCAGTTACATATTATGCAGATTATGCTCAGGCTCCGCAGACATGTCAAGCCGTTCACTTACGTTCGTCTCCCTGACTCCCACCCGACAGGTTCCTTGGCCTGCCTCTTTCCTGACGCTCGCCTCCACAGCTCTTTATCGCAGCAGCTCAGGGTGGTTTGAATCCTGCTTCTGCAAGCGCTTTATCCAGCCCACAGACGCTCCATTTCTTTCAGGCGATACGTTTATCCGTCAGTTTAGAGTTAGTGCTCTTTCCATTTTGAGCTGCTTGATACTTTCCTCTTCACTTGCTCTTGTGGTTATCTGCATCTTCCTTACCAGGACCGTTGCTGAAAAACCGATGATCTATGGGCCGGTTTTCTTTGCCGGGCTTCAACAACTATTGGGCTCATGCGCAATTGTTTGTATCGGTTCTCAAATGGAAGGCTGTCCTCCGAGCATAGGCCTGTTACTTATGCAATTACTATCGCTGGCGGCAATTACATTTTCGATTTCCCTGCTCAAGCAGCCAGGGAACTGACGCTTCGCTTCTCCTCCCACAGGTCGGACATGGCGCCAAGCGCGCGGTCGAACGCTCCTTCCTCTCGCCTCCGGTCGGTCGTCTCGCACATCCCTTCGACCGATATGGCGGCGGTCAACGTGCCAAGCCTTTCCATCTTCTCGCCGATCGCTATGCCGTTTGTGAATATAAGGTAGAGGCATTCCGGGTGGCCGGCCGCCCTTCAAGAAACCTTCCCCCGGCCACCGCCGCGCCGGCGCTCAGTCTACTTCCTGTCTTCATCTCCTTGCTCTCCTTTCAGTTGCCCTAATTACACGAACAGGTGACAATACCTCCAGGGAAACGCCTCCCGAAGGCGCCAGAAAACCGTGAAAACCCGCTTTCCGCTGCGCCCGCCCGCGACATGGGTGAACGGGTATCGGCATTTTTCAAGAGAGAGGAATGACATGGGCTGGCTCGACTGGGACGAGTTCGCAAACGACTATGACGGAGTTTTTCTGAGAGACCCCGTCTACATCAACATGCTCGAGATGATCCTCGAACAGCTCGGAGACGTTGACGAAAAGCGTATCCTTGACATCGGCTGCGGTACGGGTAACCTCGCGTTCCAGTTGCTCCAACGTTCCCCGGGTGCCCTGGTGCTGGGCATGGATCCTTCGGCGAAGATGCGGGAGTTGTTCTCGGGCAGGTTCTCGGGGCTCGAAAACGTAGCGGTCACGGATGGGGACGCGCTGGCGATACCCGCGCGGGACTCCGAGTTCGACTTCATCGTAACGAGCCTCGCGCTGCACCACGTGCCGCGTGAAACAAAGGCCGGGAGCGCCATTGAGCTCGCGCGGGTTCTGAAACCGGGTGGTACGCTGCTGTACGCCGATCGCTTCGTCGACCGTGACGGCCCCCCGGGAGACCCGGAGCGTGCGCGAGACACCATCCGGAAGATGACCGGCTGGGCGATGTACTGCCTCGACAACGACGCGTACGATAAGGCTGTCATGATTATCGAGTCGATACCCAACGACCTGCGGGAGAACGGCGAGTACGTGATCACTTCCGAAGCATGGCTCGGCTACCTCCGGGATGCCGGATTCAGGGACTTCGATGTCCTGGCGATTCCCCCGGCGGAGTACGGCCTGAAGATAATCCGCGGCAAGCTTGATGGAGTGGGCAGTGTCTAAGAGCGACATCCTCGGCAGATATACGGTTCGCGACCTTCCGGGCACGCGGTTCTTCTCCATCGACATGCTCGCGATAGGTGTCAGGAAGCACCACGTGATGGGTCTCGTGGAGGTCGACGTGACTGACGCGATGAAGACACTCGCGCGGCGCAAGGAATCCGGCGAACCGGTCACGCTCACGGCGTGGGCAACCAGGTGCATAAGCCAGGTGGCGGCGGAACAGCCTGAGGCCCACGCGGTCAGAAAACGCAACAGGCTTTTCGTCTTTGACGACGTCGACTTGACGGTGATGGTCGAGGGTGAGTTGGGTGGCAAACGCGTGCCACGCCCGTACCTGCTCAGAAAAGCAAACGAAAAGACTCTTTCGCAGATAAACGAGGAGCTCTCGGGCTCGAAGAAGACCCGCGATGAAGGGCTGGTGCTGGGCAACGAGCGCGCCGCGAGAATGGCGAAGCTCTACCTGAGGATGCCTCGCGTCCTTGGAAGGACGTTCTGGAGGGTCCTGTCCAATAGCCCATCACTGACCAAGAAGATGACGGGGACCGTGATCGTCACCTCCCTGGGAATGTTCGGAAACGTCTCCGCGTGGGCGTTGCCGATAACGACCCTCCCACTCTGCTTCGCGCTGGGATCGGTGACAAGGAAACCGGGCATGGTCGGCGACAGCATCGAGGCGCGCGATTTTCTTCACCTGACCATAATGTTCGACCACGATGTCGTCGACGGAGCTCCGGCCGCAAGGTTCACGGCCCGGCTCGCGGAGCTGATGGAGAGCGCATTCGAACTCGTCGATACCTGATGTGGGCGCGTGTATAATCATATGTAAAGGAGGCCGAGGTTCACGGCCTCATATATACAGGAGGGAATCGATGGCAGAGTGTAAGGATTGCGGCAAGCCGCTCCCGACGGACGCCGACCTTTGCCCGCATTGCGGCGATACCCCGGGCGCCGAAGCCATGACCGAGATGCCCGGGGCCAAGGTCAAAGAATCCGACCATAAGCTCAGGGATGAGATCCACGCAACAGCCGAGCGAGTCGATAACATCAACGAGGCTGAGTGCAAGAACTGCGGCGGGCTATTCGCGCCCACGAACGAGATCTGCCCACACTGCGGAGAAACCGCCGGCTCGGCGGAGACCCTGAGCGATTACCCCAGGGTCGATTTCAAAGCAGCCAGGAAGCAGCTCAAAGAAGAGATAAAAGAGGCCAAAGAGCACAGGAAAGAGTAGCCTTCCGGGCATGGTGCGTTACGGATTCAGTCCGTTCCCGCTTCGCTGTCCTTTTCATTCGAGACCCGGGCCGGTTTCCCGAGCTCTCCGAACAGGCTCCACGAACTCGCCTTGATGCGATGCTCCTCGACGAGTTCATCGTGCTGAAGCACGTATGACAGCTCACCGCCGAAGAAAGTTATCAGGCCCATCCCGTGAAGCCAGACAATGAGTATTATCGCCGTCGATATTGACCCGTAAACCGAGGGCACGTTGGAGATCGAGCGGAAGTAGAACCCGATCAGGTACTGCATGGCAAGGAAGAGCGCAGCCGAGACGACCGCCGCGACAGCTACTTTTCTGTAGAGCTGCTTGACCCTGGGGACGACCGCAAACAGGAAGAAGAACAGGCCGAAATTCACCATCAGGCCAAGCAACGGTTTGACGACTGCAATGACCCCGTTATAGACCACATGGTGAGAGCCCGCTATCCACTTCCATGCAGCCTCGAAACCGAACTGGACGAGGAAGGCGCCGAGGAACAACAGGCCGACTATCGAGATGAAAAACAGGCCGAACACCTTGCCCTTGATGTAGGAGCGGCTCTTTGTCCCCCAGATCTGGGAGAACCCCCAATCGACCGCGTGGGAAATCTTCGTCCCGGTCCAGAGGAGGGCGAGGAAACCCAGCACGCCCACCACGCTGCGGTACGTCTTCATGGCGTTCAGCGTAGACTGCGGCGCCGAGCCGAAGAGCGGGACCGTGCTCTTGAGGAACTTGACGATGTTGTCGCTAAAATTCTTGTTGGCCTGTGCCATTATGCCGATCAGTGACGAGAGAGCCACCAGCAGCGCGATCACGGCGAGAAAAGCGTTGTAGGTGAAGTTACCGTTGAAGTAGTACAACTTCTTCTGCCAGTAGTCGGTTACAGCGGCGGAGGTTGCCGCGAACCACCGGCGGTCCGCGACCAGGGTCTTGTATAGCGACTCTCCTGCACGGCCGTAGTGTCGCGCCTGGCGATCCAGCACTTTGGCCGCTTTCTGGAGATTGTCTCTTAAAGGCATAAGGAGATATTACCTTATCCATGAAGCGCGGGTCGCAGGTATCGATTAGAAGACGGTGCGCCGGAGCGATGCGCTAGGGCTCCGGCGTCTTCGGCCTCGATATGACCACGATGAAGTCACCCGGCGTGAGCTCCATATCCCGTGAATATCGCCTGATCTCTCCATGTGAGTTCAATGCCAGCGGGAGCATGTGAAGTTCTTCGAGTAGATACTCTTCGCGTCGCTCCACAGGCATTCCGGCGATTTCATCGTCGACCTGCACTCTCGTGAGCCCCTCGCTTGGCTCCGCGGTCATAATCTGGGTCACGAACCCTATCAGACCGAAGCTCTTGGCTGAACGCGCGAGCAGGCTGCCCAGCACGAGGTTGGAATCGAGCACCTCATTGACACCCGCGAGCTCAAGGTGGTGGATATTCTCGGATTCCAGGACCTCGGCGGTCATCCTGACCGCGGGGTTCAACGAATGTATGGTCAATGCTGTCAACACGGTCTTCGCATCGATATCGCTTCCTGAGGTTTCGGGGTCGTCGTTGGCCAGCAGAATGGCCACCCTCGCCTCGCTCACGTTAGCCCTCTTGAGGTCACGCTCGCTCGTTGGGCGGCCACGCATGTAGAAGATGTAATCATCGTCGAACGGCTGTTCCTCGAGGTCGCACATGAGCAAGACCGCGGTCCGCTCCGGCTCGAGCAGCTTCCTCAGGTTCTCTAACAGAGATGGGGCCCTTTCGTTCCAACCCAGGACCACGTAGTGGTCACGGCTGCTTATCTTCACGTTCAACCCCTTCCTTTTAGTCTGGACATCCCGCACCTTCTTCGCGGATCTGAGAGAAAAATACGAAGTGAGCATCCCTACGCCGAGGATCATAATGACCACTATGGTCCACTTTCCGGCCGTCGTTACCGGGTAGTTGTTACCGTAACCGACCGTCGTAATGGTGACCCACGTCAACCATACAGCATCCCCGTACGTGTTGACCCTTGGGTTTTTGTGTTTTTCGAAGTGCAAGAGGACCATCGAGCCGAACATGATGACGAGGAGTATATTGACAAGGAGCACGATCGCCGCTGCCTTTGTACTCAGCTTGAGGCGCGTCGCATCCTTGCGATAGGCGTACCTCTTTCTAAATCCCACTCTTGCCACAAGATCCCTTTCTCGGCGCCATCCGGAGGGCCGTCACAGTGCCCGTCACAGTGCACTGGATATATGATAGTCGCCCACTGGGATTATTGAAAACAGGATGCGGGCTCGCGCAAGTCCCCGCTGTCTACGCATGGATCGCGGGCCTCCGGCCGCCCCATGGGCGCGCCTCTTCGAGCTGGGCGGCAAGGCGAAACAGGGTCGCCTCGTCACCAGACTTCCCGATGAACTGTGTCCCGATGGGAAGACCATCGGCGTTCCAGTGCAGCGGGACCGACATCGCCGGCAGTCCCGTAAAGTTGGCTACGGTTGTAAACGGCACGTACGACGCGGCGCGCATCAGGCCGTACAGCGGGTTGTCCGGCGGTGAGTCGAACGTGCCTAGAGGCGGCGGTGGCTCCGTGACCGTGGGGGTCAAGACTACGTCATAGTCCTCGAACGAGCGGGCTATGTCCCGCGCTGCTCGCTGGAGAGCGGTCATGTGGAGCAGGAACTGCGGCGCGTCTATGCCGTGACCCATCTCGTAGAGCGCCCAGGTCAGTTTCTCGAACTTCTCCGGTGACGGGGTCCGCCCCGACATGATTCCCCCACCGTCGATAGCCCAGGCGTTGCCGGCGGCATATACGGCCGTGTACGCAGGGATCACGGTCTGCAGGTCGAATCTCACCGCTACATCCTCGATTATCTCGTGTCCCAACCCGTCGCAAAGAGAGGCGACGTCTCGCACCGCTTTGATACAGTCGTCGTGGACCTTGCCCCCCGTCGGATCCCCGGTGACAACCGCGATGCGCAGACGGCCGGGGTCCGCGCCCACTTCCTGAACGTACGGGCGCGCGTTCGGCGGCGCCCAGTAGGGATCGCCGGGTGTTGGCCCGCACGTAGCATCCAGCAGCGCCGCGCTATCGCGGACAGAGCGGGTTACCGCATGCTCCACGATCATCCCGCCAAAGGCATCGCCGATGTCCGGACCCATCGGGTTTCTCGCGCGTGTCGGCTTCAGCCCGAAGACACCGCAACACGACGCGGGTATCCTGATCGACCCGCCGGCGTCGTTTGCGTGTGCCATCGGTACCATGCCGGATGCCACCGCCGCGGCCGAGCCACCGCTCGAGCCACCCGTGCTCCTGCTCGCGTCCCAGGGGTTGTGGCATGCGCCGAAGAACTTCGGCTCGGCGGTCGGAAGGATGCCGAACTCCGAGGTGTTAGTCTTTCCCACAACGATAAGGCCGGCCCTCTTGTGCCTTGCGACCAGTTCACTATCATGGTCCGCCACGTAGTACTCGAGGAAAGCGGAGCCCGAAGTGATGCGGAATCCGGCGTAGCTCGCCATCAGGTCCTTGAGGAGGAACGGAACCCCCGTGAAAGGACCTTCGGGCAGTGCGCTCGCCGGCAGAGCCGCGGTCTCACATGCTTTGCCGAACATCGGTGTTACAACCGCGTTGAGTTGGGGATTCAGCCGTTCTATCCGTTCAACGGCCGCGCTCACCAGATCGAGTGCCGAGACTTCGCCTCGCCGCACAAGGTCAGCCTGCGCGGTAGCATCCATGAAAGCAAGCTCTTCCATTGTGCACCCCCCGTCTGTACCACGGTTTCTCTGGTTTCATGATACGACTAAGCACCCGGCCCATCCATCCGAGCCGACATTCATGGCTTGCTCAATGTCCCCGCGTTTTGAATAGCGCAACGGTTTGGAATATCCTGTTGGTGTGATGTGGCACGGTATGGAGGAACTGGGATGGCATCTGGTAACGATACGGCCGCCGGGATACGCAGGCGGGAACTAAGAGAAGACGACGAGTACGGTAAGAGGTTCTGGACTTATTCCGTCATCGTGGTAATTGCCTCGATATGCGCGTTCAGCTCGCCGGTACTCATGTTCGTCAAGCTCCCGGGTGCCGCGAGCCTCACTCTTGCCATCGTCGCGGTCGTACTTTTCCTGTATGCGACATTCTGGTTCGGAAGCTATCTCAAGCTGGACGGCTCACAGTGGGTTGCAGCCATCTTGCTATTTCTGCTGACGTGGGTCGGATCAGTCATCTACATGTTGACACGGGTTCCCGTTGGGTCGGACGAGCAGGGAGGTTAGGCATGGGCTGCTGCCTTCTGGCATTGATCTCTTCTTTCGCGCCGCGCATCGCCCTGCTTCTGGTCTGGATCTTTACGTCTCAGGTCACAATAGCTTTTCACCACACGTTCATCTGGCCTTTCCTCGGCCTGCTCTTCCTCCCCTTCACGACGATGTTCTATGCGCTGGCGTATCAACCCGGCCTCGGTATCAGCGGATGGGGATATGTTTTTGTAGTCATAGGCTTCTTCCTTGATCTCTCCTCGTACGGTGGCGGAGGATACAGCCGCCGCAGGTAAAAATGACGGGGCTCTTGTTGCGATAAATATTGGTGCCTGGATAGAACGGGGTTACCGGCCCGCGAACCACGGTGAGGTTGGATATGCCTGAGACACCTCGTTGCAAGCAATGCGGGGTTCCTTCGGACATCACTTCCAAGCATTCATGGCTTGACGATGGGTCGATCGTTCAGACCGCTTACCCTTACTACCGGCTCGTGTTTATCGAGACCGAAAGCTTCGACCCCCTTTATTGCGGCATAAGCGAACTAGTCGGCGAACCGGTCGAACCATTTGTCGTAAACACAGCCCGAAGGTCGACCCGGGCCTATATGAACAAGCTCATGTCCGATGAAGTCAGGGATCAACTGGCGAACGGCCGCATCGACATCCATCTTGTTCTCGAGACGATGTTCCGTCTCGCCCGTATCGTGGGATACGGATCGCCGGAGTTGCTTGACGTAAGGTTCGAGCAGAGAGATGACGACCTTGTAACCCTGAGGTATCGCAACCCGTGCTCCGTGCCACTCATCGCCGGCACGGTGGCGGGCACCGTCGAGTCGTACGTGGGCCGGCAGGCATGTGTGACCTACGATGAAGTAGACAAGGATACGATCGACATCAACGTCTTCCCATCACGGCGGCAAGCCGAAACCAGGGAACGGGTGCGCATCATGCCTTACAAGGCGGGTCCCGACGAAATCGAGCTAAGAAGGTGTACGCTGTGCGGAGGTCCGGCGAAGCTCTCCGAGTTCGAGTGGGACACCGATACAGGCGTCATCACCAGCAAGACGTCCGGCAGGCGCATGGCGCTGGTTGGTTCCCCCATAATCGAACCTGTCTTCAGGGAGCTCGAGAAGGAGCTCGGAGAATCGATTCCAGAAGTAGTCGTCGAAGCGCAGCGCAGGTTCGTGCGGAGCGGCAGCTACTCCGTATCCGAGGTGCGAAGCGTCGCCGACATGCGCGACCAGCTGGCTCTCAGGGGCATAGGATGCATCAAAGAACTAACGATGGGCAGGAAGGGCGTACACATGATACTTGAGAGGTCGAGCACGCCGCTGCTGTCGACAGGCATGGCCCAGGGTATGTACGAACTGTACTCCGGTATCGAGAGCAAGGTCGAATGGGAGCTCTCGGAAGACGGTGTCCTGGAGGTATCCGTAGTCCCGTGGGATGAGTCCCGAGGGCATGGCAGGACCGCGATCCGGGAGGGCGCCTAGATGGTTGAGATACCGTTCTGTCCGGAATGCGGAGTACCGCTGCACATAACGACCGAACATACCTGGTTGCCGAGCGGAGCTGTCGTCCAGACACGGCAGAGGCGTTTCCGGGTTTCGTTCTTTGAGTGCGAGAGCCTGGATCCGTTGTTCGCCGGCATCGGAAACCTTTGCGGCGAACCCGTTCAACAGATGGTAACGGAGGCCGCGTGTCGCGAGACGTTCAACTACATGGACGAGCTCGTCCCCGGCGAGCTGAAGGAGCTCGTCGCGGGTCCCGGCGCGGCCGACTACCTGAACCAGGCGGCCGGCGTCGTGGTCCAACTTGCGCGAGTGATGGGGTACGGCCAAATCGCGGAATTCAACCTGCGTTTCAAGCTCGACGAGGGCGATTTCGTCAAAGTCCACTATTCCGAGCCATACTCGGTGCCCCTCATGGACGGGAACATCGCCGGGACAACCAGAACGCTGACACAACGGGACGGAGAGATCGTTCACGAAGATCTTCCCGATGGGACACACCTCCTGACATACACTTTGTCGGACCCCATCAAACACAAGGCGCAGAGATGGGAGCCCCCAGAAATACCGCGCGAGGGTGATATCGAGCTTCGAAGATGCATGTCATGCGGAGGTCCGGCCATGCTCACAAGGTACGGTTGGGACCTTCACAGGGGGGTAATAACCGGAAAGCACAATGGCAGGAGGATGGCCGTGCTCGGGCCGGCGATGATAGCTCCACTCTTTGAATATCTCGAGCAGAAGGAGGGAGAGATCATCCCCGAGCTGGTGGTGGAAGCCGAGCGGCGGTTCGTGCGCGGCGGATTCTACTCGTCGAGCGAGGTACGGAGCGAATCGCACATGCGAAACCTGTTCGCGCTCAGGGGCCTGGGCAACATCGTCGAGCTGACGATGGGGCGGCAGGGCGTGCGGATGCGCGTCCACCACGCCACTCTCCACCTCATGATCGTGGGAATAACCCAGGGCCTCTACGAGCTGGCGTACGGTAAGGAGAGCAAAGTCGAGTGGGAGATGTCCCCCGACGATACCCTCGACATCGAGGTGACGAATTGGGATTGAAAGACGAGCGAGGCCTGGTCGATTCGTACAGGCCGCTCTTCTACCCACGGTCCATTGCAGTGGTCGGGGCGAGTGACAACCCTTTCAAGCTCGGCTTCCAGGCCCTGAAGGCCGTTATGTCGGCGGGCTTCAAAGGTGAAGTCTATCCGGTCAACCCCGGGGCGGATTCAGTGGTACAGGGCATCCGATCGTACAAGTCCGTGGCGGAACTGCCGGACGGGGTCGACCTCTACGTCTATGCAATACCAGACGACAAGGTCATAGACGCGGTCCGCCAGGCCGCCGGCAGAGGCGGGAAGGCCGGGGTCATATTCGCGGGCGGTTTTCGGGAGACCGGTGAGAGCGGCCGGTTGAGGCAGCGAGAACTGGTGGACGCCGCGGCTACCGCGGGGATGAAGCTTATCGGGCCGAACTGCATCGGCGTCCTGAACACCCACGCACATCTCAACGCGACTTTTGCCGCTCCGCTTGGGATGCTCCCCGCCGGGAACGTTTCCGTCGTAAGCCAGAGCGGAGGCGTGGGCACTTGCATCATCTCGCAGCTTACCGATGAGCTCGCCAGCATAGGAAAGTTCATCAGCATCGGAGACCGCGCCAACATCGAATTCTCCGACATGGTCGAGTACCTCGCGGCGGACGAAGACACGTCAGTCACGTGCCTGTTCGTAGAAGGCCTGGACGACGGGCGCGATTTCTTCGAACGAGCATCCGACGTTTCCGGGCTCAAGCCGTTGCTCGCGTGTAACCTCGGACATACCGAGCACTCAACCCGCACGGCCCTGTCCCACACGGGCTCCGTAGCGAGTTCCGAGGTCGTCTACAGGGGTGCATTCGCCCAGGCGGGAATACTGCAGGCGGACAGCGTGGAACAGATGGTGCTCGCGGCAAAAGCGCTTTCGATGGGGGCCGTCCTCGGTGGCAACGGCGTCTTCCTCTCAACACACACGGCAGGCCCCGCGATAGTAATTACCGACCGGTGTGAGAAGAACGGGGTGCGCTTCCCCGACCTGAACCCCGAGGTCGCCGATGCCATGCTCGAGTTCCTGCCGCCGCACGCCGTGCCCGCGAACCCGCTGGACATGTTCGCTTTCGCCTGGACGGACGCCCGTCTCTATCTGAAGGCCACCGAGCTTGCACTGAGCCAGGACGACATTCATTGCGCGATTGCGGTGTTCCAGTCCGGGATGGGTTCCGGCATCACTTTCCCGGCGCGTGAATACGCCTCGATCGGGCGCAAATACGGGAAACCCGTTTTCCTCTGCCTGACGGCGCCGGCGATGTTCGCGCAGGAGATGGCCGGAATACAGGCGGAGGGCGTGCCGACTTACAACAGGGCGGAAAAGACCGCTAGCGCCATCATCGCGCTGACGAGGTTGCACTCACTTCAAAGCAAAGCGACAAGTGATTAGCACTAGATGGCGAACCGGACGACCCCCTCGCATACGCCGGACTCCCTCATCAGGCAGCCCTCCACACGAGGTTCGACCTCGTAGCCGATCCCGATGCAGTCGAGCCAGCACAGGACTCGGTACAACACGCCGCACTCGTAATCGTCGTAAGCGCCTATCATCTTCATGCCCTCGAGCGCAAAGCACCTGTGCATGACCCAGTGAAGGATGTTCTCCTCGGGGAAGTCATAATCGAAACCCATGAAGTCGCCTCCAATTATCGAGAACGCGCCGTCGATGACGGCACGGACCTCGTCGAACGAAGAGATTCCTTCTAGCTTGATCCCGAGCGCCCTGGTCACCCTGTGAAGCTCTATGGGCGCAAGCGATTTGATCGCCGCCTTGTTGAGCTTGTTCGCGGCGCGTATGCCGTATTCGAGGTAACTGTTGTAGAACCACATGCCGTCGTGGGTCATCCAGCACTTCACCAGCAACTCTCTGAGCTCGTCGCCTTCAACGGATAACATGTCGACCTCCATCCCCGTTCGCAACGCTACGCACGTGAGATTATAATCCCTTCTGTACGGCAAAACCCGTGGGGGCGGACGGGCGTCCGTGAGTGTCCGTCAGGCTCCCCCGGCGCGCACCCGGGCGAGCCACGCGTTGAACTCTTTCACGAACCGTGTGTAAGCCTCGGACCCTGCCACGCTGTAGCCGGCCTCCATCTCTCTGGCGTACTCGTCGCGCTCGCCCGCGCTATCGTGCACTATCTTTTCGATAGGCTTCACGGCATTGAGGGTATCGCCGCAGCCATCCCATTTCAAATTGACCGGAAATCCCGCGCGCTCGAGCGGAGGATCCCAGGTGGCGTCGACCATCACCCACCTGCCGTCGATCAGGACATCGCAGTTGAGGTGACATTCCAGCGGCAGGGAGGCCGCGAGATCGGCCAGGCGAGCAGGCATCGCGATACCCTGATCGCTCCAATCGAGCGTGTACGTGACGTAGCGCACTCGAACGTCCATCGTCTCGAACATCCTTCCAAGGAGGAAGTGTCTCGGCGAGCAGGAGCCCTTTCCCAGTTCGAGAATTCCCCGCGGGCCGAGGCGCGAGTCGACGAGGTCGGGCACCAGCGCATACTCGATGTCCCGGATGTGTTCGAAGACCGCAATCCTCGCCGCGCGGTCGTCGAGCCCCGCCGTCCACTCCTCAAGCGTCCTCGATACGATGTCTACCATTGTCATTCCCTTTCGCGGGATCCGCTTCAATGATTATATTTGGAGGTGTACGATTGCATTATCGACCGCGTTCGAGCTCGGGGAGGTGCTCATGTACAGGAAGCTGGTCTGGAGCCTTGGCGCGGTAGCGATCGCATGCTTCATAGTTGCGATCATAGGGTTAGCCACAAGCGGTTCGCACCGCTGGGTCAGACCTGCTGAGGAGTTGGGTTGGATAATGTTCGTGTCCGTCGTTATCATCCAGTACCTCGTAGCACCGCACTCCGAGGTCGAAGGCGGCTTCACCACGCTTCAGATGCTTGCATGGGGACTTGGAATCGTCTCCATCGTTCTCTTACTTATCGCGCTTATCTGCAACATCGTAATATCCGGCACGACCCCGAAGTGGATCGAGCCCATCGAAGCGGTTGGTCTTCTCTGCGCGCTCGGCCTGGTTCTCATCTCAATTTCGGGCCGCGGAAAACTCTGGGGTGGCGAGTAACCTGCCTCCTCAGTCCTTGAGGCCGCGCATGTAGGCGTCAAGTAGGAGCATGAGACGGCGGTCGCGACGGGCAAGTATCTCTTCTTCATCAATGCCGGCATAGTCATAGAACCCGCGGCCGGTCTTGACCCCGAGGTCTCCACGTTCGACTCGTTCGGCGAGCGCGGGCGGCGGCTCCACCCCCATCGCGCGCGCGGACGCGGCCATGACATCGAGGCCGCCCAGGTCCATCGTAGCGAACGGGCCTCCCACGGCCAGGCGCAGGCTGATGGAGTTTTCGATCGCTTTGTCGATATCCTCCGGCTCGAGGATTCCCTCATTGAGGATCATGTACGCCATGCCGTTGATCGCGAGCTGTATACGGTTCACGACAAAACCAGGCAGGTAGCGATTCAGCATTAGCGGATACTTGCCCACCGCGCGCATCAGCTCCATCGCCGTCTCGATGACCTCATCCGCGGTCCTCTCGCCCCTCACGACCTCGACGAGCGGCACGAGCTGCGGCGGGTTGAAGAAATGGGTTATCAGGACTCGGCCTGCTATCGCATCCGGCATCTCGGCCATGACGTCGAACGTGGAAGTATTGCTGGCGAGCACGGTATGCTCCGGCGCCAGCCCACCGAGCCGGGCAAAGACGTTTTTCTTGAGCTCGAGCACCTCAGGCACTGCCTCGATGATGAAGTCCGCTTTGCTCACAGCTTCCCCGAGGTCGGTCGTGCACTGCATCATCTCAAGCGCGGGCACGATATCCTCCGCAGGTATCCAGCCGAAATCCGACTGCATCGCCATGTTGTTTCCGGCTCTCGTCACCGCGCGGTCGAGCGCATCAATGCTGACGTCATGAAGCTTCACCGCGTAACCGTTCTGGGCAAACAACTGCGCGAGCCCGGCGCCCATGATGCCCGCACCGATTATTGCCACCGTTTCGATTTTCGCGCTCATCGCAACCTCCCTCCTCCCGGTCGGATAGTGCTTATCCGGTCGATGCATGCCAGAGTCATTATCAGGTATCCGGAGGGACAGTGTTTGCTTACCGGTCCGGCGCGAGCAGCGAGGCTATGAGGTTGTCCGAGCTGAAATGCCCGCCCGTCAGCGCGGCGAGGGAGCTCCCCTCCCCGAAGATGCTCTCGCGTATCTCAGCCTGAGAGATCCCTTCCGCGGCAAGCGATTTCGCCCGCTCGCCGAGTTCCTCGAAATAACCGGCGCAGGACAGTAGAGCCTCACGGCCCTCGGGGATAACCCTGCCCATCGACGTCAAAAGCACGAGCCGTTCCGAGGGAAGCGCGGCCAGCATGAGCATTGACGCGATCAAGCCTCGGGCGTCCTCGTCGGCCCTTATGACCTTGGGCTTCTCGGTAATGAAGATGTCACCGGAGAAACACCACCCCTTGTCGCGCTCGAAGAGTGCCACGTGACCCTCGCTGTGGCCGCCGACCTCGACGACCTCGAACCTGAAGCTTTCAGTTTTTATCATATCGCCCAGCGGCAGGACCTTCGACGGCTCGGGATACCCCCAGACATACTCCTGGTACGGGCGCAGTTCCGGGACCCTGTTTATCAGGGGCACCGAGTCCGGATGCGCGAAGATCTGCACTCCATATCGCTCGGTTATCAGTTTGTTCGCTCCGATGTGGTCTTCGTGATAATGGGTGTTGACCACCAGGTCGAGCCGCCGGTTCTCGAGAAACCCGACGAGCTCGGGGGCGGTGCGTGCGCCTCCTGTGTCGATGAGCAGGCCGTCGACGAGGTATGCGGCCACCCAGTATACCGGCCTGCCTTCAGCCTCGATACTCATCTTTATGCAGGTGACTTCTTCGAACTCGCTTATCTCGATCACGGCTGTCCTCCCATTGGTTTCCGCATGTGGGTCCATTGATGATACAACCGGACGCCGCTGTCAAATGTGCCTCGCTTCAATGATGACAGGACAAGCGATTTGAGATATTATTCTCTCGGCTTTCCAAGAGCCAGGCGGTACAACGCGCTGGAGGCGGGATGAGATTCCGGCGCTAACGATAAGTCAGGAACACCCGGAATTACCGGCTGAAGGAGATCGCGTAATATGTCTCCGCGCACCCGGCAGGTTCATTGTCCGAAAGCAGCCCCTCGATGTTTCATTATGTCCGCATGACGTGTAACCGTGAAAGGAGAGCCGCATGAGCGACATCTATTCAGAGAAGCCCTGGCTGAAGAACTACGACAAGAATGTCCCCGCCGAACTTGAGTTCGAGGAAAAGACTTTCGCAGAGAAATTCCGCGAGATCGCCGGGAAGTACCCGGACAGACCCGCGATAATCTACATGGACAAGAAGATCAGCTTCCGCGAGATTGACACGCTGTCCAACCAGTTGGCCGCATACCTGATCAAGAGTGGACTCAAGCCGGACGATGTAGTCGGCCTCCACATGCCCAACGTGCCGGCGCATTACATCGGGTTCATCGCCGTCCAGAAAGCCGGGTGCGTCTCGACGGGGCTCAGCCCGTTGCTCACGCCTCCCGAGATGGTTCACCAGATCAACGACTCCGGAGCCAAGGCGATCATCTCGATCGATCTCATGTTCGAGAAGATAGTCGAGGTGGCCGACAAGACGAATTTCTCCACGGTAATAGTCACGGGGATCGCCGATTTCCTCCCCGGTTTCAAGCGGGTTCTCGGGAAGCTCCTCAAGAAGATACCGACCGCCGAGGTGACACCGCTGCCAGGCAAGAAGGTCGTCAGCTTCATGGACGCGCTAAATGGCATGCCGCCCGACCGCGTCGAGGTAAAGCGGACCATGGACGACCTCATCTTCCTCATGTACACGGGCGGCACCACGGGGCCCGCCAAGGGAGCGATGCTCACGCAGCGGAGCTACATGTCGGACAGGCTCCAGACGCTCACATACCTCGACCTTCAGCCCGGCATCGTGACGCTGTCCGCGTTCCCACTCTTCCACATCGCCGGGTTGGCTATGGGGGGCTTCTCGATCACGAACGGGGCGACGCAGATATGCGTTCCGGACCCGAGGGATTCCCACTTTCTCATCGAGCAACTGAAGAAGTACAAGCCTAATACCGTGATAAACGTTCCGACGGTCTTCTTCGAGTTGATGAAGCAACCCGAGTTCAAGGCACTCGACCTGAGCAACCTCGACTTCTGTCTCAGCGCGGCGGCACCGTTCCCGGCGGAAAATATTGCCGAGCTAGAGAGCATTATCGGCCCCAACTTCATCGAGCTGTACGGCATGACCGAGACATCCCCTGTCACGTGCTGTAACCCGCGTTACGGCAAAAAGAAGCCGTCGTCCATAGGGATGCCGATTCCCAATACAGAGTTGAAGCTTGTCGACCCGGCGACTGGGGAACTCGCCCTGTTGGGAGAGCCCGGCGAGATGGCGATAAGGGGACCACAGCTCATGAGAGCTTACTTCGGTCAGCCTGAGGAGACCGACAACGCCGTCCGAGACGGCTGGATGTTCACCGGGGACGTCGCCAGGATGGATGAGGACGGCTACTTCTACATCGTCGACCGCGTTAAAGACATGGTCAACATCTCCGGGTTCAAGGTCTTCACGCGCGAGCTCGACGACGTGCTCGCCAAGCACCCCGACATCGACCTGGCCGCGACCCTCGGAATACCCGACCCGGACCGGCCCGGCTCCGAGCGCGTCGTAGCGGCGATCGTCCTCAAGAACGGCATTAAACCCGACGACGCGGAGAAGGAGAAGATCCTCTCGTTCATGCGCGAAAACGTCGCGCCCTACAAGGTACCCAAGACAATCGAGTTCATGGACGAGCTTCCGACAAGCGGCGTCGGCAAGATCCTCAAGCGCGAGCTGAAATCCATGATGGGCGGATAAGGAATCCCGAACTGAATCTTGAGCCGGGTCATGAGAGACCCGGCTCTTTCTTTCCTCAACACTCTTGAGCCGGGTTTCTGGAGGTCCTGCTCAAGGAGTCAAGGTGGAGGTGAGCATGCACTGGCAGAATCGCGATGAAGAATCCTGGAAGCAGTTCAGCTTCAATCAACCTTACGAGAGGGGGATGAAGCGCCTGCGCGAAGAGGTGCTGGATGATACCGACTTCGACCCCGCGGTACTGTGGCAGTGGGGAACCATGCAGGCCATGGCCGTCATACAGATACTCAAGGATTGTGAGAAGAAGTTCGGCGAAGATGGGCAGCGCATTGTGACTGAAGCCCTTCGAAAGGTGGGGTTCGACGTCGGCAGGCAGATCCTCACCGGTATAGAAAAGCCCGAGGGCATGTCGGAGGCGGAAGCCGTCAGCTTCTTCGCGACCGTCATCAATCGCATCGCATACGCGTCGCTCGAGGACCCCAGGATAGACTCGGAGGATAAGGTCAGCTTCGACATACTCTGGTGCCCTCACCAGGATTGCTACAACGCCTTCGATTGCCGCGTTCAGCGAAACTTCGTACAGGGCATGCTCGATGCCGCCGCGGACCGCGGCTGGCTCTCCAACTGGCAGGTGCGGTTCACCCAGACCATCCCCGCCGGCGCGGACACGTGCCGCTTCGTCATCTGGCGCGCGTCGCAAGACGAGAAATCCGAATGGAAGAAGTACTCCGAACAGCTCGACGCGAAAGCGCTGGAGATATCGAGACGCGAAAAGGAGGAGTGAAGCCCCGCCGAAGGAGGTGGGGTCCGTATCGTTCAGCTCAGCTCTTTCTCCATGATGCGCACCCTGAAAGGAAGATGGGGATACTCCCTGGTCTCTCTATCGTTGAACCCAAGGCGTGCGTACCATTCCGCCAGGACAGTGCTCTCGTCGATGATGCCGACGGAGGCTCGCGTCCCTCCCCTTATCACGGCCAGATCGCAGGCGAAACGCATGAGCTGCTCCCCGTACCCCTGGTGCCTGCACTCGGGCAGAACGGCGAGTTTTTCGATGTAGAAGATACCGCTACCCCCATCTTCGAGCGCGGCAAACCCGGCAAGGACTGCATCGAGGAATAGCCCGAACATCTCGACCCCTTCTTCGCACATCGCACCCAGTTGCTCTCCCGTCGTAAGAGATGCGTGGGTCGGGCAGTTGTCCGGCGTGAGACCGAACTCCTCCGCCACCGTAGCGAAAGCAGCCCTGACGACCATCGCGGCCTGCTCGAGGTTCGAGTCTCTGTCTATCGGCTTGATCATATCCATACGTCTTCCCCTTTATCCAAGGGGATATACTATTCGAAGAGCCTCTATTCCCACCATTCCTTCCCGGGGGGTGCGGCTCCGTCGAGTCCGCTACACCCTTTTAGGGGCAGCGGAAAGAAAGGATTGGCCGACGACTCATATAATAGATAGGTGTGGCGTCCGGAAGGGCGCCCGAGGCACCGAGATGGGTCGACCGGGCCGTCCCATGGCCCGCCTGAGACCACGAGCCTGGAGGCGCAATCAAGATGGAGCGCTACGTAGCAATATTCGAAGAAATAAAGAAATCTTACCCTGATAAATTCGCGACCGAAGAGAAGGTATTCGAGTCGATACGCAGGGGAGACCACCTTTTCGTGAGCACCGGGTGCGGGGAACCGCAGTACCTCATAGCGGCTCTTGCCGAGTACATCGATGCGCATCCCAAGGCTTTCTTCGACACCGAGGTGTTCCAAGTGTGGACGCTTGGCGTTGCGCCGTACGACGAGGACAAGTTCAAGAGGCAGTTCAGGCACAATTCTTTCTTTATCGGCGACAACACGAGGGACGCGGTCAACGCGGGGCTCGCGGACTACACTCCGATATTCCTGTCGCAGGTGCCCGAGCTCTTTTACCGCAGGTATATCCCGATCGACGTCGCTTTGATACAGACGTCGCCGCCCGACAACAACGGTTTCATGAGCCTGGGGGTCAGTGTAGACATCTCGAAGGCCGCCGTCGAGAACGCCAAGGTGGTCATAACCCAGGTAAACCCGCGCATGCCTCGAGTCCACGGTGACACTTTCATACACGTCAGGGATGTTGACTTTATCGTCTACCACGACGAGCCGCTCCTCGAGTACAAGCCGATGGTCTCGGACGAGCTGGCGCGCGAGATCGGCAAGTACGTTGCGCGCATAGTCGAAGACGGTGACACGATACAGATCGGGTACGGCAGCCTCCCGAACGCCATCCTCGCGAACCTCGAGGACAAGAAGCACCTGGGCGTGCACACCGAGCTGCTCTCCGACGGCATCGTGGACCTCATCAAGAAAGGCGTTGTCGACAACTCATGGAAGATCGTCAACCGGGGCAAGACGGTCGCGACTTTCTGTATGGGCACGGAGGCGATTTACGAGTTCATCAACGACAACCCGAGCATCGAGTTCCGGCCTATCGACTACACCAACAACCCTCTGAACATCGCACGGAACAACAAGATGGTCGCGATAAACGCGGCGCTGCAGATAGACCTCACCGGGCAGGCTACGGCCGAGTCCCTGGGCAAGGTCTTCTACAGCGGCGTCGGGGGGCAGGCAGACTTCATGCGAGGCGCGGTGCTCTCGCCGGGCGGCAAGACCATCCTCGCCCTTCCGTCGACGGCCACGACCGGCGAGGGCGAAGTGTCCAGGATATTGCCCTCCATCCTGGAGGGCGCCGGCGTCACGCTCACGCGGGGCGACATCCACTACGTGGTGACCGAGTACGGCATCGCTTACCTCCACGGCAAGAACATCCGCGAGCGCGCGATGGAGCTTACATCGATCGCCCACCCGAAGTTCAGGCCGTGGCTCATTGAGGAGGCGAAGAAGCTCAACCTGATCTACGCGGACCAGGCGTTCATACCGGGCGAGGCGGGCGAGTACCCCGAGGAGCTCGAGGTTTACAGGACGACCAAGGACGGGGTCGAGGTCCTCTTCCGTCCGGTGAAGATAAGCGACGAGCCCATCGTGAAAGACTTCTTCTACTCCCTGTCCGACCAGAGCCTCTATCGAAGGTTCATCTCGCGCCGCCAGGACATGCCCCACGAGCGCCTGCAGGAGTACGTGGTCATCGACTTCACCAAGGAACTGGTAATCCTTGCGGTGATACCGGACACGGAGAAAGACGTGATCGCCGGCATCGGACAGTACACGATCGACCAGGAGAATCACACCGCCGATATAGCATTCGTGGTGAAGGACGAGTTCCAGGACAGGGGCATCGGCACGGAGCTGCTATCGTACTTGATACAGCAGGCGATGCGGCAGGGTCTCCTGGGTTTCACCGCCGAGGTAGTGGTGGAGAACAGGCCGATGCTCCACGTCTTCGAGAAGCTCCTGGACGTCAAGAAGACGGTCGACTCCGGGGTCTACTACCTCAAGATGGATTACCGGGCATCCGAGCCTTCGGTCAAGCTGTGAAACTCATCCTGGGAACTTGATATCGCTGCCCCACCGGCCGCGGCGACGTTCACTCTAGCCAGCGAGCGGGCTCACCGTCTGGATGACGATCTCGCAATGCTCGTCGCCATCTATCATGCACTTGCGCATGGTCTCCTCTACTTCGATACCCATGCTCTGATACCAGCCGGCCCTCATGCTGAAACACCCACACTCATAGTTCTGTTGCACGCCGATGCTCTTTACCTTGGTGGCCGCGAGGCACCCGCGAAGCACGGCCAGCATCCTGCCATCGCCGAGTGATTTGAACTCGTAGTCGAAGTACTTTTTCGGCAGGAAGAGTTCGACCGCCGTGGTCGTCATCAGCATGAAATCGCCGAAAGTCGTCGGTGTGCTCCAACCCATCAACCGCATAAGCCGGTGCATCTCCCCGGCGCCGACGTCGCGCGCGACCTGCCGGTTCATCTCGTTGGCAGTCTCCCAACCGGCGGCGGCCACCATCGCCATCATCCACCTGGACTCGCACGAGTACCTTCCCTTTGCCAGGAGCTCGCGCATGTCCGCGTGCTGGACGCGGTCGATGGCCTCCGCCACCTCGTCGCTCATGTCAACCGTTTCCATCTCGCTCAAACTCATCGTTCCGGACCCCCTTGACGCTCTGCGATGTCGGTTCGAACAGCCGGCCGTTTATAACATATTGTCATAATCATTGTATGACAATATGTTATATGGGTCAAGACATCTTGTTGTAATCAAGCCGTTGGTGCCTTTATGGTGGAGCGCGTCTGCAGCAAGGCGCTCGAGATATTCGGCGCGGTCGGCTACTCGAAGGACCTGCCGCTAGAAAAGTACCTGCGCGACGCCAAGGCAATGTCGATATTCGAAAGCGCGAACCAGGTCCAGCGCATCATCATCAGCTCCATGCTGTAGCTCGCGAGGGGCTGGCGGGAAACCCGACTCTTTCATAAAATCGAAAGAGGACGAAACTCGATTGGCCACTCATCTCGCTCAATGACGCAGGAGCATCTATGGACCGCTGGTTCGGCGCGTCGCTTGCGCTGTATGCAACGTTCGTATACAAGGGGTTGAAGACCCCGATCCCCGGCATGGACCAGGACGTCTCCAGCGGCCTGGACGTCCGCTTGCACGAGTTCGTCACCGCCGACGGCCTCACGCTGCGGCTCAAACGGTACGCCAACCCCGGCGCGGTGCCGGTGCTGCTCACCCACGGCTTCGGGGGAAACGGTTTCACCATGGACCTGCCGAGGGTCGGGCACAACATGGCGGTCTACCTTGCCCGCAGAGGCTGCGACGTCTGGGTATCCTCGTTCAGGGGGTGCGGGCGCGCGCCGTACTTGAGTGAAGGGGGCGACTGGAGCCACTCTTTCGACCACCTTGCGATTTACGACGCAAGCGCACTGGTCGACGGCATTACACAAGAGACCGGCAGGAAGGTCTTCTGGGTGGGTCACAGCATGGGAGGTATCGTCCTCTACATGTACCTTCAGGGCGTCCGGTTCGCCGGAGACGGCCACGTGGTCTCGGACCCTGCGCTGGTGCGGGACCGTCACGACAAGCTTCTTGGAGGTGCAACCCTTGGAGCTGCGACCGTGTTATGCTGGCCGTACAACGACCCTTCCAGCGTTGGCATGAGCTCCGAGTTCGGCAGGCAGCTGGCAAGATCGGAGGTCGAGATCCTTCGTATCAAGGAGGAAGTGACGCCCAGGGTAACAGGGATGGGCGGGCCGGATGGGCTCCCCCATCGCCACCCGAGGTTGGCCATGGCAATCACGCGCTCTCCTTTCGCCGCCGGCGCCTACAACAGGGTGAACACGGATAAAGAGACCACCATGTGTCTCGCCAGGTGGGGAACCGACGACGTCTCCACGGCGATGTGGGTGCAGAGGGTCTACGGTGTCATCGACGGGCACCTCACGCAGTACCCATCGGTGCCGCGCGGCAGCCTGTACGACTATGCCGCGAACATCCCTCTCGTGAGTCTGCCCATCCTCTTCATTACCGGCGACCACGATCACGGCCCGGCCATCATAAAAAGGTACGCTTACGGGTGCGTATCGAGCGAGATGAAGGAGTTCCTGCAGTTACCGGAATACGGGCACATCGACCTGCTTATGGGCAAGCACGTCGAGCGCGACGTCTACCCCGCGATATCGTCCTGGATCGAGAAGGTCGAGTTAGCTAGTCGAGCCAGGCAGTGACTTCGTCCAGGGGTGGGCGGGGTGTGGCCGCGGGGGTCTCGGCTGCGTAGCCGATAGCACACCCGTTGATCCCGAACCGTCCCGGTGCCAACCCCAGCAAGCCGCAGAAATCGGGGTTGTCCGCCAGGCGCGAGGTCGCAGAGATCAACCTGAACCCGAGGCCCAGGGCCGCGGCTTTCAGCCACATGTTCTGCAGGACATGTGCGAGCGACTCCTGCTCCACCGGTGGTATCCCCTTGAGCTCCGCTACCACAATGAAGTAAGGCACTTTCTCGAACCCGATGTCACCGCCCTCCGCGATCGCCTTCAGGCGCATCGCGAACGGCGGGGGCTCCATGCCCTCAGGGAGGTTCGCATGGATGTTCTGCCACGCAGCCAAGGTGTTGCGCTTCATTATCTCTGCGGTTTTCAGGGCGGCTTCTCCTCCCCGGGGCATCACGAAGAACCTCCGGAACCTCGGCTCGACGCCGATTGCAACCGCAGCGTACGGCGCCGCGAGACCGGCGTTAAGGATTCTCTCGATCAGCTCCCTGTCGGGCACCTCATCAGTGAAAGATCTCACCGTCCGGCGCGCTTCGATGACCCTGTCCAGCTGCCTGTTGCATTCCGCGTCGTAATCGAATGTTGCCATAGCCTCTTCCACCCTTTGTTGAATGTTTCAAGTAGTCGATTCGCCGCTGATCGGACAAAGCCTCCAGGGCAGGGGGCCAGCTGAGAAGGAAAAAGCCGCTCTGTGTTCAAAGTAGCTTTTGCGCGAGCGTTTTGGGATGGCGATCGCGCGGCACGTGGGAATCGCGCGAAAGAAAGGATCAGGTGTGGCGGGGTCAGACACATTCGCGATGAACCTCAGGACAGGTCCGGGGCGCGGCCTTCCGACCAAGTACGAGACTCTCCTGCGGCGAGCGGGGTTTGACGACCTTGACCTCCAGAAAAAGTTCGTCGCCATCAAGCTCCACTTCGGCGAACCGGGAAACCTCGCGTTCATCCGGCCAAACTATGCCGCCACCACGGCGGCGATGATACGCGCGGCCGGTGGAGCGCCGTTTGCCACCGACGCGAACAGCCTGTACACGGGCCGCAGGGGTAACGCGGTGGACCATCTGCTTGCGGCCTCCGAGAACGGCTTCAACAGGTTGGTGCTCGGCTGCGATGTCATCATCGCGGACGGACTGAAAGGTACCGAGTACCGCGAGGTCGTCATCAACCAGAGGCACTTTCGCACCGCCAGGATCGCTTCAGCGGTCGCCGACGCCGACGTCGTGGTGTCTCTCTCCCATTTCAAGGGACACGAGCTCACTGGAATCGGAGGAGCGATAAAGAACCTGGGAATGGGGTGCGGCTCGAGGGGCGGCAAGCTGGAGATGCACTCATCTTCGAAGCCCAAAATCGTAACAGAGAGCTGCAAGTCCTGCGGCGAATGCATCAAGTCGTGCCCCCAGGAGGCCATTCACTGGAACCTGGACAGCCACAAGGCGGAGATAGATTACGACAGGTGCATCGGTTGCGGGCAGTGTATCGCGATGTGCCAGTACGGGGCGGCACAGGCGATATTCAACGAGTCCGGGGTGAACGCGGGCGAGAAGATCGCCGAGTACGCGCTGGGGGTAGTCAAGGACAAGCCCTGCCTGCACGTGAACTTCATTACCGACGTCGCTCCTTTCTGTGACTGCTGGAGCTATAACGACACGGCCCTGGTAGCGGACATAGGGATATTGGCGTCGCGCGACCCGGTCGCTCTGGACAGGGCGTGCGTGGACATGGNNTGGTGGCCCGCTCCCGGGCGTCGAGGTTCAGAGGAACATCGTCAGGAACACGAAGAACCTCCGGGTCTTGCCCTCGAGCGTCACGTCCGGGCTTTCCAATACTTCAGCCGGGCGGGGTCAGCCCGAGCGCACGTAGCCGAGCGCAAACAAGCCCGTCAGCGCAGCCTGCATCATCCAGCTCGGGACCATCTTCGCCGGCTTGATAACGCTCTTTCTCACCGCGAGAATCTCGACCGCCACGAACCCC
>PMDX01000296.1 GCA_003154635.1 Actinomycetota bacterium | reverse complement strand
AGAACAAGCCGGGCGTGCTGGCACGGGTCGCGGGTCTTTTCTCCCGACGCGGCTTCAACATCGACAGCCTGGCGGTCGGGGTGACCGACAAGCCCGAGATAAGCCGCATGACCGTAGTGGTGGACGTCGAGGAACACTCGCTCGAGCAGGTCTACAAGCAGCTGAACAAGCTCATAAACGTCATCAAGGTCATCGACCTGCCGGACGACAACAGCGTCCAGCGCGAGATGATAATGGTCAAGGTCAAGGCCGACGCCAAGACGCGGGCTGAGGTCATAGAGATAGTGGATATTTTCAGAGGGAAGGTAGTGGACGTAGGGAAAGGGACCATCAGTATCGAGGTAACCGGACCGGCGTCCAAGTTAACGGCGTTCGAGGAACTGCTCAGGCCTTATGGTCTGGTAGAGCTAGTTCGCACCGGTACTATAGCGTTGCCGCGAGGATAAGATCAGGATAGTGGGTCAGGTCTGAATCTTGATTCTTAAGGAACTGATGCTTAGACCTAACGAAATTCAAGACTCGAGACATGAACCAAAGATGTAAATTCAAGACTCAAGACATGACCCCAAGACGCAGGAGGTTGAAATGGCGAAGATGTACTACGACAAGGATGCGAACCCCGAAGCTCTGAAAGGGCAGAGGATAGCGATTATCGGTTATGGTAGCCAGGGACATGCGCATGCCCTGAACCTTAGCGACAGCGGTTTCGAAGTCGTTGTAGGCCTTCGCGAGTCCAGCCCAAGCGCAGACCGCGCGCGCGAGGCGGGCCTGACCGTTGCGCCCGTCGATGAGGCGACGGCGATGTCGGATATCATCATGGTGCTTATCCCCGACGACCAGCAGGCGAGCGTCTACCGTGAGTACATAAGCTCCGGGCTCGAGCAGGGCAATGCGCTATTCTTCGCGCACGGGTTTAACATCCACTACAACCAGATACGACCGCCGGAGTTCATAGACGTCGCCATGGTAGCCCCCAAGGGCCCCGGGCCTATGGTCCGCCAGGTCTACCAGGAGGGCGGCGGTGTACCGGCGCTAATAGCCGTTGAGCAGGATTTCACGGGCAAGGCGCTCGAGCGCGGCCTGGCTTACGCCCACGGTCTGGGCGCGACCAGGGCGGGTTTGCTCGAGACCACGTTCAAAGAGGAGACGGAGACAGACCTGTTCGGTGAGCAGGCTGTCTTATGCGGAGGTACCTCCGAGCTCATCAAGGCCGGCTTCGATACACTGGTCGACGCCGGGTATCAGCCAGAGGTGGCGTACTTCGAGTGTCTGCACGAGCTGAAGCTCATAGTCGACCTCATCCACTCCCACGGCATCAGCGGAATGCGCGAAAGGGTCAGTGATACCGCCGAATACGGAGACATCACGCGAGGCCCGCGGGTCATTAACGCCGAGGTGCGCGAGGAGATGAAGCGCATCCTCGACGAGATACAGACCGGAAAGTTCGCAACCGAGTGGGTCCTGGAAAACCAGGCAAACCGCGCGTCGTTCGCGACCATGCGAAAAGTCGAGGCGGCGCACCCGCTCGAGGAGCTCGGAAAGAAACTCCGCTCGATGATGTCGTGGCTCAACCAGTGATCGCGTGCGGATTGAGCGCACCATGAATTGCGCCTTCCGTCAAATATAGGAGGACCTGAAGTGAAGAAGAGCTACATATTTACGCCGGGGCCCAGCCCTGTGCCGCCGGAGGTTGGCATTGCCCAGGTCAAGATGGTGCATCACCGCTCGCCAGATTTCGGCGAGTATCTCGACCGCGTGCTGAACGGCCTGAAGTACGTGTACCAGACCGAGAACGACGTAATCATGTTCACGTCGAGCGGCACGGGAGCGATGGAAGGCGCCATCGCGAACTGCTTCTCCGCCGGGGACAAGGTCATCGCGTTCGCCGGCGGCAAGTTCGGCGAGCGCCTTGTCGAGATAAGCAACTGCTTCGGCCTGAACTGCATAGCGATAGAGTACGAGTGGGGCGAGAACGCCGACCCGGCCGCTCTCGAGAAGGCGCTCGAGGAAAACCCCGATACCAGGGGTGTGTTCCTGACGCAGAGCGAGACCTCGACCGGCGTCGTGAACGACGTCGAAGCATTCGCCAGGATAGTCGCCCGGACGGACGCCCTGTTCCTGGTGGACGCGATCAGCGGCCTCGGAGCCGTAGACCTAAAGACGGACGAGTGGGGCGTGGACCTCGTGGTGGGCGGCTCCCAGAAAGCGCTCATGATACCTCCCGGCCTGGCCTTTGTTGCAGTAAGCAAAAAGGCGTGGAAAGCGGTCGATACCGCGACATTGCCGCGCTACTACTTCTGCTTCAAGGCGGCGAAGGCGTCACAATCCAAGACCCCGCCCGAGACTCCGTACACGCCGGCGATAACGCTGATACAGGCGCTCGACGTGGCGATGTCGATGATAAAGGACGAGGGCCTCGAAAACGTGTTCGCCAGGCACGAGCTGTTCGCAAGAGCGACACAGGCGGCAGTCGAGGCGCTGGGCCTCGAGTTTGTGGCGACCGACCGGTCCCGCGCGTTCGTGACCACGTCGGTGTGGGCTCCCGAGGGAATAAAGGGAGGGGACATCGTCAAGGCGATGCGAAACGATTTCGGCATGTTCATTGCTGGTGGCCAGGGCAAACTGAAGGGTAAGATTTTCAGGCTTGGCCACGTCGGCTATTTCGATCGGTTCGATATCACCAGCCAGCTTGCCGGGCTCGAGTTGGCACTCAAGAAGCTCGGTTACCCGGTGGAGATAGGCGCCGGAGTGACGGCGGCGCTCAAGGTGCTCGCGGGTGAGTGATCGGGTTACGGTTTGAAATGCCCCGCGTCCAACAGGGCGCCGGGGCATCACGGAGAATAGCGTTCGGTAGAACGACCTGAATTGCAGGCCCGGCTCATGCGAGCGGGCGAACGGCCCGCTCCGAAGAAAACTGGAGATCCTATGGCAGAAAAATATGACTTCAAGGTACTGGTTGCCGAGAAGATATCTCCGGAGGGCGTAGAGAAGCTCAAGGAGATGTTCGATACTGACGCCTACGACAAGATGTCACGCGAAGACCTGCTTGCCGGGATAGGCAAATACGACGCGCTCGTCGTGCGCAGTGGGACGAAGGCCGACGCCGAGGTGATCGAAAAAGGTAAAAAGCTCAAGATCATCGGGCGCGCCGGCATTGGCGTGGACAACATCGATCTGGATACCGCCACCAAGAAAGGCGTCATGGTCGCGAACGTGCCGGAGAGCAATATAATTTCCGCGGCTGAGCACACCATGGCGATGCTGATGGCGACCGCCAGGAAGATCCCCGCCGCTTGCGCGTCACTGAGAAAGGGAGAGTGGAACCGCTCCGCCTACCAGGGCGTCGAGCTCTACGGCAAGACCCTCGGCATCATTGGGATAGGGCGCATCGGTGCACTGGTCGCCGAAAGGGCTTCAGGGTTCGGGATGAAGCTGATCGGGTTTGACCCGTTCATATCTCCACAGAAGGCGAAGCATCTGGGAGTTGAGATGCTCTCGACAGTGGACGACGTACTCAAGCAGGCGGACTTCATAACCCTTCACGTGCCTCGCACCAAGGACACCTTTCACATGCTGGGTGCGCCGCAGTTCGACATAGTGAAAAAGGGCATCCGGATAATCAACGTCTCGCGCGGCGGCGTGATTGACGAGGAAGCGCTCGCTCGGGCGATCGAGGACGGAAAGGTCGCCGGTGCGGCCATCGATGTCTTTGAGAACGAGCCCCCCGAAGGCAGCCCGCTGTGCAAAATGGAACAAGTCTTCGTGACACCCCACCTGGGCGCCAGCACGACCGAGGCGCAGTACAAGGCCGGTGTCGCAATAGCCGACCAGGTCATCGCCGGTCTGACCGGTGGCTTCGTGAGCGGTGCGGTGAACATATCGATGCCGCACAAAGAGGTCGTTGAGACGCTCAAGCCTTACATGCCGTTGTGTGAAAAGCTGGGGACGCTCTTCGCGAACCTCATGCAGGGCTCGGTCAGCGAGATCGATCTCGAGGTATTGGGAGAGATAAGCGAATACGATACGTCGCTGTTGACCGTCGCTTTTCTAAAGGGGTTTTTCGAGAACATCTCCATGGATACCGTAACGTACGTCAACGCTCCGATACTTGCCCACGAGCGGGGAATCAAGGTCAAGGAGAGCAAGAGCCGCCAGTCGCGAGATTACGTAAACCTGCTGATGGTGACCGCCAAGGACGACACGACCGGGATAACCGCCGGCGCGACCCTGGTAGGCACCGGGCAGGAGATGTTCGTGAACGTCCTCGATTTCGACATCGATATCGCGCCCAGCAAGTATATGGCGCTCGTGAGTTTCCAGGACCGCCCGGGGATGATCGGCAAGGTCGGAACCGTCATTGGAAAGAACGGCATAAACATCGCCGGGCTTCAGGTGGGCAGGCGCCCAATCGAGGGTGAGGCCGGCATGGGGCTCAACCTCGATTCACCGTTGACCCCCGAGGTTATCGAGGAGCTTACATCCGAGTCCGGGATAAACAAGGCCATGTTCATAGTACTCTAGGAGCTGTGGGCAATGGAGGACCGTGTATACATATTCGATACGACGCTCCGTGACGGAGAGCAATCTCCGGGCATAAGCCTTGGAGGCAGGGAGAAGCTCGAGATCGCGGAGCAGTTGCAGCGCCTCGGTGTAGACATAATCGAAGCCGGGTTCCCGGCGACCAGCCAGGGAGACTTCGATGCCGTCAGACAGATATCCGGAAGGATCACCGATTCGGTCGTCTGCGCGCTCGCGCGTGCCATGCCCGGAGACATAGACAGGGCCTGGGAGGCGGTCAATGGTGCCGAGCGGCCCCGGATACACACGTTTATCAGCACATCCGATATTCACCTCGAGCACCAGCTCCGCATGACCCGGGAGCAGGTCCTCGAGCTGGCCGGCGAAGCGGTCGCACGGGCAAGGGGGTACTGCCAGGACGTGGAGTTCTCGCCGATGGACGCGACCCGGAGCGATCCGGGGTTCCTCTACGCGGTGCTGGATGCGGCTATCAGGAACGGCGCGGGGACGCTCAATATCCCGGACACAGTCGGATACGCGATACCCGACGAGTTTGCGGAACTGATAAGGGGCATCATCGAGAACGTGCCGGGAATCGAAGACGTGGTCATAAGCGTCCACTGCCACAACGATCTCGGGCTCGCGGTAGCCAATTCGCTGTCAGCGGTGGAGGTCGGTGCGAGGCAGGTTGAGTGCGCCATCAACGGGCTTGGCGAGCGTGCCGGAAATGCGAGCCTCGAAGAGATGGTGATGACCCTCAAGGTCAGGCAGGACAGGTTGGGCTTTACAACTGCGATAAATTCCCGGGAGATAAGCCGGACCAGCCGACTCGTAAGCCTGCTCACCGGCTACCCGGTTCAGCCGAACAAGGCGATAGTCGGACGCAACGCTTTCGCCCACGAGTCGGGCATCCACCNNATCCACCAGGACGGCGTCCTGAAAGAGCGGACGACGTACGAGATAATGGACGCGACCAGCGTCGGGCTTGTCGAGTCCGATATCGTGTTGGGTAAGCACTCCGGCAGGCACGCGCTCAAAGAACAGCTCGAGAGGCTCGGATACTTCCTTGGAGATGAAGAGCTCAACCAGGCGTTCAAGCGCTTCAAAGAGCTTGCCGACAAAAAAGGCTCGCTTTCCGGCGCGGATATCGAGGCAGTGGCACTGGATTATATCAGGACCGAGGGGCAGCAGTGGAAGCTGACTGCATATGAGGTCCACAGCGGCGGAAGGGAAGCGCCACCAAGCGCCACGGTCACGCTGGAGCGAGAGGATGAGCGAGTTACCGAGCGCTCCATCGGAGACGGGATGGTCGACGCGGCGTGCAAGGCCATACGCGCGGCGCTGCATATCGACGCAAAGCTGTACTCGTTCACCGTCGAGGCCATTACCGAGGGGCTCGAATCACTGGGTGACGTGACGATCCAGCTCGACGTCGAAGGACGGCGAGTCGTCGGCCGCGGCGTATCGACTGACATCGTAGAAGCCGCCGCAAGGGCATACCTGAACGCCATCAACAAAGTCCTCATGTAGCTTCTTCCTTGGAACCAAGGCCCTTGAGCCGGGTCCGCGAAGGCCAATATATTTTGATCTAAGTGTTACAGACGAAAGTAAAGACGGGCAGGGTGAAGCTCAAATGAGCCAATCGAGAAAGATACTGGCAAGGCACGTCGGGCGAGAGTTGCTCGAGCCGGGCGAGCTCGTGGAGGCACCGGTCGACCTGGTGCTTGCCAACGACATCACCGCGCCACTTGCTATAGAAGTGTTCGAGAAACTGGGACGCGAAAATGTCTTCGACAGGGACAAGGTAGTGCTCGTGCTCGACCACTTCACGCCAAACCGCGATATCGCCTCAGCCGAACAATGCGCTTTTATCAGGCGCTTCGCTCACAAATATGGCGTCAATCACTTCTACGACGCGGGTGAGGTCGGGATCGAGCACGTGCTTCTGCCCGAGGAAGGACTGATAAAGCCCGGCAACCTCGTGGTTGGGGCAGACAGCCATACCTGCACCTACGGAGCGCTCGGGGCGTTTGCGACCGGCATGGGTTCAACAGATATCGGCGCGGCGATGGCCACCGGCAAAGCATGGTTCAGGGCTCCGGAGGCAATAAATGTAAACGTCAGTGGAAAGCCCCGGCGATGGGTCGGGGGGAAAGACCTTATCCTTTTCCTCATAGGGAAGCTGGGGGTCGACGGCGCGACGTATCGCTCGCTCGAATTCAGTGGGGACGGCATCTCGCGCATCAGCGTCGACGGCAGGCTGTCAGCGGCGAACATGGCCGTCGAAGCCGGGGCGAAGAACGGACTGTTCCCCGTCGACGGGCTCACGGTCGAGTATCTCCGGGAGGCGGGGGTGACCGCCGAACCTGCGCTGAGCGAGCCGGACGATTACGGGTATGCCCTGGAGGTGGATATCGATCTTGACGGTATCGAGCCTCAGGTGGCGCTGCCACACCTGCCGAGCAACTCGGTCGGAGTCTCAGAGTCGCCTAACGTAAAGCTCGACCAGGTGGTGATAGGGTCCTGCACTAATGGCCGGATGGAGGACATGCGCCTGGCAGCGGAGATCATGCGCGGCAAGCACGTGGCGCCGGGTTTGCGGCTGATAATAATCCCCGGAAGTCCCAGAATATACAGGCGTTCCATGGACGAGGGACTGTTTGAAGTCTTCCTCGAAACCGGAGCGATTATCTCGCCGCCTACGTGCGGTCCGTGCCTTGGGGGTCATATGGGAATACTCGCCTCGGGCGAGAAAGCCCTCTCGACGACAAACAGGAACTTCGCCGGCAGGATGGGGCACCGTCACAGCGAGGTGTACCTCTCGGGCCCCGCGGTAGCCGCCGCGTCAGCCATAACCGGCACGATAACAGATCCGGGGGAGATAGTATGAGCGGTGCCGTGATGGAAGGCAAAGCTCACAAGCTGGGAGACCACGTGAACACCGATATGATAATCTCTGCCACTTACCTGGTGACGATAGACCCCGTGGAGCTTGGGTCACATCTCCTCGAAAGCCACGACCCCGAGTTCGTCGCGAAAATGAGCCCCGGGGACGTCCTGGTTGGAGGTGTCAATTTCGGGTCGGGCTCCAGCCGGGAGCACGCACCGGTCGCCATCAAGGGGGCCGGTATCTCGTGCGTGATAGCGAGCTCGTTCGCGCGCATCTTCTACAGAAACGCTATCAACGTGGGCTTGCCGATACTCGAGTCGGCGGAGGCTTCCGAGGCGATCGCGGACGGCGACGACATCAAGGTGGATCTCGCCGTGGGCACCATTGAAGATATGACCAACGGCAAGAAGGTCTCGTTTCCGGCGTATCCTGAATTCATGCAGAGGCTCATCGACGAGGGCGGGCTGATAAACTACCTCCTGAAGCAGGACGCTTGAGACCCGGCTCTCTAGAAACGCTTGTGCGCCTGGCGTCGTGAGCGGGGGAGAGCCATTGGACACAGCAAACCATCGAGATACGAATCGGAGTGGAGCAAGGATGTACAAGATAGCGGTGATACCCGGCGACGGCACAGGACCTGAAGTCGTTCGGGAAGGATTGAAAGTGCTCGAAGCCGCGGCCGATGTTTGCGGTTTCAACTTCGAGCTGGAGTCGTTCGACTACGGCGGCGACCGTTACCTGGCGACGGGGGAGACCCTCCCTGAAGGGGCGGTGGAGGAGCTGAGCGGCTTCAACGCGATCTTCCTCGGTGCGATCGGGCATCCCGACGTCAGGCCGGGAATTCTCGAGCAGGGAATTCTCCTCAATCTGAGATTTGCCCTGGATCAGTACATCAACCTCCGTCCGGTCAAGCTATATCCGGGTGTCGATTGCCCGCTCAAGGACAAGGGGCCGGAGGATATCGACCTGGTTGTGGTACGGGAGAACACCGAGGGCCTGTACGTCGGTAGTGGAGGTTTCACGAGGAAGGGGACCCCCGACGAGGTCGCGGTCCAGGAGTCGGTAAACACCAGGAAGGGAGTCGAGAGGTGTGTCCGGTACGCCTTCAACTACTGCCGGGAGCGTGACATGGAAAAGAAAGTCACCCTGTGCGGCAAGACCAATGTGCTGACATACGCGCACGACCTCTGGGAGCGGACGTTCAACGAGGTTGCCCTCGAGTACCCCGACATCAAGACCGACTACGCCCACGTGGATGCCACGTGCATGTGGTTAGTCAAGAACCCCGAGTGGTTCGACGTCGTAGTTACGGACAACATGTTCGGCGATATAATCACCGACCTCGGGGCAATGATACAGGGTGGCATGGGCATCGCGGCCGGCGGCAACATTAACCCGGAGGG
>PMDX01000153.1 GCA_003154635.1 Actinomycetota bacterium | reverse complement strand
GTGACATGGGACGAGGTTCTAGATGCGTTTGTCTGTGGATTTGGCAAGGCCCTGGGAGCTTCTCTAGAGCCTGGCAACATGACCGATCGGGAGACAGAACTTGCTGAGCTCCTCGTATCTCAAAAGTACTCTGACAAAGAGTGGCTTCGGCATCCCGAGCGAAGTGGCGGGCCCGAGTGATTGTGCTATCATAGTCATACCCAATCCAGGGGAGGCAACCGTGAGCGACAAAGAAGTTGAAAGAAACGTTAGATCGACAACTGTCGAGGATATACAGACCCCGACACAAAGGCACGTGAACGCGCTCGGTGAGAAGCATTCGATCTCTTTCGGAGAAAAATCAGAGGCCATCAAAACCAGAGGGAGCCTGCTCGAAAAATTTCGACGGCGAGAGCTGAACAGAAGGGGGCCTGCCGAAGAATCTACTGAAGAAAGGGAAAGCCTTTGAGCGAGGAACAGGCAGCGAAGGAAGAGGAGAGGATCCCTCGCAGTAAAATATACATCGGTCTTTCCGAACTTTCGTCAAAGCAGCGGGGAGCAGTACTTGGCCTCGTCAAGGATGTTGGGTTTGCGCCCGAGGAGATCGACGAGGTCGTAATAAAGATTCCCGAACAGATAGAGGCCGGCCCTGCTAGTGAGAAGCGCCGGCGGAAACGGAAGTGAGAGATGTTTTGTCCAGCATGCGGGAAGAATAATCCTGAAGAAAGCGCATACTGCAGCCAGTGTGGAGCTTACCTGCACGGTGAATCCGGGTCGGGCGATGCAACCATCACTCTGACTCCAGTCGAAGCCGAAGTCGAGCAGGAAGCGGAGATCCAGGTTCCCGAAGATGAGCTCGCAACGGGAGCCGCCATGCTGGTAATCAAGAGAGGACCAAGCGCCGGAACCCGCTTTGTAATTGCAAAAGATGCCACCTCAGCCGGACGACATCCAGAGAGTGATATTTTCCTCGATGATATTACGGTATCCCGCAGGCACGCCGAGATCCGTAGAACGGCTGGCGAATTCAGGATAGTCGATATGGGTAGCCTCAATGGCACTTATATCAACAAACTGAGGGTAGAGGAAGCCGATCTTTCCAGCGGGGATGAGATCCAGATAGGCAAGTTCCGCCTGATTTTTTTCTGCAAATGAGTCAACAGGTGTTGACAGAAGCAACCATTTTTCCGCATATTTATGTATAAGGTTTGACTTTACGTTAAGAGTTTCTAGGCAAGTCAGGTTTAGTGATGTCTCAGGGTGAAAAGAAATATGGTATAGGCGAAGTCCAGGAGATCCTGAAAAAGGAGTTTCCGGACATCACTATAAGCAAGATACGTTTTCTTGAAAAAGAAGGGTTGATCAACCCTGAGCGGACTTCAAGCGGGTACCGAAAATACTCCAGAGGCAACATCAAACAACTTAGCTATATACTTCGACTTCAACGTGAGGAGTATTTACCGCTAAACGTCATAAAGAAGAAGATCCAGGACCTAAGGTCCGGTAAAGTAGTGGCTGGCGACCTCGCGGTAATGTCGGGCCAGGGAACAGAGCCGGGGCTCTCCGGGGCCGTGCCGGTATCGTACGACCTGGCACCGTCGAAGCTGCACCTCTCGCCTGAGACGATCAACGAACTTCTCGAATATGGGATAGTCTCTCTTCGTGATGGAGCAGAGGGTAAGTACTTCTCACCGGACGACGTCAAGACGCTTAATATCGCCAAGGAGTTCTTCAGGTACGGCGTCGAGCCAAGACACCTGCGCATGTACATCCAGTTCGTTGGCCGCGAGTCTTCTTTCATAGAGCAGATAATCAGGCCGCAGCTCCAGCACAAGGACCCGAACACAAAGCGAAGCGCGATCAAGGACCTCGAAAACCTGATCTCGTTGTCCCAGATGTTCACGGAGGTGTNNCGCTGTTGAGACAGGCGCTTGCGAAGTATCTTCCACGCCCCGCATCGCTCGACATCCTCGAGGAGGAGGAGGTCGACGATGACTCACGAGCGTTCGTCGAAGAATCACTCGAGCAATCGAGCCCGGGGCCAGAGAAGATTTTCGAGGTCGAGGCCGAGGCGGAAGTGGTCCTCGAGAAAGAGGATGTCGCGGAAAAGGTGCCGGCAGAGATCGACCCGCCCGGAGACGAGAGTGCGGGCTCGAGTCTCGAGGGTAATGGCGGCGAATCCGGCAGCCAGATGTTTCCCGAATAGGCGCCATGTGCGATCAATTCATGGCTTCGGTGTGCAGGCTGCGGGCGTAGAGCGTATGTATGTAATATAATATCCTCTGTATTTGCTTCCTACAATGGGGAAGCGAGCGTGAAGGACCAGATGGTCGATAGCGATAAATCTGACAAACAAATAGGCAAGCGGGTTGAGATTTCTCCTGCATGGCTCTCTTCTGGGAGGGGTTTCGCCTTGATTTGATTTTCAGGGATGGGTGACGGAAATACCCTCTTCCCGAGGGTTTTTTTGTTGCCCCGAGACGGAGGCATGATGTGCCGTATCTGAGCACCGTGCTTGGTAAGAAAATACGAAACAGTGACGGGGTCCTCATAGGCCGCCTCGAAGACGTAGTCGCTGAACCCGCCGGCAAGTTTCCGATCGTCAGGGGAATAGAAGCCGGTACAGGGCGAGGACGCGGGAGGCGGCGTTTTTATATTCCCTGGTCGCAGGTGAGAGAATGGCGCGAGGATTCAATACTGGTCGGACCGGGGGATGGCGCTTCCGCGGACGAGAGCTGCGTGTTCCTCGCCCGGGACCTGTTGGACAAGCAGATGGTCGACATGAACGGCTACAAGATAATCCGGGTAAGCGATATACGCCTTGCATGGTCAGGCAGGCAGCTTCGGGTTATAGGAGCCGATGTTGGAATCCTTGCGTTCCTTCGTAGACTGGGGTTGGGGTTCATCGCCGAATGGCTCCGCGACATGCGCGGGGCGTACGTCAAAGAGCGAATAATCCCGTGGAACCTGGTCTCACCCGTAGAGCCCATGCCGTACGACGTAAGGCTTCGCGTCCCTTACAGGGAGTACCTCGAGATACACCCGTCGGACATCGCTGACATAATCGAACAGCTCGATGTCGACCAGCGTGCCAAGGTACTGGCCCTGGTGGACGACCCCAAAGCGGCAGAGGTACTCCCGCAGATAATCCCTGCGATACGTTCGTCGGTCGCGGCCAACATCGACGACGAGCGCATGGCGGACCTGCTCGAGATAATGCCTCCTGACGAGGCTGCCGATATCCTTGGCTCGCTGGCGCGGGAGAAGGCGCAGGCGCTACTCTCGCTGATGGGCATCGACGAGGCATCGGTCGTCGTCGAGCTGCTTGGTTACGAACCTTCCACAGCCGGCGGAAGGATGACCACGGAATATGTCGCGGTTCCCGACTACGTGACCGCCGGGCAGACGATCGAGCTCCTCCGCGAGGTCGGACACGAGGCTGAGACGATCTACTACATCTACGTCCTGGACAGGGAGGGCCACCTGTCCGGTGTGTTGTCGCTCAGGGACCTGCTGCGCGCTCCCGATGACCAGGTGGTCGGACGCATCATGCTTCATGACGCGATAACAGCCGAAGTCGACGACGACCAGGAGGTTGCAGCCGAGAAACTTACGAGGTACAACCTGCTGGCGCTTCCGGTTGTCGACAACGACCACGTCCTAAAAGGCATCGTTACAGTAGATGACGCGATAGACGTCATCAAGGAAGAGTCCTCGGAGGACTTTTCGCAGCTATCCGGCGTCCCGTTCGAGAACGAGGGCGCGCCGATAGCGGACGCTCTCGATGCGCGCCGGTGGGCCGGTATACTCCTGACGTTCATAGGCGGCATAGCCGCGACGGCGATATTCGGGATATTCCGCAAGGAGTTCGTCACGGCTATTGCGCTCGTGTACCTCGTGCCGCTTGCTCTTCGTTCGTCACACGACGTATCCGTATGGTCCCTTGCCATGTCAGTCAGAGATGTCCCCGAGGAGGGCCTGGAGGGAACGGGTTACGCAAAGTTCCTCGCGCGCGAGTACCTGCACTCACTCGCAGCGGCGCTGCTGATAAGCGTTCTGGGGTTCGGACTCGGACTTGTGTGGACGAGCGCGAGGGTCCCTCTGTTCGCAGGGGCCGCCGGCCTCTTCACCGCGATCGCATTGGCAGGCGTAATGGGACTTGTCATTCCGATAATCATCAAGCGCGCAAGGCTGGATCCGGTCCTCGGGCCCGGCCGGCTGCTCGGTGTCTCGGTCATGGCGGTTTCCATGCTCGCTTTCCTGGTCGTCAGCGGCATCCTGGTCAGAGCCCTGGGGTGAACCAGTCCCGTAAGACCGATCGGAGTTGACCCGTGGTCCGAGATGACAAGCCGTCCATAGCCCAGAGGATAAAAGGGAGCAACCTGGGTCCTCTGCTCGCCGTGCTCGGACCCGGCATCATAGTCAGCATGGTGGATAACGATGCCGGGGGCATCGCGACTTACTCAGTCGCGGGAGCCAAGTATGGATACGCCATACTCTGGATAATGATCCCAACCGCAGTCCTTCTCTTCATGGTTCAGGAGATGAACGCGAGGATGGGTATCGTGACCGGAAAGGGGCTCGCTTCGCTCATCCGCGAGCGTTTCTCGTTCAGGTTAACCGCTCTTATCATGATCGCGATGCTCCTTGCGAACTTCGCGAACACAGTGTCGGAGTTCGCAGGCATTGCCGCAAGCTCCGAGCTCTTCGGCATACGTTACTACATCGCTGTACCTATCGCGGCCGCTGCCATATGGTGGCTTGTGCTCAAGGGCAGCTACAAGGTCGTCGAGAAAGTGTTCCTGCTCGTGAGCCTCGTCTACGTCGCCTATATCATCTCGGCTTTTCTCGCCAAGCCTGATTGGGCCGACGTCGCCAAAGGTTTCCTGGTACCAAGCGGAAGCATGAACGTTTCATTCATCGTAATCGTAATAACTATCATAGGCACCACCATCGCCCCGTGGATGCAGT
>PMDX01000231.1 GCA_003154635.1 Actinomycetota bacterium | reverse complement strand
GGTGGGCGAGGCGGGGTTGGAGACGTTTAAGACCTGCAGCCCGTTGTCCTCGTTCACCACGTAGGCGTAGCCGCCCTGGACGCAGACCGACTTAGGATTGCTCCCCGTGCCAATGGAGCCTGCGAGCGAAGGCGAGGCGGGGTTCGAGATACTGAACACCTGCATGGTGTTGATGCCCATGTTAACCACGTAGGCGTAGCCGCCCTCGACACTGACAGAACGAGAATCGCCCCCCGTGGTCACAGAGCCTGACAGTGAAGGCACGACGGGGTTGGAGACGTTGAAGACCATCATGGTGCTGCTTTCGTTGCACACCACGTAGGCGTAGCCGCCCTGGACACTGACGGATTGAGGATAGGCAAACGTGGCTGCGGAGCCTGCCAGGGAAGGCGAGGCGTGGTTGGAGACGTTGAAGACCAGCAGGGTGTTGTTGCGGGTCCCCACGTAGGCGTAGTTGCCCTGGACACAGACCGAATAAGGACTGGTTCCAGTGTCCGCGGTCCCTACATGGGTGGGTAAGGCGGGGTTTGAGACGTCAAAGACCCGCAGCGTGTTGTTGTCAGAGTTCACCACGTAGACGTAGTTGCCCTGGACGCTGACCGAGACAGGCCAGCCCCCCGTACCTGCGGAGCCTGCCAGAGCAGGCGATGCGGGGTTGGAGACGTTGAAGACCTGCAGGGTGTTGCTGCTCCAGTTCACCACGTAGGCGTAGTTGCCCTGGACACAGACCGAATAAGGTTGGTTCCCAGTGGCTACGGAGCTTGAGGAGACAGGGTTCGGCCACGCCATCGCGGCGTTCGGCATTACCACTATCAGCAGAAATGCCAGGACTGTGAGCGCCATGGCCTGTGCGGTCCATCGCGCGACACTTTGTTCCTTGTACGCTGTACACCCTACCTTCATCTCACTAACTCCTCTTAGGAATCCGGGCATGCCGATGGTGGTATGAAGAGAATCCGCGGTGGGGGAAGGTGCGTTCCCACGACCTTGAAAGTGTGTTCCCAGCATTTCTCCTCTCCCCCCTCAGGGCTCCCGTCCGCTCGACGCCCCAGAATCCGAACAGCAGATCGGTGGCAGCGCCAGCGTCATATTATCACGATGCTAGCAAGTGGCACATAGAGCAGTTGCAGCGTCAGCGGATTGACCGCTTCTGCTCTCTAGAACCCTTTAATGAAGAAGAATATCGGCGGCGGAGGGAGTGGGATTCGAACCCACGGAAGACATTGCTGCCCTCAACGGTTTTCAAGTTCTATGTAGTTCGTGCTATGTGGTCCATCTGGTGTTATCCTGTGCTGTCTTGTCCAGTGTTTCGTGTTATCTGGTCCGTCTAGTGCTGTCCTGTGTTCTCCAGTTTTGGCTACAACCTGGCTACAAATCCAGGATTTCTACACCGACCTCTCACGGCACGCTATTGGGACACGGGGAGAAGTCGATATAATCAAACCCGCACAGAGGAGGCTGTCATGCATGACATTAGAGTGGTCGTGATCTCCGGGGTCTTCACGCTCTTGACCTTCGGGTTCGGGCTGCCGCTTGCGCTCGGCAAAGTCCGGCGGAACCGGTGGTTCGGCTTCAAGCTGAACACCTACATAATTAACGACGACGACATCTGGTACGCGGTCAACCGCGTGGGAGGCCGGGTCCTCGTCGCTGCGAGCTCCCTGTTCCTAGCGATCGCGGTCGTCGCCGCGGTGTACACGGGGAATCACGGGATACAGACCGCCCTGCTCATCATCACCCTGGGCCTCATTCTGGGCTTGATCATCTACTCGTTTGCCAGGACTCTCAGGCTCTCTTACAGGATGGCCGACGAGAAAGGCCTTCGCCACCAGCAGTCCAGGCCCGATTGACGTGACATTCAATCCAACTTCTTGATACTTCGTGCGCTTTGTAATGTTGGAGGGCCGAGTCAAATCCGCGCATCGCATGAGTCCTGGCTTCAATCGGTTTGGTTTGCAGCTCGTTTGCAAAACCGTTGCAGTCGTTGCGCTTGAAGCTGATTGACGGAAACATCCGCCTTCAGAAAAGCTCTTGGGCAAGCCTTTTGTGGCGGAAGGAGGGGGATTCGAACCCCCGGAGCACCTCGCGATGCTCAACGGTTTTCAAGACCGTTGCAATCGTTCACTCAACAATCCCACCGGGTGGCATTCCACAGGATTTGTTTGAGAGATTGGTAGGTGGTAACTAAGCGGCGGCGATGGAAAAGTGAACTCTTGGTTGGTATGCATCATGCGTCTTGCTAGTCAGGCGCGACGTTGGCGCGAACCAGGACATCCGGCGTCCTGGAATGGGGTCTGCCTGCGAAGCTTTTCAACCTGGAGCGTCACCAGTGGAAAACGACACTCCGGCAATCGGGACTCCGTGGAGGAGTAAACTATTAGAGGGCGGGACTATGGTCGTTTCGAGAGGTGGCGACGGGCAGGCTCAAAGCTGGCAGCATGGAGCGCCCCGTGAAAGTCACATGGTGTGAGACCGACCGAGCCCTGGAAACAGAGCTCGGGTACGTCGGAGAAGCCGGCCTGGGTGGTTTATGGAGAGCGGAATCCTGATACTGTGTGATAACAAGGGTCGACAGGGCTGGGCGGAGGTTGGCAGTGAGTTCTTTATGTTGAGGGGACGAGGCCGTATCAATAACGTTTCCGGCCTTCGCCTGAATAAGGCCGGGAGAAAGTGAGGGCAGAATGCGAAGGACCAATGTCATCGGTGTAGGCATGACCAGGTTCAGCTCGCCGAAAGAGCTGCGGCCGTACACGGAGATGGGTAAAGAAGCCGCCCTCGATGCCTTGAAAGACGCCGGGATCGACTACTCGGAGATCGAGCATGCTTATGCAGGGTGGGTATTTGCCGATAGCTGCGCCGGACAGAAGGTCCTCTATGACCTTGGAATGACCGGTATCCCCGTGTTCAACGTGAACAACAACTGCTCGACGGGTTCAAATGCGCTCTACCTAGCCCGCCAGGCGGTCGAGCACGAGGTGGTCGAATGCGCACTGGCGCTGGGGTTTGAGCAGATGACGCCGGGCGCCCTGAGCGTCGTCTTCACCGACCGTCCCATTCCTATGTACACGTTCTTTGAGAAGCTGTACGAGTTCGCGCCGCCGGTACCAGGAGCAGCGCCCGCCGGCCAGCTGTTCGCCGGCGCGGGGTTGGAGCACCAGCAGAAGTACGGCACGAAGGATGAGACGTTCGCGAAGATCTCCGTGAAAGCACGAAAGCATGCCAAGCACAATGAGAGGGCGATCTTCAGGGACCAGGTGACCGTTGAGGAAGTGCTCGCCTCCCCGGCGCAGGCCCCTCCCCTTACCCGCCTCCAGTGCTGCCCGCCGACGTGCGGCGCGGCCGCGGCGATCGTATGCTCGGATGATTTCGCCAGGAAACACGACATCAATAGCCCTGTATACATAGCCGCTCAATCCATGCTGACGGACTTCTCCAGCACCTTTGAAGGCCAGAGCCCGATGCGAATAGTGGGTTATGACATGACCGCTGCGGCAGCCAAGGACGTATATGAGAAAGCCGGAATCGGACCCGAGGATGTCGACGTGGTCGAACTTCACGATTGCTTCACGGCCAATGAGCTGATCACTTACGAAGGGCTCGGCCTGACCCCCGAGGGAACGGCGGAAAAGTTCATTGAGGACGGTGACAACACCTACGGGGGCAAATATGTGGTCAACCCATCGGGCGGCCTTCTTTCCAAAGGACATCCGCTGGGGGCGACGGGTCTGGCCCAGTGCGCGGAACTGGTCTGGCAGCTCAGGGGGGAAGCGGGAGTCCGCCAGGTCGAAGGCGCGAGAATAGGCATCCAGCACAATATAGGCCTCGGCGGCTGCGTAGTCGTGGGTATGTATCGCAGGGACTGACAGAATTCATCTGGCGTCGGGACGGACATAAGGTCTTTCTTGCGCTTACCGTTTGGCCGGACTTTATCGCCGTTATTTCCCTTAGTTGGCGCGAGTCACGGGAGGGTACATAGATGAAGTGTCCAGAATGCCAGGGCGAATACGATGACAGCTTCTCTTTCTGTCCTCACTGTGGAAGGCGGGAAAAAGAGCCTGAATCTGCTACGCCTATGGAAAAACCTTTGACTTCGCGCGCAACGGAGGAGGTCAAGGAGGAGCGGCTTGTATTGGTCGTTGACGACGACGAGGGCATCATCAAGCTCTTTTCCATGAACTTGAGATTCAGTGGCTTCAAGGTAATTGCCGCCCTGGACGGCGAGCAGGCGGTCATGATAGCGCACCGCAAGAAGCCGGACGTTATCCTGCTGGACATTGCGATGCCGGGCCTGAATGGTTTCGCGGTGATCGAGAAGATCAGGAACTCGGAGCATATAAATCATATCCCAATAATAATTGTCTCCGCGTATTTTCACGATGAATACGTACAGAGAGCAAAGGCACTTGGCATAAGCGAGTACATGAGGAAACCTGTCGATCCCCGCGATGTCGTCGATGCAATCGAGAGAGTGCTTGGCCAGTAGTGCAGGGGTCTTTCGAATCGCGGAAATGGAATACAATACTAATACAAGAGAACTTCTGCTCGGGGAGGAGGGGGGATGTTCTTCACTTATACCGAGGCTTCCCGAAAAGCCCTGGAAGGCCTGAGGGCTTTTTCCATGATCAAGTGGTATATCGTGCCCCTGCTCCTCGTGGTCGTCTATATTCTTACCAGGGAGATCAAGGAATCGCGGGCGACGGGTAACTGGGACCCAATCCTGGCCGTGCTCGTCCTCATCGGCTGCGATTTCTTCAACGAGACCTGGAACGGCTGGGTCTTCCACCTCTCCGGGCGGTCGGCGGTATGGACTACCCCCGGGGACACAGCCCTCCGGGTCTTTGTCGGATGGAACATCGAGATAATCCTGGCCTTCGCCCTCTTCGGCCTGATCTACTATCATTCCCTCCTTCCGGACAGGGAACGCAAGATCCTGGGGCTTCCCAACCGGTGGTTCTTCGCTATTTTCTTCGCAGTCCTGGCCGTCATCATCGAGGTGGTGTTAAACCACGGCAAACTCCTGGTGTGGGAATACTCCTGGTGGAAGTTTTCCATCGGCGGCATCTGGCTTATCTTCATCATCGGATATTTCTACTGGTTCGCGTTTATCAACATCATGCTTGATTTGAAGTCCATGAAGAACAAGCTGATCTTCGTGGGCGTCATTTATGCCGTCCCCATATTCCTTAACGTGCTCGCCCTGGGCATACTGGGCTGGCGATACTGATTGGCAGGTTATGCCTGAAAGAGCAGGTCTTGATTCTTTCTTTGCCCCCGCGAGCGTTGCGGTGGTTGGGGCTTCCCCGACCGAGGGCAAGGGAGGCTATGGAATAATCCACAACATCGTCGATTCCTTTGAGGGGCCCGTGTACCCGGTTAACCCGGGAAGGGACGAGATCCTGGGATTGAGATGCTACCCTTCCCTGCGGGAGTTGAAGGGCAAGGTGGAGATGGCAATAATCTTCGTGCCGGCGGCCAGGGTACCCGGCGTGCTGGAGGACGCCGTGGCGGCGGG
>PMDX01000194.1 GCA_003154635.1 Actinomycetota bacterium | reverse complement strand
CCGCCTCGAATTGAGGCTTGACGAGAGCCACCACCTCGCCTCCCTCGGAAAGGGCTCGAAAGATTGGGCCCAGGACCTTCGTGAGAGATATGAACGAGACGTCCACCACCGCGAGAACGGGCGTCATCGGAAGGTCACCGGGAATCAGGTTCCGCACGTTGAAACCCTCTATCGCGGCCACCCTGGGGTCGTTCCGGAGCTTCCAGTGAAGCTGGCCTTTCCCAACGTCAAGGGCTATTACCCGCTCGGCGCCGCCGCGTAGCAGGCAGTCCGTGAACCCACCTGTGGAAGAGCCGGCGTCCAGCACCACCAGGTCGCTCACGTCTATGCCGAACGCGTCAAGCGCATGAGCAAGCTTGACTCCACCGCGGGAAACGAATTCTTCGGTGCCGCCCTCGACGACTATCGCCTCGTCGCCTGTCACCTGCGTCCCGGGTTTGACGGCCGCGCTGCCGTCAACCGTGACCTTGCCCTCCATCACGGCTGCCTTCGCCCTGGCCCGGCTCTCGAAAACGCCCTGTTCAAACAGGTGCTGGTCAAGCCTCTTCTTCATGTGCGATCCAGGTAACCGGCAATCTCTTCGGAAAGCTTCGCCGCCGACAGGCCCGATTCTTCGAGCAACTCGGGGATCTTGCCGTGATGCACGTACCTGTCGGGCAAACCCCTGACAATTACCGTGGCGCCGGGCATCGCACCCCCGAGGACTTCGAGCACGCCACTACCATAACCCCCGGCTACGACATTGTCCTCGAGAGTTACTACAAGTTTCTTACCGCTCGCGATGCCTGTGAGGAACTCGGGGTCCATCGGCTTCGCGAACCTTGCGTTCGCGACGGCCGCGGAGATGCCTTTCTCCTTGAGGCTCCGGCGCACCTGGACCGCCACTTCCACCATGTCACCGATCGCCAGTAGCGCGATGTCGCTTCCTTCGGCGACGACCTCGCCCCTGCCCGCGACCAGCGGCTCCCGTCCCACGCCATCGATCATCGTCGCTCTTCCGCGAGGGAACCTGACGGCCACAGGGGAGTCAAGGTCCAGCGCGAATCTCAACATACGGGCAAGCTCATCACCGTCGCCGGGAGCCATGACCGTCATGTTCGGCAGCATCCTTGTGTACGAGATATCGAAGTACCCGTGGTGCGTGGAACCATCCTCACCCACGAGACCGGCCCTGTCTATCACGAATACCACCGGGAGTCCCTGAAGACAGACCTCCTGCGATATCTGGTCGAGTGCCCTCTGGAGGAATGTTGAGTATATCGCCACGACCGGCCGCAGGCCTCCTAGCGCGAATGCCGCGGCGAGGTTAACCGCAAACTGCTCTGCTATGCCCACGTCGAAAAACCTGCGAGGGAAGCGCCTGCTGAACGCATCGAGACCCGTGCCCAGCTTCATGGCAGCGGTAATGGCGACCAGGTCGGACTTTTCTTCACCTAGTGAGACAAGGGTGTCGGAGAGACGTTCAGTATATGCAACTTCTCCGGATTTCTTGTTGGTTTTCCCTGTGGTGCTGTCAAAAGCAGAGATCCCGTGGAACTTCTCGGGCCGGCGCTCTGAGAAGTCGTAGCCCCGGCCTTTTTGCGTGACCGTGTGGATCAGCACGGGACCTTTGATCTCTCTCGCTTCCCTGATCGTCTCTTCGAGCGCGGGGATGTCGTGTCCGTCGATGGGGCCGACGTATTTAAGCCCGAATGATTCAAAGAGCATGCCTGGCACCAAGGCGTGGGTAACGCTGTCCTTTACCTGGGTGAAGAGCCTGAGCAATCCACCCCCGAGGCCGGGCATCGTGCGCATCATTCCCTCGAACTCTCCCTTGACGTGCGTATACCCAGGCTTTATTCGCAATCGTGACAGGTATGACGCAATTCCACCGACGTTCTGGGATATGGACATATCGTTGTCGTTGAGAATTATTATCATCCGGGTATCCGGGTGGTGCCCCGCCTGGTTCATCGCTTCATAAGCAACACCAGACGTCATTGCTCCATCACCGATCACCGCAGCGACCGAGTACTCTTCGCCCTTGATATCACGTGCCAGCGCAAGGCCGATAGCGTAGCTCAGGGAAGAACCGGAATGCCCACTGTCCACTGCGTCGTATTCGCTCTCCTCACGACGCGGGAAACCGGAGAGACCGCCATGCTGGCGAAGCGTGTCGAACCGTTCGCGCCTGCCGGTCAGTATCTTGTGCGCGTACGCCTGGTGTCCGACATCCCAGATCACACGGTCTCCAGGGGTGTCGAGAGCCCTGTGGATCGCGATCGCAAGTTCGACCGCTCCGAGGCTCGAGGCAAGATGTCCGCCGGTGCGGCTGGTGGTCTCAATGATCAGTCGACGGATCTCTTCTGCGAGATAACCGAGTTCACACTGCGGCACCAGGCGAAGATCTTGCGGTGAATTGATCTTGTCGAGGATTGAAGACTCCATTGGTTCCATTCCTGCTTTATTCGCCAGGATTACCGTATACCTTTCACCGATCGATCTTTTCAACATGCTCAAACGGAAACATCCACATTCTACAGAACGGCCGATAAGCCAACAAGGACACGGGTTGTACTTGCCCGAATTCAGGAGTCATGGATGTCAAGAACTTCAAGGAACCGGCTCAAGGGCTATCCGGAACCGATGTTCGAGGAGAGGCATTGATTCGTTATTTACCTGAACGCCGTTTCTGTCTCACTCAGATCTTAGCTCTCTGAGCAAAGCAAGGTCAACAGTTCGATGTAGTTCCCGGCCGCTTTCAGAAAGCAAGCCCTGTGCTAGAATACCGGCATGGATCTACCCAGTAAACACGTCCTTGACCTGTCCAAACGAATCGGGGCCCGGGGCGCCGGAACCGATGGAGAGTCTGCCGCAGCATCTTATGTCCTGCGAGCGTTTTCCGACATCGACATCGAGGTGGACGTCGAGACTTTCTCCACGTGGAAGTCCGACCTGCCGGCGCTCGCGATCATCTGCATTCTCGCAATCGTCGCTTATCTCGTTTTTCGTGTCGATTACACCCTGAGCGTCGTTCTGGCGGCAATCGTCTGGCTACTCTTCCAGATGGAGACGTACTCCTGGGGAGTCGTATCCAGGCTGATGCCGCACAGCAGTGCGACCAACGTCCTGGGAAAGGTTGGATCGACCAAGGATCCGAGACAACTGGTCGTGCTCGCTGCAAATTACGATACCGCCAAGGGCTCTCCGCTCGGGAGGCCCGGTATGGCCAGCGCGTACCGCGCTCTCTATATCGTTGCGTTCACGTGCGTCACGCTTATCGGGCTGTTGAGCATCTTCGGTCTTGTCGCCTCCCTCCTCAAACTGTCGCGCCAAACCATATCGATAACATGGGCGGTCTTTGCCCCAGCCCCCGCCTACCTCTTTGTTGCGGCCTTCCTGATACTGTTGGGAGAGTTTCGAGGCATGTTCACAGCAGGGGCAAACGACAACGGGTCAGGTGTCGCGGTCATGCTCTCGGCGATGTCTTCTCTAGCCGAGAAGCCCCTCGAGCACACGACGGTGTGGGGGGTGGCGACGGCCCGCGGCTTCGCCGGAGGCAGGGGGATGATCGCGTTTGTTAGACGTCATCGCCGCTCGCTGAAGAACGCGTTCATCCTCAATATCGACCATGTCGGCCGTGGAGGCGTAAGCGTGATCACCCGCGAAGGTCCGATGCTGGGTTTCAGGGCATCCCGGAAGCTAAGCAGGGTCGCCTTGATGGCGGCCGACCGTTCGAGGAGCCTCCAGGTGGAGAAGGGCAAATGCCGCGTCAAGAAGAGCGACGCCATGGTCGCGACCGTCAGGGGTTACAGGGCTATCACCATAGGAGGCACGCGTGGCGGCACATACGACGGCTGGCACAACGAAAGCGATACCTTTGACCGAATCCAGCGAGCTTCGCTGGACCGTGCCGTAAAATTCGTAGAGATCCTCATGGACGAGATAGACAGCTTTGCCAGTGAGGGTAAGAGAGCCGCATCCCGCAAGGTTCACGAAGTCGAGGACTCCGAGCGCGAACACCTGGAAAAGGAATCACCGAACCTGGACGATCCAAAAGACTCGGAACGCGAGCCCAGATTGTCCTAGCTTCATGACCGGCGCGCCGGCGCACGGGCATCAATCACCCATTACCTGACAGACCAGCTCCCTGTTGCGTGACTTGTTGTCGAAGTCAACGAGGATTATCTGTTGCCAGATTCCCAGCGTGAGCCGCCCCTCGGTAAACGGGACTGTCAGCGAAGGGCCCAGTAGGGACGCTCTTACGTGAGCGTGCCCATTCCCATCGTGCCAGCGGAGATTGTGATGGTACTCCCGGTTCTGGGGCGCTACCCTCTCGAATAGCTCGTCGATGTCCTCTACGAGTCCCGGCTCGTACTCGACAGTGGTAAGGCCGGCCGTAGAGCCCGGAACGAAGATGGTCACTATACCCGATGAAACCGCTGATTTGCGAACGGCTTCAGAAACGCTGCCGGTGATATCCACGATCTCACCGTTGCCGTTCGTATTCAGGGAGAAGCGTAGCGATACGACGGACATCTCTCACACATCACATTGCATAGAGCTCGTCTGAGGGGATGACGCGGTACCCGGCTATCTTGAGAGCTCCGATTGCCTGCTCGGCTTCTTCGACCCTTATGATCACAACCGCGTTCTCGCCGGACTTCTCTACGAAGCAGTACAGGTACTCAATGTTCATCTCCTGCTCGACAAGCGGCTTGAGGACTCCGGAAAGCCCACCGGGGCTGTCCTCGACCTCGACGGCGATTACAACCGTCTCCTTGACGGTGAACCCGTCAGCCTTCAGCACCTCGTGAGCTTTGTGCGGATCGTCGACTATGAGGCGCACCACGCCGAACTCGCTAGTGTCGGCAACGCACATGGCCCGGATGTTCACACCCGATTCCCCAAGTTGCCTGGTCACATCAAGGAGCCTTCCAGACTTGTTCTCCAGGAATACCGATATCTGCCTGACCGTCATTTGGAAACCTCCTCTAGAGCTCACGCTTGTCGATAACCCGAACAGCCTTGCCCTCGCTGCGAGCTATGCTCCTGGGCTCAACCAGCACCACCCTGACGCTTATTCCCAGGTAGCTCTCGATCTCGTCGTGAATGACGTTCTGAATCTCTTCGAGGCCTTTGATCCTGTCCGAGAAAAGGTCTTCGTCAACCTCAACCTGGACCTCGATTATGTCCAGACCGGCCTCTCGCTCAACTATGATCTGGTAGTGCGGGGATATCCCCTCGATCTGCATCAGGACTGTCTCTATCTGCTGCGGGAAGACGTTGACCCCCCTGATG
>PMDX01000001.1 GCA_003154635.1 Actinomycetota bacterium | reverse complement strand
CTCTTCATCTACGGCGGCACGGGGCTGGGCAAGACCCACCTCCTGTACGCGATAAAGGACTACGCCGAGAAGATGACGCCGAACATCAAGATCAGGTACGTCCAGACCTCGACTTTCATCGACGAGTTCATTGCGACCATCACCCTCAAGCGCGATAAGGCCACTTTCGACCAGAAATACATCAACAACAAGATCGTTCTCTTTGACGATATCCAGGCTTTGAGCGGCACCGACGCCACTCAGAACAAGTTCTTCGATATCTTCAATCTCTTATATAGTGCAAACAGCCACATCGTTCTCTCGAGCGACCGGCCGCCGAGTGAGATCCCTCAACTCTCAGACCGGATAAGGTCGCGCTTCGAGGGTGGTCTCATGATAGACATCACGCCTCCGGACCTGGAGACCAGGTTGGCCATCCTGCGGATGAAAGCCCGCCTCGAGAAGGTCGAGATACCCAATGATGTCCTCGTTTTCATCGCATCAAAGGTAAAGGACAACATCCGCACTCTCGAGGGGTTGCTAAACAGGGTCATTGGCTACGCTCAACTCTACGGGACGCGCATAGACCTTCCGATGGTCCAGAGCGTTCTCAAAAACCAGGTTGCCGCGGCGCACCAATCTAAAGCGCCCACCCTCGATCTTATTGAGAGCCTTGTTTCCAGCTACTACAGCATTGCAATCGCCGACCTCACCGGAAAATCGCGCTCGCGGCCTCTGGTACACGCTCGGCAGGTGGCCATGTACCTGTGTCGCGAAATGACGGATGCGACCCTGGTTGCAATCGGTGGGAAATTCGGTGGTCGGGACCATGCGACCGTTCTTCATTCTTGCAGAAAGATAGAATCTCTCATAAAGAACAACAGGGAGATACTGCAAGAGGTCACGGAGTTAACCAACATGGTCAATAAAGCTGTTTAGAGACGCTGTGTGCGGCGAAAACCCATTGTTTGGTTCCGGGTGGAAAACGCGTTCAAGCCTTGGTGTTTCAACTTGATTTATGTACATATTTTCAACTCGAGTAGACCATCCGGGGGTTGTCTTGAAAAGCTTTTGTGTAATACGTCAGGGTTTTCAACGGCGTTTAGAACATCAGGAATTCCCATATTTTTGCTGTATTAAGGGAAAAAGAGCTTGTTTTCAACATTTGAACAGTGCCTACTACTACTACTAATTAAATATATATAAAAGGAGAAGCGAAACTCTGTGTCCATTTGTGAAGATGTCAAATGTTTGTGATATATAATCTTGGCGGTAGGTATACGAAACAAAATCAGGGGGAGTGGCTCTAGATGATAGTCACCTGTGAAAAGGAAAAGCTGAACGGACTCGTTCAGACAGCACTCAGGGGGGTCTCCAGCAGGGCAACGATGCCCATCCTGACCGGCTTGCTCATCAATGCCGAGGGCAAAAAACTCGTGGTAAACAGCACTGACCTAGAGATGAGCATACGAGCCGAGATAGAAGCTGAAGTTTCCGAGAGCGGCTCCACCGTGGTTTCCGGCCGATTGATAGGCGATGTCGTAAAAAGCCTTCCTTCCGGGACCGTCGTCCTGGAGACCGGAGAGAAATACATAACAGTAAAGACGGCGGTCGGTGAGTACAGGATCCGCGAGATGGCACCAGAAGATTTTCCGGCAATCCCGAAGTGGGAAGGTGAATCCGTTCTCAAAGCCCCGGGCGGAGAGTTCCTCCTTGCGGTACAGCAGACTTCGCGAGCATCATCAAATGACGAAAAAAGGCCGGTCCTGACCGGAACGCTCATGGAGAAAGGTGCTTCCGATGGCTCCATTAAACTGGTCTCCACCGACAGTTACCGCCTCTCCTGGAAGACTATTGAAGTGAGTGGGTCGCTCGAGGGGTGGGAGGATTGCATCATTCCGACCAAAACCTTAAACGAGGTCGCGAGGCTTGCAGGATCTGTTGAAGACGAAGTTGAGCTCAAGATGCAGGACAAACAGGTCATGTTCAAGCTTGGCGATATGGTGGTAAGTAGCAGGCTCATAGAGGGACAGTTTCCGAACTACAGGCAGTTAGTGCCAAAAGGCGAAAAAACCGCCATTAAAGTCTCCAGAGATGACCTGGCCGGTGTGGTTAAGAGGGCGCTGATATTCGGACACAACATGAAGCTCGGGGTCTATAGCGATCACCTGAGCCTGATAACTGAGACCCCCGAGGTCGGAGACTCAAAAGAGGAAATTCCAGCGGAGGTCACGGGCGAAGAGATGGAGATCGGGTTCAACGGCACTTATCTCCTCGACGGAATTATGGCAGTCGAGACCGAGAACTTGGAGATGAGGCTGGATGACCCACTCAAGCCGGCGCTTGTAAAGAACGAAGAAAGTGACAATTACAGCTACATCGTCATGCCGGTCAGGCTAAGGTGATAGCCCTGAAGCAGTAGGCGAGCAGGCTATTTGATATTAACACGGCTCGAGCTCTTAAACTTCAGAAACTATAAACAGCAACAAGTCGAATTCTCACCGGAAAAGAACATAATCGTCGGAAGGAACGCCCAGGGCAAGACCAACCTCCTTGAGGCGTTTTATTTTCTTTCTCACCTTAAATCCAACCGCGCACCGAGAATGAGAGAACTGGTGACCGAAGGCCTCGAAGAAGCGTCCGTCCGCGGTCTTATAATGGATGGAGAGTTCCCCCTCAACATGCACGTTTCATTTGGGAGACGGGGAAGAAGAGTTGACGTTAACGGGCAGAGGCTCGTATCGGCCGCAAGAGCCAAGGGGCTGGTAAAGTGTGTCATGTTTTCGCCGGATGATTTGTACGTGATAAAAGGAGACCCTGATAGACGCAGGGAATTCCTCGATGAAACCATGGAGGAATTGAGTCCGGTAGCGGCCAAGACGGTGCTCTATTACAAACACGCGCTAAGGCAGAGAAACGCGGTGCTCCGATCTTGGGAAGAGCATGGATCGAGCCTGAACAGGGTGATAGAGCCCTGGGACGACGCGCTGGCCCGGGCTGGCGCGGAGATTGTGGCCGAAAGGATCGACATGGTAGACAAGATGGCACGATACGCCGGCGGCGCATATGAAGAGATAGTAGGAAAGAGCCACGGCGTGGCGATCACGTACAAAGGGACATTCGAGCCGACAGGCCTGCAGAAGGCCCAGATCGAGAGTTCGATGAGAGAGGAACTCGACGCCGCGCGTTCCAAAGAGAAGCGAACCAGAACTACCGTCGTAGGTCCACACAGGGACGACGTTGAATTAAGACTAGATGGAAGGCAGGCAAAGTTCTCAGCTTCACAAGGCGAGCAGAGGACCCTGGCTTTCTGCCTCAGGGTGGCCCAGAAGCGCTACCTGGAAGACGAAACTGGAAAAGTGCCCATCACCCTTCTCGACGACGTGCTGTCGGAGCTTGACAGGGAAAGGCGCGCCGGTGTCCTGAGAGTAGCCGGTGCCGGCAGCCAGTCAATCATAACGACCACCGACCTGCTCGAGGATTTTGAAGCCCTTGGAGCGAGGGTATTCAGAGTCGAAAGAGGAACTGTAGAGAGTGTCTGAACCCGAGAGACTCGGGGGGATCATGGCTGGCAGGCCAGGACCGTCCCCGAGCAAAAAAAAACTCAAGAAGGAGCTGGTGAGCCTCCACTGGGCGCACATCGCGGGAGAGAGGCTAGCCTCACACAGCACTCCCACCAGGATCGCCAAAGGGGTTTTAACGGTATCGGCCGAGGGGCCGGCATGGGCGGCCGAGTTAAGCGCAAAGACGCCGGAGCTTCTCGCCGGAGTGACCCGCATGTTGGGTGACAATGGGGTAAAGAAGCTGAGAGTGAGGGCGCGGAGCCCCGAATTGGAGCCAGAAACGGGCGTGTTGGTGAAACCCGCCTACCAGGACATGGAGGCCCCGCTGGGACCCCAGCTCCAGGAAAAGCTGAACGGAATAGACGAAGAAGAGACGAGAAGCGCTCTAGAAAGCATGCTCCGCGCCAGCATGGCGAGAAAGCAGTACGATCAAAACGGATGACCGCCCTCCCGATTTTGCCCGGTGAGCCCAAAAAATGATGCAAGAAATGGTATAATCTATGGATGAGGTCCACCCTAGAACACAAGTCATTCTTCTCAAACCTCAAATGACCTCAAACGAAAAAATCCATGCTGTAAAGAGGTGGGAATAGTTGGAAGAAAAAGACCTTGAAGAAGCCTACGACGCTAAGAGCATTACTGTTCTCGACGGGCTCGAGGCCGTCAGGAAAAGGCCGGGCATGTACGTCGGCTCAACGGGCACGAGAGGGCTGCACCACCTGGTCTACGAGGCGGTCGACAACTCAATCGACGAGGCCATGGCAGGCTACTGCAAGCACATCTTCGTCACCCTCGAGGAGGACGGCTCGGTTGCGGTGATCGACGACGGCAGGGGCATCCCCGTGGGCGAGATCCCCCGCTTCAAAAAATCCGCGTTGGAGATAGTACTGACCATGCTCCACGCCGGAGGAAAATTCGGCAGTGGAGGATACAAGGTGTCCGGCGGGCTCCATGGGGTTGGAATATCCGTGGTCAACGCGCTGTCGGAGTGGCTCGAAGTCGAAGTGGGGCGCGAGGGCGGCGTCTTCTCCCAGCGGTTCGAGAGAGGAAAGGCCGTTTCAAAGCTTGAAAAGGTTGGGGATACCAACAAGACCGGAACGATAATCAGATTCAAGCCGGACCCCAAGATATTCGAAGAGCTGGAGTTCAAGCACGACACCATCTCTCAGCGGCTCAGGGAGATGGCCTACCTCAACGCCGGGCTTGAGATCATCCTCGAGGACAAGAGAGACCCCAACGAGCCCAGGAAGGAAACCTTCCTGTACAAGGGCGGCATCAGCGACTTCGTGCAGTTCCTCAACTCCAGCAAGGAGACGATCCAGAAGAGGATCATCTTCGTGAAAGGAGCCAGGGAAGACGCCGAGGTCGAGGTGTCGATGCAGTACAACACGGGCTTCATCGACAATATCTTCACTTTCACCAACAACATCAACACGCATGAGGGCGGAACTCACCTGATCGGTTTCAAGGCGGCGCTCACCAGGACGATCAACGACTACGCAAGGACGCACGGCCACCTCAAGGACAAAGACGGCAGCCTGACGGGGGAGGACGTCCGCGAGGGGTTGACAGCGGTGGTCAGTGTCAAGATGCAGGAGCCCCAGTTCGAAGGCCAGACGAAGACGAGGCTGGGCAACCCCGACATAAAGGGTTTCGTCGAATCGACCGTGAACGCCAGGCTCGCGGAGTTCCTCGAAGAGAACCCCGGAGATGCCAAAAACATTGTAAACAAAGCGCTGACCGCGGGCAGGGCGCGCAGCGCGGCAAGGCAGGCGAGGGAGCTGGTGCGCCGGCAGAGCATCCTCGAGTCGAGCTCTCTGCCCGGGAAGCTTGCCGACTGTTCCATCAAAGACCCCTCTCTCTGCGAGATATACCTGGTCGAGGGTGACTCGGCCGGCGGCTCCGCGAAGCAGGCGCGAGACAGGAGCTTCCAGGCCATACTCCCGCTTCGCGGCAAGATCCTGAACGTCGAGAAAGCCGGGCCGAGCAGGGTGTTCTCATCGCTAGAGATACAGGCGCTCATAACGGCGCTCGGCACAAACGTGCGAGACGATTTTGATATCGAGAAAGCCAGATATCACAGGGCGATAATCATGACGGACGCGGACGTCGACGGCGCCCATATCAGGACGCTTCTGCTGACATTCTTTTACAGGTATATGCCAGAGCTGATCGAGGAGGGGTACGTCTATGTCGCGCAGCCCCCGCTATACAGGCTCACAATAGGAAAGAAGCACATATACGCGTATGACGACACGGAGATGGATCGCGTCATCAAAGAAAACGACGGGAAGAAGGCGCAAGTGCAGAGGTTTAAGGGCCTTGGCGAGATGAACCCGGAACAGCTATGGGAGACGACGATGGACCCCGCCAGGCGCAACCTGCTCCAGGTAAATATCGATGACGCCGTCTCCGCTGACATGATGTTCAACACGCTGATGGGCAACGACGTGGAGTCGAGACGGACGTTCATCCAGGAACACGCGTCAGACGTTAGGTTCCTGGATATTTGATGATATCAATGTGGCCGCGGGCCGCTTTGGATCTTCGAGGGAAGGAAACCAAGAGATGATAGACCTTGTCGGTGGGCGCGTCGAGCCGGTAGAGCTCGAGGAGGAGATGCAGAGGTCCTTTCTCGAGTACGCCATGAGCGTGATTGTTGAACGCGCCCTGCCAGACGTCAGGGATGGGCTGAAGCCGGTGCACCGCC
>PMDX01000158.1 GCA_003154635.1 Actinomycetota bacterium | reverse complement strand
TAGCAGCCTGCCCTCGAGCAGGAACTCAACCATGCTCGTCGTCACGTAAACGACGGTGGCCAGGCTTGCCATTATGATTATCATCGTGAATATCTCGCCTGCGCGGGACGGAAGAACGATCTCCCTGTAGCCTACCGTCGAAACCGTGATGACGGTCATGTAAAGTGCCTCCCAGAATGTGAGGCGCTCGATGATCATGTAACCGACGGTGCCGACCGTGATGAGCCCGAGGAATATCAGCAATGCGGTCCTAAGATGCCAGTACGGACTCCTCCTGCTACGCATATACACCCCGCCGCGAGTTTTTTCAGGGTCAGAGAATCAAGAAAGCCGTAGCGTCAGCTACGACATACGTAAATCCGCCTGTCGGCATCAGAGAAAATCCTGGGGCTCGACGTTGTTGAGAAAATCGCGGAATCTCTCTATCTCTTCCTCTTCGGAGGATTCCATGACTATCCCGGCCTCGTCCAGCACCTTTTCCTCGGCAAAAATCGGGATCTCCATCCTGACGGCAAGCGCTATCGCGTCTGAAGGACGTGCGCTTATCACGTGCTTCGCGCCGTTCTGCTGCATGGTTATCTCGGCGTAGAACGTGCCGTCGACTAGATCGTTGATAAGGATCTGCTCGACATCGACCTGGAGGTCGTCGAGGACGTTCTTGAACAGGTCGTGCGTCATAGGCCTGGCGGTCTCCACGCCCTGCAGCGCAAACGCGATCGCTGTTGCCTCGAAAGCACCGATCCAGATAGGCAGAAACCTGTCTCCATCGTCTTCCTGTAACAGTACTATTGGTTGATTTGAGGGCAATTCTACGCGTACCCCCACAAGAGTCATTTTTATCATGGCTTCACCAACCCTTTTATACTCCAACGAGAAAAGCTGGTCAAATAAGGCTATCCCACCGATGCGGGTCAGCGGCATGCGTCTTTCAGCAGTTCAACCGCTGAAGCGTGTGTGCCCCGGCACGAGACCCTGTCCGGTCTTTAGAAAATGCGGAATGGGGCGGAGAGAATGCGTCCCATCCAGCAGAGGGAGTACCAGAGGAACGCGAAGGCACCTGATGCCAGGCCGGGCTTGCGAGAGGTAGATGCCGCCACCGCCTCGCCGTGCTCTATCGGATTCTTGTTCATCCAGCATTGCACAGTGCCGAGGGTCGTCCCCTTTTTGGCACCACCGGGAGCCTGCTTCACCACCGTGGTCCTTACCAGGTAGACGTCTCCCGAGCCTACGACCGCCAGCGCTCCCATGTCGTGTTGCGCCACGACGCTGACATAGCGACGCGGGAACGCGGACACGCGACTCGTCCCAAGCTTCTGCCCGGCTTTTACAAACACTATCTTCTCGGTCGAGGCGAAACCGTAGTTCAAGAGGGCGGTGGTATCGCTCGCCCTGTGCGTGCTGTTCAGGACTACTGATACAAGTGTTTTCTGGTCCTTCGTGGCCGACGCCACAAGGCAGAACCCCGCCTTCCCGGTATACCCCGTCTTTATACCGTTGGCTCCGGGGTAGACGTCAAGTATCTCGTTGTGCCCGTATAGTGTGAGATCGCCGCTCTGTCCGGTAGGCATTGGTATGCTGTGGCGCTTGGTGTCCACCATCTTCGCAAGGACAGGGTCCTTCAACAGGGCTCTGCCCAGGACCGCAAGATCGTACGCGGTGGAATAATGGCCCGACTGGTCGAGCCCGTGAGGGTTCATGAAATGGCTATCGTTAGCGCCCAGCTCTTTGGCTTTCTTGTTCATCATATCGGCGAATGCCGGTATGGTCCCGGCCGTCTGCTGCGCGAGAGCATAAGCGGCATCGTTCGCGGATAACACGAGCAGTGCCCACAGCAGGTCTTCGACCTTTATCTTCTCACCCGCGACCAATCCGATGGATTGCTCACCAACGTTCGCCGCCTGCTTTGAAATCGTCACTACATCATTCAGCTTGAGCCTGTCCCTGACCACAAGTGCTGTTACTATTTTGGTCGTGCTGGCTATCGGCAGTTGCAAATGGGGATTCTTTTCGTAGAGAACCCGTCCGCTCTCGGCATCCACGAGGATGGCGGCGTTTGCCAACACGCCGGGGGGGTTCGGCCTCAGGCCGGAAGGCGCCTTTACCTCACGCTGTGTCTCGGCCACGGCGGTGCCTACGCTCGAGCCGCCAATGACCAGCATGCATGATATTCCGAACAGTAGGACCGTAAGCGCAAGCAGTACCGCCAGTACGCGCATGGCATACCAGGTCACGCCCCTGTCAGCTTTTGCACGCGCCCTCGCAGCCTGGGCGTACCTGGCCGAACGGGCCCTAGAGCGTGAGCGCTTTCTGGCGCTTCGCTTCGAGATGGAGGCGGTTGCACCGGGTTGTACCGCCTCGGATACAACCTGCACCCTGGCATCCGCTCCGGTAAGAGGAGCGGCTGGCTCCGGCTTGCTGAGGGCTTGCTTCTCCGAGGTCCGGCCGCCCCTTACGGTAGTCCCGGACAACTTTGTCCTCCGATGGCCGCGCCTTCCCCCTTCATTCCTATCTTTATAAACCTTCTTCATATTCCTGAGCTCATCGCGAAATGACAAAAAATCAAGACCGGTGCTTTGCAATCGGTCCTGAGCGTGCCATATTTATTAGATGTTGAGTATAGCATCGGTTTCCTCGGGACAACAACAGATTCAGGCACCGACCCTCTCCCCTATCACCACGACATCGTCCTCGATGCGCTCGACCGCTTCCCATGGAATCACTTCCGGTTCGTGTTGGGACGCATGCTTCTTGCGAAGGCGACCGATATAGTTCCGTAGGTTGGAGCTCGCCAGGAAGAAGCTCCTGCTGACCTCAAGCCCATGTATCGTGTAGACGCCCTCCTCCACCGCCAACAGCACATCATCTACACGCTGTATCCTGTTGCCGCTGGTATCGAGCATCTGCCGGTCGAGGATATCCCTCCTGATAAGCCACTTGTCACGGGCGGTCACGGGCACGAGATCCGAGTGTGACACGGTGAGCCTGGCGGCATCCCCTTCTAAGCCGGCCACGGCCGTCCAGCGCAGGAGGAGGACCACGTCCTCAACGCTCCGAACGAGTTCGATGTCACCGACCTTGTCGGTCCAGAGAAGGTGCACCGCAAGATATTCGACCACCTGGCTCCCGAGCTCTTTCTCGATCGCCATATCCTGTATATGGCCGATGTGTTTCCCCTCGGCGTCGAACACCTTGACCCGTATCAGGTCTCTGAAACTGACAGACCGCTCCTCTTCCAAGAGTCGCACCCCCTTGCCTAACGGCCTATGGGAAAAATAGTCGCGACAACCAGCCACATGTCCAGAACATACAGGAAGAATACCGCTGTCCATGCGATAGTATTGTAAGTATCCCCGTTGACGTAGTCACCCATTATGTCCCTGTCTTTTATTATCTTGAGCATGCAGGTGAGCACTATCGGGAGCAGCAATCCCATTATCGTCTGCGAAAAGATCATAAGTGTGATCAGCGGCATCTTTGGAATCAGTACGAAGGCGGCCCCGCCGACTATGAAAGACGTGTAGACGGTGTAGAACTTGGGTGCCTGGCGGAACGTGCGATCGATCCCATACTCCCAGCCGAACGCCTCGCAGACGGTGTAGGCGGTCGTGAGTGGAAGAATCGATGCTGCGAATATGGATGCAGCGAGCAGCCCGAAGGCGAAAAGGTACGACGCGTACTGCCCGGCTATGGGTTTCAGCGCTACGGCGGCCTGCTCCGCGGAAGTAATGTGCGTGGCGCCCACGTGCGGATTGTTGAAGAACGCCGCTCCACAGGCGATCATGATCGCCGATGCAGCGATAACAAGGAAGACCGTGCCTATGGCCGTGTCGATCCTCTCGTAGCCGAGCTGGCTTACGTCGAGTCCCTTATCAACGACCGAAGACTGCTGGTAGAACTGCATCCA
>PMDX01000322.1 GCA_003154635.1 Actinomycetota bacterium | reverse complement strand
GGTGATGGCCAGCACCTTGATGCCGTTTGCGTGCGCCTCCTCGACCATCCATCCCGGGTTGCCGAGACCTGCGCAAAAAAGCGGAATCTTCTCCTCGATACAGACCTGCACCGCTTCCTGGGGGTGCATCGTGGTCGTGTCGGTCTTGACCACTATTTCCATCTCGGGGATGTTGAGGTCTTTCCTCATCTTCGCGACCCATTCCTGGTACTCCGCCGGCAGGTTCTTGATGACATCCTCCAAGAGCATATCCGTGGCCTCGCCGGTGAACTTGTCCACCCCGGCGAGGTTCTTCGGCAGAAGCAGGTCGACGCCGAACGGCTTGTCCGTCCGCGCCCTGACATCATGAATGGCCTGCTTGAGCTCTCTTACCGAGTAACCGCTCGCGCCCAGCACGCCGAGGCCTCCGGCCTCAGACACCGCTACCACGAGGTCGACGGGCGCACCCGTCTCTTCACCGAGGAGGTTGGGACCCATGCCGGCACTCAAGATTGGGTATTCGATGTCCAAAATGTCACAGAGCCTGGTTCTTAGCACGGATCTGCCCATGAGTTACCCCTTTCCGTTGACAAGCCGAAGCAACACGCCAGTACCGTTCCATGTAAGCGGCTACGGAAAGCCATGACAATTTTACACCATGCGTCCCTGGTAATCATTGAATGGGAGTGCGGACGCGGCACCATAGTCAACTCATGGTCAGGCAGGCGCATGGCAATGATCGACCCATGTCCAACGAGGACAACCTCACCATCCAGAAAACCTCCCACAGCAACTGACCGTCAGCCATGCGCTACGCCCGCCGGTCTGTCGCAGCCTGTCCCGACACCCGACATCGTGATAGATTGATTGGTGATCACGTGCGGGACGTACACGGGAGGGCAAGGACATGGCCAAGGCAGCGGAGAGATACACCGATTACATGTACGGCCTTATCGACCGGGTCATGAAAGAGATCGGGCCTCGGGAGTCGTGCAGCGAAGAGGAGAAAGCGCTTGGAAAACTGTTCGGAGAGGAGATCGGCCCTGCCTGCGAAAAGGTCGAGGCCGAGAGCTTTACGTGCAGCCCGACCGCCTTTATAGGGTTCTTCCCGTTCCTGGTGCTGATATACCTCACCGGAGTCGTGCTCTACTTTTTCCTGCCGCCTGTCGCGGCGGCGCTGGGCATTATCGGGTTCATCCCGCTCTTCGAAGAGGTTGTACGCTACAGGGAGTTCATCGACCCGCTTTATCCGAAGAAACAAGGCGAAAACGTCGCGGGTTTCGTCAAGCCGGACGGCGAGGCCAATCAGCGTGTATACGTATCTGCGCACTTCGACTCCGCATACGAGTTCAAGATATGGTACTGGTTCAAGAGCTTTTCCACCGTTGTCATGGCGGTGGGTTTTCTATCGGTCATCCTCCTTTTCGCGTTCTCACTGGCGAGGGCCATTGCCGAGCCGGTCGGCACGCCCGGGACGACCGTTTTCTGGGTCTTTGGTATCATCCTTGCCGCCCTCTCCCCACTTGTAAGCATCTTCTTCTTTTTCCATACGAGCGATGTCGTACCGGGTGCGATGGATGACATGGCGGGCATCGCCGTGCTTGCGGGGCTCGGTAAGTACTTCGAGGACGCCAGGGATCTGGGCGAGTTCTATCCGAAGAATACCGAGGTGGTGCTGCTCGGGCTGGCGTGCGAGGAAGCGGGGCTCAGGGGGGCAAAGCGCTACGCGGCTAACCACACCCCGGACGGCGACACATTGACCTCATTCGGCATCTTCCTGGACGGCATCTACGACGAGCAGTTCTTCACAGTTTTCACCAAAGAGGTCTGGCCGGGCGGGAAGATGGACCCCGGTCTGGTGGAGCTCGCGGTCGGCTCAGCGAACGACAGCGGCTACGAGATCAAGAAGGCTCTTCTGCCTCTGGGCGCAACGGACGCGAGCGCCTTCGCTATTGCGGGAATCCCTTCCGTTAGCATGTGCCTGTGGGACGCCAGCAAGCTCGTGCCGCATTACCACACGCGATACGACACTATCGACCACATAAAGCCAAGCTCACTGACGGCGGCCCTGCAGACGGTGATCGAAATGTTGAGCCGCATTGACTCGCAGTGAGGCTGGCGCTCACCCGAGCGCGGCATTCCGACCCGGACGCCGGAGTGGCAGTTGTCCGGTCAGGCGGTCTTGGGCTTGCGCAGAAGCGGAATCAGGACGAAGACTCCGAATACCTGGGTCAGCGCGTAGTATACCTTGGGGTTCTTTCCCCTCTTCGTGGCCGCACGGTAAGCCACCATTGCCTCGAAAAAGTGCAATACCAGCGTTCCGACCAAGGTGTTCCTGATCATGCTTGAGTTTTTCATCACCACTCCCCTCACGTCTGAACAAGGCCGCCGCGTCTCCGCGCTCGACCACAGGTCGGACCATTATAGATAGCAGGATGCCCGGGTGTCACTATCATAGCGCAACGTGTTACAATTCCTCCGGTCAACTCAAGCGCGTGCAACAAGATTCCGATTATCAATAAGCAGGCAATTTGATCGGCTTCAGCTGGAAAGTTTGGTCGCCGAGATGCAGCAGATCTCTCTTTGTCCGGAATGCGGGGTCCCTGAGCCCTTCTACCTTGCGCAACGCTGGCTCGACAACGGCGATATCGTCCAGGACCAGAACCCACATGCTCGAATCTCCTTTATCGAATGCGAGCCGCTCGACCCACTCTTCAATAACATCTCCAAGATCGTCGGTACTTCCATTGACAGGATAATCGTCAATCTCGTCGCCAGGGGCAGCGAGATCTATCTGAGGCGCCTGATCCCGGCAGAGGTCAGCCAGATGGTCCAGGACAGAACACTCAACCTCGAGCCGTTCATAGACGCCATCACGACGTTCTGCCAGGTCATCGGGTACGGTCAATACAACTTCCTCGACTACCGTTTCGAGAGCGACGACGACGACTTCGCGCATATGCGGATGCTCCACCCCTTCTCCGTTCCAGAAGCCGCCGGCTCTTTCGCTGGTGCCCTTTCGGCTGTCGCGGGAGGTGAGCACGCGATCGACTTCGAGGAGGTATCTCCGGGGCTTTTCGACATGAAGTCGTACCGAACCAGGTACGACAGGGTCTTCAGTGAGAAGATGCGCATCCCGGATTACTGTCACCGCGACGGAGACGTCGAGTTCGAGCGGTGCAAGACCTGTGGAACGCCGACCGCTTTCTCCGAGTACTACTGGTACCTCGACAAAGGCGTCATCATGAACGCCCAGTCGGGAAGGCGGATGGCGGTACTCGGCCAGGAGCTCCTGGACGCCGTGTTCGACGCCCTCAAGTGGGAGCTTGGCGATACGATACCCGAGATCATCGTCGAGGCCCAACGGCGTTTTGTAAAGACCGGCTTCTACTCCATCGAGGAGGTCGGCAACGTCGAGGAGTTCCGAATCCAACTGGCGGTGAGAGGGCTCGGCAACGTCCGAGAGCTGGCGATGGGCGTCAACGGCATGCGCGTGAGCATCGACAACGTCTGCGGGCACCTCATGACGATAGGCCTGGCACAGGGGCTTTTCGAGACAGCCCTCGACGTGGAATCCGATGTCGAATGGGAGCTATCGCAAGATGGCAACCTTGTGGTGGAGGTCAGTCCCCGCAAGCATAAAGTTCCCGTTACGCGGCTCCCGCGGCTCAAACTCGACTGAACAGGCTCAGGGGCGGGTTTCACACCTTGTACATCGAGACGCTCGAGGGCGGCGTGCCGACAAGTTTCGCCTGGCAGACGTCGGTGAATCAATCTCCCGCATGTAACTGGCGATATCCCGGAGATGCTGACGGATGTCGTTGCGCGTAGTTGATTTCAGAGTCGGCTTGATATTATGCTGCAACCCGATTCGGAAGTTGAGAGGTGCCTTTGAGAAAATATCACCATGTCGGGATACCAACGGCCAACCCGAGAGAAAATGAATCCTATCTTTCCACGGCCGGGGTCTACCACTCCGGCTTCGAGACCAGCCCGTACGGCATCGAATGGATGCGCTTCGACCCCGACAGCCCGCTGCCCGACCTGGTGAAGACCGTCGCCCATGTGGCATTCGAGGTCGATGATATGGAATCAGAGCTCGAGGGAAAAGAGGTGCTGATAGAGCCCAACGCCCCGTCGGAGGGAGTTACAGTCGCTTTCATAGTGGACAACGGCGCGCCCGTCGAGTTTATCGAGTTCAGCGGTGAAGAAGATTTGACCGAGCATTGATGGAGGAGTCGCAGTGATAAGTATCGACACTGATAGCTGCACGAACTGCAACCTTTGTTACAAGGCATGCGTAGGTGGAGCGATCGAAAAGGGGCCATCGCTGCCGGACAACTCCGCGGACATCTGCATAGAGTGCGGGCATTGCGTGGCTGCCTGCCCGGAGGACGCGATTACCCTCGCCGGATTCGAAGGTCTCAGGGCCGAGCCTCTTGCCGAGACGGACCCTGTCTCGGAGGATCAGATGATGTCGATGCTCCACGCGAGGCGCTCCTGCCGCGAGTACAAACCTGTCCCCGTATCGCGGGAGGATGTCGAGAAGATAATAGAAGCCGCCTCGCTCGCCCCTTCGGCGCATAACAGCCGGTCTGTCATCGCACACGTCCATGACGACCCGGAAGTGATAGAGAAGATCCGCAGGCACACCCTGCGCTTTTTCAAGCCCGTCCTCAGGGTGTTCAAGACGCGCGCGTTCAAAGCTCTCTGGAAGGCGATAGGGCTCGACCCCAAAGAGCGGTTCCTGCTCGCGTACGGGCTCGAAAAGATGATACTGCCCGAGTCCGAACGGGGTGATATGCTCCTCTACGATGCCAGGACCCTGCTCGTCTTCACCACGCCTCGCTTCAACCCGATGGCAGTCGGCGACGGCTGGTTAGCAGCCCAGACGGCGGTGCTCTTCGCCGAGACGATCGGGGTCGGCACATGCTACAACGGCTACGTCAATATGGCCGCGAACATGGATCCGGTACTCAGAAGGATCATGGGCATTCCCATAGGCCGCACAGTCGCCGGCGTGCTGACGCTGGGCTACCCGGCGCGCCGGTATCACCGCGAAGCGCCCCGGAAGGTCATGGATACGACCTGGAGTTGAGCGGCGAGTCCAGTCGCCCCGGAGAGTCGCCACAGACGAGAGAACCTCCCATCAGAACCATCACAGTCCTGCTGCCAGCCCGCAGGTATTATTCCCTGGATCGTGAGAAATAATTTCAGTATTCCGATTCGTGTGTCGAGTAATAGAAAAAACGATCGTCTGGGTGGCAATTGTGAAAACAGTACTAATTGTGGACGATGATCCCTTCATAGTGAAGCTGATCAGCCTCAACCTCGAGGCCCGTGATTATAGCGTCCTTACCGCCGGTGACGGCAAGGCGGGGCTCATATCCGCCCTGAAGAACGATCCCGACCTGATCCTTCTGGACGTGATGATGC
>PMDX01000327.1 GCA_003154635.1 Actinomycetota bacterium | reverse complement strand
CTTTCCGCTTCTCGGGTGGCAGACCAAAAAGGATAAAAATTACCGCTTTTCGCGGTTTTGGTCAGCGCACCTGACATACTCAGCGCCTTATTATTAATACATAAGAAAGGAATGTCAATTGACTAGACAGTGCAATTGCACTATCAATTTACAGGTCAATCCAAATATCGAGGTGAAAGATGTCAGAAAACATCATCGTAGGGGCTGGCTTCGCGGGTTTGGTAGCGGCAATCAACCTTGCGCGGTCAGGGAGGGATGTAGTGGTTCTGGAGAAAGAATCGCGAATCGGTGGGTCGCCGCTTTTCCACCCCTCGCCCGAGGGAACGCCCATCGACATCAAGGCGCTCGAGGCTTATATCGGTATCGATCTGAGCCCCGCGGCAGCTGGTCCGGGGATAGCGCGCTTCCAATCGGGAAACGCGGTCGCGTGGGGCACCATGCTCCCCGCCGACATGGACGCTATCAGCTCGTGGGTCATTGAAAGGGGCCCCAGGTCGACATCGCTCGACACCCACCTGTATAACATCGCGGTCGCTGAAGGGGTCAAGGTCGAATTCAATCAACCGATGTGGTCCAACGACGATATCGCAAAGCTTCCGCCCGACACGATCATTGCGACGGGGCTGAATTTTGACGGCTTCGACTCGGTGCACCAGCCTTACAAAACTTCCTTCCATTTCGTGGCCCGGCAGATGATCCCGGATACCACGACCAACCACGTGACTATATATCACGGAGATTTTACTACGGACTACGCATACACGTCGTCGATCAACGGGATACAGTTCGCTCACGTCTTTCAGCGCGACCCTATAGGGCACGATACGCTCAAAGCTTTCGAGGAGCAGTGCTTCATCTCTGAGGGTATCGAGTTCAAGACGTGGGAGCATTTCACTTTCCCGGTTCCCGCAAAGTCGATCCACACGCCGAGGCTGTTTGCCGGTGACAAGATATTGGCCGGGACACTCGCGGGGTGCATGGAATCGTTCATGTTCTTCGGAATGCTTGGAGGCCTGGTCTCCGGCAAGATAGCGGCGTTGGCCGTCGAGGACAAGGCTGTCGCGATGGACGAGTTCAAGCTGGCGACGTCGTCGTTCGCGCCCGCGTACATGCTCAAGAAGATGACGAGCCTGATACCGCCCGTGCTGTTCAAATACAATTTGAGGTTCGCGTTGGCTCACGCGTTCGACATTCCTCTTGCGACCAAGATCGTCAGGGAAGCGATGCCCGGGTGGAAGAACTGCGCCCGGGGCCTGCCGGCCGGAGCCTGAGTCCTTTTCCATATTCACTAAAGATGACCGGGACCGGAGATCCGGTCTTTGTCGGGGCGCATGTCCCGGGAGCAAGGAGGAACTCATGAAGAAAGTGGTGGTGATCGGCAGTGGACCGGGTGGGAGCTCGAGTGCCGCGCTGCTGGCGAGCAGGGGTTATGACGTAACTCTTCTCGAGCAGAACAAGTTCATCGGTGGCAAATGCTCGAGCTACGAAGAGAACGGTTTCAAGATCGACACCGGCATCCACATGTTCGCCCGCGGCCCTAGCGGCCCGCATGGCATAGTGGCGAAAGAGCTCGGAGTTGACCAACCCTGGCTGATACGCGACCCCTCGGAGACCATGTGGATGAACAAGAACGGTTTCTGGTATCTCCACCAGAAGCTCGCGAGCCCCGGGGCTATCAAGGACATGGCGGTAGCGACAATAACCAGAAGGCAGACGATCAACGTTCTCAACACCCTACGCCGCTCTCTCAAGAGCTTTGGGCTCATGGGACTGGCAAAAGAGCTCGACGGCCTTCGCCGGATGAACCCCGGCATCATCCAGAAATACGACGACATGACCGTACGCGATTTCCTGCTCCAGTTCACCGATGACGACAGGGTGCTGGCGGCGATGAACTGCCTTGCGATGTTGCTCCTGGTGGTCCCGTACGAACAGGCCAGCGCCGGGGAGTTCATGGACTCGTTTATCGGCATCTTCACCTGCGGCACCCTGGGAGTCCCGCGCGGCGGCGCGATCGGCATCCCGCGCTCGTTCCTGAGGGCTTTTACTCGCGACGGCGGCAAGCTCGTGCTCGGTGTTGCGGCAAAGAAGATCCTGAGCAAAGACGGGCGCGTGACCGGCGTTCTGGGCTCGGATGACGTCGAGTACCCGGCGGACGTGGTAATTTCGAACGCGGGGTTGAAGCAGACCGTGAAGATGGCCGGCCCAAAGAACCTGCCTTCTGAATACGTAGAGTATGTCGACGGGCTCAAGCTCTCTTACTCCTGGATGGCCAGCAAGCTGTTCCTGGCTAAGAGGGTCGTGGACCTCAAGGCGCCCTCGTTCTTCCCCATACCGGAAGTCGATCCTGACAGTATCTTCAAGTACTGTGACGTTCCTGACGGGCTGCCCAAGGACCCATTCCTTTTCGGGCCGATGCCCACCGAGTGGGACGACACGCTGGCGCCTCCGAACCACCAGCTCATCATGGTCGGAGTCCCGACCTCTTGTGAGGTGGACCAGGAAGAGCGCAGCCAGAAGATGCTCGATATCGCCGAGCGGAAGTTCTTCAGTTTCTTCCCCGAGGTCGAGAAGAACCTCATCGCCAAGAGCCGGATAACCAACAAGGACACCAATCGCATCACGCGAAAAGGAACCGGCGAGTGCATCGGCCTCGCCCAGTGCGTAGGACAGGTCGGCTCGAACAAGCCCAGCCCCAAGATGCCGCTCGAGGGCCTCTGGGCGGTTGGTTGCGACGCGGGCGCTCGTGGCGTGGGAACGGAGCAGGGGACGGCCTCCGGAATGCTGGTGGCGAGCCTGGTAAGTTGAGCGCATGTGAAGGGTTCGAAGACAAGACCGGCTGGAACGGCTGGTTAGAGAACATCAGCGGGGAGCTTTCCGGAGTTGAAAGCTCCCCGCTTTCACGTATCGCGGACACGATCATCGAGAAAGCCCGTCTTCACCGCGGCGACCATATCCTCGATCTTGGCGCTGGGACCGGCCTCCTGACCGCTCGCGCCGCTCGCGCAGTCGGCGGCGAGGGCTCGGTGACAGCTCTCGACTCGAGCCCGGAATGCATCGAGAAAATGCAAAGCGATTCTGTTATCATGGGCGTTGGAAACGTGCTGCCTGTCCTTGGCCGCCTGGAGAACCTTCCGTTCGATCCGGGCGCGTTCGACGCCGTAGTGTGCCGCTCCGCCCTCATCTATGCGGAAGATCTCAAGAACGCTGTTCGCGAGCTTTCTCGTGTACTTGCCGCCGGTGGGCGGTTCTCCGTTTGCGAGCCCCTGGCGGGCGAGAGCGAATGGAAAGGAGAGATGGGCGAAGCGGGACCGCTTTTTCTCCAGATAGAGGATGTCTTACGTAAGAGCGGAGGGTTACGCTCCGCTGACAGGCATTCGGTCAGGGACGCTTTTAAGCAAGCCGGGCTCGAGTTTGACTCGCTGGTGGTGCGTTTTGTGATATCGATGGAGGGTCGCGACGCCGAAGAGGTCGCCCGTGAATACTTGAACGACCTTCCGGGGGAACTCTCGGCGTCTAATATCTTGAGAAAGTCGTTCGAAGAGCCCGTTATCGTCCAGGTTGCCGAGGCGTTCGGGCGAGCCGCGGCCGATGGACGTATTCGGGGTGGCTTGCCGTGCCTCTATGTCTGGGGCACGCGGGTCGGCTAACGGTTTGGAGAGATGATGATGGTTTGCCGATCGAGGTTGGTTCGGTGGTCTATTGCGGTTTTCCTGACGGCACTCCTGTTGTTTTCTCTTTCGCCCGCGGTTGGCGCGGCGAATGGGGCCAAGGCCAGTCCGGAGGGCGCGCGCGCCGAGGCTGCCAGGCTCATGTCCAGGGTGTCTGATGTCAGGCGCTCGTCTTCCAGGTCGGCCGCCGCGGAGCCGTCATGGGGCGGGGCTTCCACCGGAGACCCGCTGTTGCTCTACAGCTTTGGGGGCACCCCTTCTTCGTACCTCGTGCCGGTGATCGCCGGGACGGGCGAGGTGGAAGGTATTATCGGGGTCAGCGCCTCGACGGGGAAATGGTGTTGGTACTCGGAGGAACCTCAGAAGAAATTCCCGCTCGTCAGCGCGGTAGAAGCGACGGCAACGGTCGGAAAGTACCTGCATCGACGCGGGATAGACGTAGACCTGCCCGAGCCACAGGCGCGCCTCGCTCCCGACAAGAACACATATTGGTTCTTCGAACTTGGTAATGGCTACGCGATTGACGAGGTGTACCTTCCAGTCTTTATCAAAGGAATCCCTGAGACGAACCTGGAGACCCCTCCATGGTCATCCAGCGCGGGGTCGGGCATCGAGACTCCCGGCTCGGGTGGTACTACAGGCGGCGGAGCGTCGACCGCGACAGCCGCTCAAGCCGGGGGGACCACGGTCGCGACTACCGCTACTGCGGGTGGCTCGCGCCACGCGACTTCAACTCACGCTGGAGGCGCTCCGTCAGCATATGATATCCCCGACGTGCCGTACCACTCTCAAGAGACGGGTTACTGGTGTGGCCCCGCGGCACTCGAGATGCTGCTCGATTACTGGGGCCCGGATATTTCCCAGACCGAGATAGCCCAGGTCGCGAACGCGACGTCCAGCGTTGGGGCCTACAACGACGATATTCTGAGGGCGGCCCAGTTCTCGTCATTGAGCGCGGCGAAACAGAACCCGGCGTTGAGGGGCTACACCTCGCGCTCGCTGGGTTACGGAGCGGCGCAAGCATACTGGAAAAACGGCTCATCTCTTTACAGCAGGCGGTACAGCGACCTCAAGGAACTGGTATCCGAAGATTACCCGGTGCTGGTGCTCACCCGCTACGACAACACCGGCGACTCCGGGCACTTCAGGTTGGTCAAAGGTTACAACGACTCCGTCGGGGATTTCATCGTGCACGACCCTTGGTACTCCGCGCCTTACGAGGGACCCGACGTCCACTTCAACCAGTCGTACTTCGTCGACCAGCTTTGGACGTACTCCGACCGGTGGGGAATGATAGCGTCCCCCTGGGCCGTGGACGTCTATAAGCCGACGAGCGTGTCGATGGGGCAGACGTTCTCGGTCACGGCGACTGTCTCGTACGGCGGGCCGAGCCCTCTCAACGGGCAGTTTAATGCGGCCAGCCCCACGGCAACGTTCCGGTCTTCCGGCGATTACCAGATACTGGGCGGCTCCGCGACCCAGACAGTGGCAGGCATGGGCACTACGGGGTCCAGCGGAACCGTGACCTGGAAAGCAAAGGCGCTATCAAGCCGGAGTACCGATGACATCAGCGTTCTCGCCGAGGGGAGAGTGATCGGCACATCGTCCTCGTACTATAGCTACAGCGACTGGGTCGGAGGGGTCGGGTCATCACCGGGAACACCGCCTGTGACGACCAGGACGTGGGGAACCGATTCCATCGGGACAAATTCGACCTCGAGGACATGGTATCTCGCCGAAGGCAGCACCAACGGCGGGTTCGAGACCTGGGTGCTGGTCCAGAACCCGGGTGGCACCAGCGCTCACGTGAACTTGACTTATATGACTCCCCACGGGGCCGTCTCGGGGCCGTCTGTCTCCATCCCCGCCAACAGCAGGGCCTCTTTCTCGATAGGGGATACGTTACCGGGGGAGTGGTCCGTCTCGACGCGAGTAGATGCGGACCATCCCGTTGTCGCGGAGCGTTCGATGTACTGGGGCGGGCGTAGAGAAGGACACAACTCAATCGGGGTAACGGCTGCTTCACAGACCTGGTATCTGGCGGAAGGGTCCACCGCGGGTGGAATGCAGAGCTGGATCCTCGTCCAGAATCCGAACAGCGCCGCTGCCAGGGTGAAGTTAACGTACATGACGCCGTCGGGCAAGGTCGGGGGACCGACCGTGACATTGCCGGCGAACTCACGTCAGACTTTCTTCGTCGCGGATACCGTTCCAAACCAGTGGTCCGTCTCCACCATGGTTACAAGTGACAACCCCGTCATCGCGGAGCGCGCGGTGTACGGCTCGACCGCTTCCGGGACTCGCACCTGGGGTACGGACTCCATAGGGGTAAAGGGGTCCGCGAAAAATTGGTATCTTGCCGAGGGATGCACCGCCGGAGGGTTCGAGACCTGGGTTCTCGTCGGGAACCCGAGCGACTCCTCTGCTACGGTCTCGCTCACATACATGACGCCGGACGGCGCGAAGGCGGGACCCACGACCACGCTTGCCCCGAACTCCCGCAAGACGTTCAACGTAGCCGATTCGGTGCCCAACGCGTGGGAGGTTTCCACCAGGGTCACGAGTGCGACTCCCGTTATCGCGGAGCGCTCCATGTACGGCGGCAACCGTACGTGGGGCCATGCCTCCGTCGGTACATCGACACCGGCCAAGACATGGTATCTGGCCGAAGGCTGTACTCAAAACGGGTTCGAGACGTGGATCCTCGTCCAGAACCCGAACGATTCGCCCGCAGAGATAAGCCTGACCTACATGACGCCCTCGGGTCCGGTCGTCGGGCCAATCGAGACGCTCCCGGCGCATTCTCGAAAGAGCTACAACGTCGCATACACGGTGCCGGTCACATGGGAGGTATCGACAAAGGTCGACTCAAACGTCCCTGTCATAGCGGAACGTTCGATGTACGGTGATCCGAAGTAGCGGCGCTGGAGCGCTGGTCTGCCAGCTTGGGTATGAGAATCCTTGAAGGCAAGGCCGGGGTCATGTCGCGGATTCGAGGAAGCGGATCATTCGGGTTAGCGTCTCGTTGACGGGTGTCGGCACCCCACGTTCTTCGCCCATACGCCAGACGGCCCCGTTGAGCGCGTCGATCTCGGTGCGGCGGCCCTGCTGGATATGCTGCAGCATCGAGGGCCGGTTGTAGCGCGAGCGGCAATGGCTCTTGATCGTGCCCAGCGGGTCGGGATCGGGCAGCCGCAGGCCCTTGGCCCGCACCACCGCCAGCAGTTCCTCGACCAGGAGGGTCTGCAGCTGGTCGACCTCCGGCGTGGTGGCGATCTCGCCGGGCAGCAGCCCGGTGATGGCGCAGAGCGGGTTGATCGCGCAATTGAGCACGAACTTGTTCCAGACCTGGGCCTGGACGTCGTCGGTGACGACGATCTCGAAGCCGGCCCGGGTCAGCGCCTCGACGATGGCGGCGAGGCGCGCGCTGCGCCGGCCGTCGAGTTCGCCGAGCCAGGTCGGCCCGGCATGGCTGTGCTGGGCCTGGCCGGGTCCCGGCATGTTGGCGCTGTTCATCGTGATGCCGCCGAGCACCCGGCCGGCGCCGAGCGTCGCGGTCAGCGTCTCGAGGTTGCCGATGCCGTTCTGCAAGGTGAGCGCCGCGCCCGCCGGCTTCAGCAGGCGGGATGCGCTGGCCGCCGCCGCCGCCGTGGCGTTGGCGTCGACGAAGATGATCGCCAG
>PMDX01000154.1:4020-4653 GCA_003154635.1 Actinomycetota bacterium | reverse complement strand
GGTGTACGCGCCCGAGTTCGCGGAGCATGTGGCCGCACTCAAGGAACTGGCGGGAGGTGTCAGGCACTACATAGTGGTTGGAGGCGGTAACGAGGGAGACCTGGATTACGACGAGTGGGTAAACAGCCACCTCGATGTCGAACCCAACGTAGCGCCGGACGTGACCCTCGATGACCCGCATCTCATCATGTACACAGCAGGGACCACCGGCAGGCCGAAGGGAGCCGTCCTTACCCAGGGCAACACCCAGTGGAACGCCATCAACGCCCTGCTGACGTACAACCTCTGCAGGAAAGACACCGCCCTGGTGGCGGCTCCGCTGTGTCATATTGGTGGATTGTCCGTAGCCGCAACACCAACGATCTACTCCGGTGGGCGTGTCGTGCTGACGCGGTTCTTCGTGCCCGACCAGGCTCTCGAGGCGATAGCGAGATACAGGGTCACTACGATGTTCGGCATTCCCGACATGTTTATACTGATGTCCGCGAGCGAGCGCTTCGACACCGCGGATTTCTCTTCGATCAGGGTGATGCTGGCGGGCGACGCCGCCTGCCCCGTGCCACTTATCGAGACGTACGTCAAAAGGGGTGTCTTTTTCAGCCAGGGCTACGGCCTTGCCGAAGCCAGCCCCGC
>PMDX01000154.1:0-3927 GCA_003154635.1 Actinomycetota bacterium | reverse complement strand
ACCTCTGGATCGTCGACCGCAAGAAAGATGTGATCATCTCCGACGGAGAGAACGTATACCCCGTGGATATCGAGGATGTCATCATCGGGCACCCTAAAGTGCTCGATGTCGGAGTTGTCGGTACGCACGACCAGGAGTTCGGCGAGGCGCCCATGGCTCTCGTGGTTCTTATTCCGGGCCAGGAACTCGAGGTAGAGGAGCTGATGGCCTGGACGCGCGAGCACCTGCCAGACAACAAGACGCCGAAAGAGATCGTCTTTGTACCCGAGCTGCCGCGTTCTCCCACCGGCAAGATGCTCAAGAAAGACCTCCGAGCGCAATACGTCAAAGGTGGCAAGGGATAGCTCGCCGTAAGTGATGATATCGGCGCCCGAAGCCGGCTCGGGCTAGCGAGACAGGCAGAAGTCGTCGAACCACGCGCTACCGTTCGGGCCCGATGGCGAGCCGCCTCCGGCTCCTGCGACTATCCGTGCGTAAGAACTCCCTGCTGGAGCCTGACCCGTCGCTTTGAGTTGCGTCCAGTCGCGCGTCGCCGCCGCATTGCCGCTGGTGATGGCGGTGGGCGACCACGTCGTACTTAACAGAGTGCCGTCGGCCTCGTACCAGGCGATCCCCACACCGAGGTAGTTGCTCCTCAACATCCGTGATTTGGCGGACGCCACGAGGTTGTATGTATCGCCCGCAGTGACGGACACCTGGTCGGATGTCCACAGTGCCGAGCCCGTCGTGCCCGAGAGCTGCGCATCCTTGACGCGGAGTGAGCGGTTTCCAGTGTGCTGCTCCTGGTCGTCCCACGAGAATGTAGCCGATGAGCCCGCGCTGACAGTGCTGCTCCAGTTAGCCGCGCCGGAGTTTGAGTCCGCTGTCTCGGCGCCGGGGTTCGAGAGGAGGTTTGTCGGTACCGATCCCGGAACGGTGACAGTCAGTGTGTGGCTGCCTGACATCGTCATGCTGTTTACGGTGATAGAACCCGGGGTGACCGTGTAGCCGGTTCCCTGCTGCAGGGTGGTCCCGTCGAGGGCGACCGTGTAACCCGACTGGGCCGGCCACGCGCCGTCGAGCTCGAGTGCCAGGGCTCCGGTCGTGTCGGTGATATCGAACACGTTGGGAGCTGTGTTGTTGTCGGCCTTGAACGTCAGCGTCTTGCCCGCGCCGTTGTCGAGCCCCATGCGCGAGACGTCGAGGTACATCTTCTTGAGGTTCCTCGCGTGCAGAGCCGCCGAGTTTGTCGTCGGGTCCGCGATCACTCTGGCCATTCCGGGCTGGTTGGTGTTCGGTGAGGGGATTTCGAGGTGCAGCCACCAGGCACCGTTGTTGGTGTTGTCGTAAGTCTTGTACGCAACCTCGAGAGGGTGCCTGTTGAGTGTCTTTGTCAGGAAGTAATCGGCGGTGTCGGCGTACGGCTCGAGGAAGCCGTGACCCATGTACGCGTTAGTGATGTATGTGGACGGGTACTTGTCACCCGATGCCCACGACACCAGCAGGTCCGCAATATCCTTGCCGTTGCGATATGTGGCTACCCCCGGGCCGTACGGTGAGGGCGCCCCGAGCTGGAGCCAGAACGGGCCGAACGGGACCCACCAGCCTATACCGACGGGGTCGTACGTGTTCGGTACGTCCGCGTCGGTAGTGCCGTGGACTATGCGGAAGTTTGTGTTGACCGCGTTTTCAAGGATGTAACGCGCGCTGTTCTCGTTCCAGATGCTGGCTCTCTCAGGATGGGAACTGTCAGGTTCGCCGCCGGAAAGGGCCGTCATGTAGTCGGACAACTGGCCGTCGTTTATAGAAGCGAAGCCGCTAATACCTGGATTTGCCGGGTAGTGTGTCTTGAGCCAACTATAGTCATAGGCCAGGTCCGTGAAGCCGTCGGCCGGTCTGGTGGCGGCGAAGAGGTCCGGGTTGTGAAGTGCGGTCGTGTAAGCGCCGAGCCCGCCCTGGGAGTGCCCGGCCAGGTAGACGCGATTCGGGTCTATCCTGTACTTTTCCATGGCGCTCGACATGCAGTCGAGAACGTCCTGCTCGCCGTACTCGTACTCGTTTTGAATACGTACGTCATCGAACTCGTGGATGCCACCGTAGCTGCACAGGCTGACATCTCCTGCCGGCAGCGCCGTGCCCGGGACCTTGCGCCCGTAGCCGTACGGTGTGGAGTCGTAAGCTGGCTGCATGTTTATTAGCTGTTCGTTGACGTACACCTCGAGATAATCCTGGTAGCAGGAGAACTTCAGGTCGATCCAGCCGTCGAGCGGGTTGAGCGGTTGCCAGTTGTACGAGCACTTGTACATTAGCTCCCACGTTCCACCGGTGTACTTGAAGAACCTGACGAACTTGGCGCCGGTGGAATCCCTGTATAGGTCAACGTGGTAGCAGTCGCCCGTGGACTGCCGCCTGAGGTTGACACCGATCGCGGTTTCCGTCGTCGGGTCGGAGTAATCCCTGACCCTGCAGCGGACCGAATAGTTCTCGCCGGTTGAGCCGCTTCGTACCGATTCTTTCCATGTCAGGGACGTGTTGGACTGACGGTACGAGCCGAGGTATGAAGTCCACGTCCCACTGACCGGTGACCACGAACCGATTGAACTGTTGAAGTCATCGAAGATGCTCGGTTCCGAACTCTTGAGCCCGTCGATATACATGCTGTGAAGGTTCCGGCCCCAGGGGGCGACAATGATTAAGCCTTTCTCGTCGGCCATATTCTTGAACGAGTTTGAGATCGGGTCGTTGGGATCGTTGTCGAGCACCGGGGTTGCGTAGAGGGCATGGAGCTCAACCCACATGGGATAGGTCTTTGTCGAATCGTAATTCGAGGGCAGGTAGATGCTGCAGGGGACTTTGAGCCCGTCCACTGAACTCGGAAAATCCCACCGTGTAACGACCCCCGGCTGGGGTTCGGCAACCGGCAGGTCCGCACACCCGGTACCGAGCCAGAGCGTCAAAACTGAAAGAACCAGCACGAAAGTGACAGTCAGAGCGGTATGTTTCTTCATCCGGCCGTACAAGAGTCTCATCGACATGGTACCTCCCGGTCCCCTGCGGGCAGTTCCCTGAGATTAAAAAGAAATGGAATAATTGCCAAACCCCCCCTTGGAACTTCTTGTGTTCGATTGAACTGTATCAACATGGTTGTCAGACGGCCAATTTGACGGAACTGACGATGCGCCAAAGGAACAAAGGGGGTTCAGGGTGGTACGAGCGATTACTTGCCATCTGTCAATACAGGGACTTTGCGGTTATGGTAACCTCTTTCAGTCTATTACTTGACAGTTGGTATACGATGCAAGTATTTATGACCAAACGGTCAGGAATGGTTGCTAAGGATTGGAGCGACATGATAAATACGGTTAACAGGCAACTGGAGACGGAGCTCCAGGAGAGCACGGAGCAGAAGGTCCGTCTGTGCTATCAATGCAAGAAGTGCTCCGCGGGTTGCCCGGTGGCATTTGCTATGGACCTCCTCCCACACGAGGCAATGAAGATGGTCCAGTACGGGCAGGAGAGTAGGCTCCTCAAGTGCTCCACGATCTGGCTGTGCGCCTCGTGCGAGACGTGTAGCACCCGCTGCCCGAACGAGATAGATATCGCGCGCGTCATGGACGGCCTGCGCCGCATGTCGCTCGACGCGGGCGCGGCCTCCCAGCCCGAGATACCGCTGTTCCACAAGTCATTCCTTANNGACCTTGGCCTGGGCGCAGTGATGGTAGCCAAGGGCAAGATAAAGATACTGCCGCACTTCGTAAGAGACCGGAAGTCCGTGCGGCGCATCTTCAACAAGACCAAGAAAGGGAAATAACAGTGAGCGAGCTTGCTTTCACCTATTACCCCGGTTGCTCCCAGTCCGGCTCCGCCGAGGAGTACGGCGACTCGTCAGAGGCGGTATGTGAGGCTCTCGGCATAGAGCTTACCGAGCTTCCCGACTGGAGCTGCTGC